>NZ_JBDSMB010000106.1:0-13941 GCF_039916025.1 Flavobacterium sp.
TTTTGTCGATGTAAATGTAAAGATAATACAAAATGAATTGATAAATGAAACCTGACTTAACGGTAATTTAATCTGTTAACGATTTGGTAATAATAAAAGAACAAAATGGTAATACTAGAGTAACACGACCTTTACATTGCGGTGGTTTCTTTGCATCAAAATTAAACACAACTAAAATGAAATTTAAATTAATTGTTATCTTTTTATTAATAACCGTTCTTGGTTTTGCACAAAACAAAGGAACTATTACAGGAACTTTAACGGATAAAGATTTAAATAATGAAACGCTTCCTTTTGCAAATGTGGTAATAAAAGGCACTACAATTGGAGTAACAACAGATGAAACCGGAAAATATACGATTAATGTTGATGCCGGAAGTTATACCATTCAATTTAGCTTTTTGGGTTATGAAACTATCGAAGAGAAGGTTGAAGTAAAAGCCGGAGAAACTGTTACTCTAGACAAAGCATTAGGTTCGGGAAGTTATCAGTTAAAAGATGTCGTGATTCAAAATACGGTAAGCAGAGAAAAAGAAACCGCTTTGTTATTGGAACAGAAAAAAGCAGTCGAAATCAAGCAAAGTATCGGCGCACAGGAAATGGCGAGAAAAGGCGTGAGTGATGTAGAAGAAGGTTTGACAAAGATTACCGGTATTACTAAAGTTGGTTCAAGAGGTTTATTTGTCCGTGGTTTGGAAGACCGATACAATAACTTACTGATTAATGATTTGGCCGCTCCAACGAATAATCCGTTCAAAAAAATCATTCCGTTGGATTTATTTCCAACAGATATTGTAGGTGTTATTGATGTTTACAAAACGTTCAATCCAAATATTTATGGCGATTTTGCTGGTGGAACTTTTAACATTGCGACTTCAAAAGGAACAAAAAGCATTACCAAAATCAGTATCGGGACAAACTTCACTACCGATAATAATATGAAAGACTTCTTGATTTCTAAAGATGCTGATGGAAGCAGAGGTTTCTTTGGCCTGACCGGAGACGAAAGAGCTTTGCCGGGATTATTAGGAGGAAAACCAGCCAGTTATACTTTTACGCCAGACCAAGCGTTGCAATCTTTCAAAAGTGGATTTGATGTTACAAAAACTAAAGCGCCTTTGAACATGAGTTTTGGTGTTTTGCATTCGGAGAAATTCAAATTAAAGAATGAAGCTAGTTTTTCATATTTGTTCTCGCTAAACTTTGATAACAATTATAGTTTCAGAACTGGTGTAGAAAGAAACTTCAATAACAATTCAACCGGCTTTGTTTACAGAAGCGATTTCATCAATACAGAATATCGTTATAAAACTTCAACCTCATCGTTGATTGGTTTAAATTATTCATCAGACAGGATAAAATTGACATGGAATAATTTTTATTTAAGAACAACCGAAAACCTGATTAAAGACCAATTTGGTTACGCTGATTTAACAGCTAACGAAAACAAAACCTTAATCAGAACTAACCAATTGGACCAATCGGATTATTTCAATTCACAATTATTGGGAGAATATGCTTTGACAAAAGATAAAAATCAAAACATTAAAGCTGGCGGTTCATTTGCCAAAACATCTTACCAACAACCAGACAGGAAATTCTTTTCGGGAACTTTGGATGGTGATAACATCATAACTTCTATTGCCGGAAACAATTTCATCAAACAATATTTAGATATTAAAAGCGATATTTATTTATCCGGAATGTTGGAATACAGCCTGAAATTTGGCGGTCAGGAAAAGAAAAACAAATTGGCTGTTGGTTATAACGGAAGTGCTTCATTGATGCAATCTTCATATCGTTTTATAACGCCGATAAACAATTTTGCGCCAAACAGTTTTACGGTTCCGGTAAACGCTTTGGATACTCAGTTGAATGAATATTTAAGTCAAAATGCTTTTAGTTTCAGAGAAAGTTCTAATGCAACTTACAAAGCAAAATTAATGGAATTGGCCAATTGTGGTTATGCTAATGTCTTATTCAAATTTGCCGAAAAATGGGAAATAAACGGAGGAATAAGAGCTGAAAATACTGAAAGAGAAACTAAATACAGACAACAAGGTTCTTTTGACCAGCCGTTTGAAATAATCAACAGGAACAAATTATATATTTTGCCATCTGTAAATGCAAAATATGTGGTTACCGAGAAAGCCAACATTCGTTTTGCCGCGAGTCAAACCTATACCAGACCTGTTGTTATGGAAGCGTATCCGATTGAATACATCAACGCTGATGGAACTTCAACAAAAGGAAATCCGTTTTTAGAAAATAGTGATAACTACAATGTTGATTTAAAATATGAATTGTTTCCAACAGCAAAAGAAATGTTAGCAGTTGGTATTTTTGGAAAATCAATTAAGAACCCTATCGAGAGAACCTTTATTGCCAATGCTGCGAATTCGACAATCACCACTTATCTGAATTCAGACAAAGCAAATATTTACGGTTTGGAATTAGAATTCCTGTTAGATTTTGCCAGAATCAACAAAAATCTATCGGCTTTTTCATTTGGATTCAATACTTCATTAATGCAAACTAATGTTGATGTAAAACCAGTAACAGTAAATTCTGACGGAAGTGTTACCAATTCAATTGAAACGCATAAATCAAGAGAATTGCAAGGTGCTTCAAAATGGTTAATAAATTCAGATTTGAAATACCAGTTTAATTTTAATGAGAAATGGAGTAATACGGTTTCATTAGTATATTCTGTATTCGGGAAAAGAATTTATGCAGTTGGAACTGGTGGATTAGATCACATTTACGAGCTGCCGGTTAGTCAGTTGGATTTAGTTTGGAGCAGTAAATTGTCAGATCATTTTGATTTGAAATTCTCAGCTGATAATTTGTTAAACCCAGACCGAAAATTTGAACAAGGAGAAGATGGAACTTCTCCAATTGCTGAACCTTCTAACTTAATTAGCAATTACAAAAAAGGTGTTGGTTTTTCTTTAAATCTGAGTTACACGTTTTAAAAATACTATTCCTGCATTCAAAAGCCGCTCGTTTAAGGCGGCTTTTGTGTTACTTAAATATTATGCTCTTAACAATTAATCTACTTTTTAATAGACGAATCGTAACGCTATTATAATATTTAGATAACATCTTTTTTTTCTCACGAATTTATCTTTGTAACAGAAAATTAAACAACAAAACTCATGAAAAAATTAATTCTAAGCTTAGCAATTTTAGCTTCAACTTTCACTGCATGTACAAGTAGTGATGACAATTCAAGTGCACAACCAGTTACTGGTGAAATTACAGGCCCAATAACTGTTGACAAATCATATCCTTTAGGAACTTATACCTTAAAAGGAATTGTAAAAATCAATGCTGGCGTAACTGTTACTTTTGATGCTGGTTCAACAATTACTGCTGACAAAACAACCGGTGACAATGCCTTAGTAGTTTTGAATGGCGGAAAACTTATCGTGAATGGGACTTCTGCTTTGCCCGTTGTATTTACTGAAAAATCAGGAATTCCTGGTTCTTGGGGTGGAATTATAATGTATGGTGATGCTCCAATAAAAGCTATTGGTGGTGTTACTACTTCAACTTCTGAAGATGGAAATGCTTTATCATATGGCGGAACAAACCCAACTCACAATGGTGGTTCATTAAACTATGTTCGGGTAGAATATGCTGGTGCTAAATTGGCAGACGGAACAAAAGAAAATAACGGATTTACTTTTTATTCTTGTGGTTCAGGAACAACATTAGATCACTTAGTTTCTTATAAAGGTGCTGATGATGGTTATGAATTTTTTGGTGGAACCGTAAGCATGACAAATGCTATTTCTTACGGAAATTATGATGATGCTTTTGACTGGCAAGACGGATGGCAGGGTCAAAACAATTCTAATTGGTATGCACTACAAGTTACTAAAGGAAACTTTGGAATGGAGATAGAATGTTCAAATAACAACAATGATTTTTGGCCAAAAGTTACCAATATCACTTTAAAAAGAGCTGCGGGTTGTACACCTGAAGTAGCTGGTGATGTTCAGGTAGACGCTATCCAATTCAAAAAAGAAGCAAACGGTGACTTTAGCAATATTGTAATTGATGGGTACACTTCTTATACAGAAGGCGCAACAACTTATCAAGGTGCTGCTATTAAAATTCAGGATGCTTCGACAAATACCAATCAGGTGAATGGTTCAAAAATTAATTTAACGAATGTTAAAATTACTAACACTTCAGTTGATATTTTAGGAGCAAGTATTGGTACACCGCCAACACCAATATCAGTTGTTTTCCCTGTTGGAAAATACACTCCAAATGCTGCTGCCACTGGAGCTTCATTAACTACAGGTGCATGGTCAACAGTTGGCGGAATTAATTTGATACAATAAAAAATAATCATAATAAATACTAAAACATCCTGAAAAACTCAGGATGTTTTTTTTTGGTATGCTATTTGAAATAAGTTTGAAAAAAAATTATATATTTGTACTAACCAAATTGAAGTCATGGCAAAAAAATACTTTATATTAATCGCGCTCTTTATGTTTTCGCTTGCAGGCTTTGCCCAAGAGGGAAAGCAACCTAGTGAAGGTTTAGGATTTTATCCAAATCCGGTGAGTAATGGCAAAATATACATTACTTCAAAAACTTCTTTGGATAAAGAAATTTCAGTATTTGATGTGTTGGGGAAAAAAGTTTTACAAACTACTGTTTCTTCTCGTGAGTTAAATATTGCATCTATTCCGCCTGGTGTTTATATCATAAAAATTACTGAAGGTGATACTACTGCCACTAGAAAACTAATTGTCAGATAGTTGTACTTTCTGAAAATTAATCTTTTTTTAATCATTTTTTTACATTCTTTTTTTATATAAATAAAATTTGTCCTTATATTTGTAAGCTAATAAATTTATAAAAATATGAAAAAACTTTACACTTTATCATTGTCTTTATTGACAATATCCCTTTCACTTGCTCAGGCTTCTGATCCGTTTATGTCCGCAGCTGGTACTGCATTAAACGCAAGTGGCTGGTCAACACATAGTGGAACTGCTGGTCAACTATTGATTACAGCTGGTTCGCTTAGTTACACTGGATTAACTTCCCAAGGTAACAAAACTCAACTTGTAGCAGGTAATGGAGAAGATGTAAATCTTGCTTCTGCAGCACCATTAACTGGTGTAGCTTATTATTCTGCTTTAATTAATTTGCCAAATGCTGACGGATTAGCTTTAAACACTGATGCTATTGGTAATTACTTTTTAATGACTAGCGCAACAGTTAGTCCAGCAACTGTAACTGTTTTCAATGGTAGAATATATATTAGAGCTGGTGCAACTGCCGGAACTTTTAACTTAGGAATTTTGAATGGATCTGGTGGAACAGCTGCTCCATCATGGATTGCTGCAGATTATACAACAGCAACAACTTATTTCGTTGTTGTGAAATTTGATTTCACAACTAATACTGCAAGTTTATGGGTAAACCCTGCAATTGGCGGAGCTGAAACAGCTGCAACTGCAACAAATGTAACAGGAACAACTGTAGCTCCTGCTCAAATTGCTGGTATTGCAATTAGAGAAGCTGGAACTGCTACTGCTGGAACTGGTAATATAGAAGTTGATGAAATTAGATTAGGTTCTACATGGGCTTATGTAACTTCTGATGTATTAAGAACTAATCAAAATGCAATTACTGGTTTAAGAGTATATCCAAACCCAGTTACAAACGGAACACTGTTTATCGAAACTTCTGCTAATGCTGAAAAAACAGTAACTGTTTTTGATGTACTAGGTAAAAAAGTTTTAAGCACTTCTACAAATGATAATGCAATTAATGTAGGATCACTTAATGTTGGTGTTTACATCGTTCAAATTACTGAAGAAGGAAAAACTGCTTCAAGAAAATTAGTTATTAGATAATTAGTATCCAATATATCAAAAAGCTCTAACGAAAGTTAGGGCTTTTTTTATTTTCATTACTTTTGCACAAAATTATTCCTTGATAAATACACAAGACATATTTACTATTTCTTCTCAAAAGCAATTTGAAAAAATAGCTTTGAAGGTTTTTCGTTTTCAATACGAAAACAACTTGGTGTATCAGGAGTTTTGTGATTTTCTGAAAGTGGACAAACAAGCTGTAAAATCACTACAGCAAATTCCGTTTCTGCCAATTCAGTTTTTTAAGAATCATGATATAGTTTCGAATTCGGATGCAATTCAGGAAACGTTTACAAGCAGCGGAACAACTGGAATGATTACCAGTAAACATTTGATTACAGATGTTTCGTTATACGAACAAAGCTATCGAAATGCATTTTCTGAATTTTATGGAAACATTGAAGATTATGTAGTTTTGGCTTTACTTCCATCCTATTTGGAGCGCAGTGGTTCGTCATTAATTTATATGGCGAAAGATTTGATTGACCATACGAACAATGAACATAGCGGCTTTTATTTGCGTAATTATGATGAGCTGATTGCCAAACTGGTTGAACTTGATAATGCTGGTCAAAATGTGATTCTGATTGGTGTGACATATGCTTTATTGGATTTAGTTGAAAAGCAAAATTTCCAACTAAAAAATACCATCATCATGGAAACCGGTGGCATGAAAGGCAAACGCAAAGAAATGATTCGGGAAGAATTGCACGAAATTCTTTGTGCTGGTTTTGGAGTTCAAAATATCCATTCTGAATACGGAATGACAGAACTTTTATCTCAAGCATA
Source organism: Flavobacterium sp. (assembly GCF_039916025.1). GTDB lineage: Bacteria > Bacteroidota > Bacteroidia > Flavobacteriales > Flavobacteriaceae > Flavobacterium. Next base: position 6,699 of record NZ_JBDSMB010000106.1, read on the forward strand.
TTCTTTGGGTAACGGAATTTTCGAATGCCCGGCCTGGATGCAAATCCAAATTCGCGATACCGAAGACGCTATGACTTATGTAAGCAACGGAAAAACTGGCGGAATAAACGTAATTGATTTGGCAAATATCAATTCGTGTTCTTTTATTGCCACGCAGGATTTGGGCAAAAAACAGCCCAACAATTCATTCGAAGTATTGGGACGTTTTGATAATTCTGATATTCGTGGTTGTAATCTGATGGTTATTTAACTCGTATCACAAAATAATTTTTCTTTCCACGTTGCAGCAATACAAATTGATTGTTAATCAAATCTTTTGATGTCAACTGAAATTCTTCGTTTACTTTTTCTTTGTTTACCGAAATCGAATTCTCTGTTAAAGCGCGTCTCGCTTCACCATTCGATTTTAAAAACCCTGATTTCTCATTCAGCACATCAACAATATTGATTCCGTTTATGATGTCATCTCTTGAGATTTCAGCTTGCGGAACACCGTCAAAAACCTCCAAAAATGTTGTTTCATCCAATTGCTTCAAATCATCTGCAGTTGCATTTCCAAACAAAATATTCGAAGCCTGAATTGCTTTTTCTAATTCTGCTTTTCCGTGGACTAATATTGTTATTTCTTCTGCTAATTTTCTTTGCAAAACTCTCAAATGTGCAGCTTCTTTATGTTCAGCAATCAAGTTGTCTATAGCGTCTTTATCCAGGAATGTAAAAATCTTAATATATTTCTCTGAGTCTTCATCCGAAGTATTCAACCAGAATTGATAAAATTTATAAACTGAAGTCTTATCTGCGTCAAGCCAAATATTTCCACCTTCAGATTTTCCAAATTTTGAACCATCAGCTTTCGTAATCAACGGAGTTGTCAACGCAAAAGCTTTAGCTTCTGTATTTGGATTCATTCTGCGAACCAACTCTGTTCCGGTTGTGATATTCCCCCATTGGTCTGAACCGCCCATTTGCAATACACAATTGTAATGCTTGTGCAAATGATAAAAATCATAACCTTGTATCAATTGATAGGTAAACTCAGTAAAAGACATTCCATCGCCAGCTTCACCCGATAAACGTTTCTTCACTGAATCTTTAGCCATCATATAATTAACGGTGATTCGTTTTCCAACTTCACGTGCAAAATCGATAAACGAAAATGACTTCATCCAATCGTAATTATTGACCATAACCGGTGCATTAGCTTCTGCCGAATTAAAATCTAAAAACCGTGATAACACACTTTTGATTCCAGCGACATTCTTAGCCAACTGCTCTTCAGTAAGCAAATTACGCTCATCCGATTTTCCCGAAGGATCTCCAATCATTCCGGTAGCGCCACCAACCAAAGCAATCGGTTTGTGTCCAAAGTTTTTCAAATGCAATAATAAAATGATTTGCACCATGCTCCCAATATGCAACGAATCAGCCGTTGGATCAAACCCAATATAAGCGCTCGTGACTTCCTTAAGCAGTTGTTCTTCGGTTCCAGGCATGCTGTCGTGATACAATTCACGCCATTTTAATTCTTCAACTAAATTCTTCATCTTTATAAATTCTTGAGCGCAAATATAAGTAGATTTGGGAATTTTTGAAGCGAATGGTCTGGGATTTATCAGCAATCCATATTCCTGCTTTCCGCTCTACTTCGGTGCCGCTGCAATCAGGGCTAAAAGATTATCCATTTGTTTATTTGCAAAGTCAAAATAATTCGTAAATCCTAAATCGTAATTCGTAATTTCGCATTATGATATTAGTAACAGGCGGAACTGGTTTGGTTGGAGCACATTTACTGCTGAATTTGGCAGAAAATGAAGTTGCTATTCGAGCAATCTACAGGCAAACCGATGCTATCGAAAAAACAAAATCGCTTTTTCAATTATACCAAAAAGAGCATTTATTTTCCAGGATTGATTGGGTTCAGGCCGATGTTATTGATGTTTTTTCACTGACAACCGCTTTCAGGGATATCGATTACGTTTATCATTGTGCCGGTTTAATATCATACGACCCAAATGATGAAGATTTACTCCGAAAAGTAAATATTGAAGGCACTGCAAACATTGTTAATTTTTGCGTTGAATTCAAAATAAAAAAATTATGTCACGTAAGTTCTATAGCCGCTTTAGGAAATTTAGCTCCAAATGAAAACCAAATCACCGAAGAAACCGAATGGAATCCGGAATCACTGCACAGCGATTATGCGATTTCAAAACATGGTGCAGAAATGGAGATTTGGCGTGGACAACAGGAAGGTTTGGATGTAGTTGTTGTAAATCCGGGAGTAATTTTTGGAGCTGGTTTCTGGAATCAGGGAAGTGGATTATTTTTCAGCTCTATAAAAAATGGATTTCCATTTTACACCAATGGTTCTACAGGATATGTTGGCGTTACCGATGTGGTGAAAATCATGATTCAATTAATGAAAAGCGACATAATCAGCGAACGATTTACAGTTGTTGCTGAAAACCTGACTTTCAAAGAAGTTATTTTTTCAATTGCTGAAAAGCTAAAAGCAAAGAAACCTACTATTGAAGCTAAACCCTGGATGACAGCTTTAGCCTGGCGTTTGGATTGGTTGGTTTCTATGATTTTCAGAACCAAAAGAAAACTGTCCAAATACAGCGCGAACTCACTGCATTCTTCTGATTTTATTTCTAATAAGAAAATAAAAAATGCTTTGAATTTTGAATTCCAAAGCATTGATAGTGTTATTAAAGAAGTTGTTTCTTTGCAAAAGTAATTATTGTACCTGAGGCGTATCCGAATTTAAAGTGCTGTTCGGATTTGGCGGCACAACCTGACCGTTTTTCTTCATTTTCTCGTCTATTTTCAACGTAGCTGTACTCAGTCTCTCTTTAACTTTCTCAAACATTTTTTTGTATTCCTCAAGATCGGAAGCATAATATTTATTGCTTTTCACAAACTGAACGCTGTCTATTTTATATTTTTTATAAATATAATCGTTCCCCATTTTCACCGTTATGCCTCCATTGATATTTTGCGTTTTAATAGCTTCCAATAAAGATATGTCATATAGAATATCGACCATTTTATCTTTACCAATAAGGTTCTTAGGCTTTTCAACTGAGTTGTTATTGCAACTGATAACCGAAAACATACAACAAACTATGATTATAATTTTCTTCATTTCTATGATTTTATCTGTCAAAAAGCAAACGCTTTCCAACTGGAATATCTTTGACTTTAAAATTTTGATAAACCAATTGACCATTTACAAATGTATGTGTAATTCTTGATTTAAAATTATATCCGTCAAATGGTGACCATCCGCATTTGGCAAGTATATTTTCTTTCTTGACATTCCATGGCAGACTTGGATTTACAATCACTAAATCGGCATAAAATCCTTCTTTGACAAAACCACGTTTTTCAATTTTGAAAATCTTCGCCGGATTGTGGCACATCTTTTCTACAATCTTTTCTACTGAAATCTTTCCCTGATGATTGGCTTCAAACATTGCCACCACAGCGTGTTGAACTAATGGTCCGCCAGACGGTGCTTTTAAATACGATTGTTGTTTTTCTTCCAATGTATGAGGCGCATGATCGGTTGCGATAACATCAATTCTGTCATCGAGCAACGCTTCCCACAAAGCCGTTCTGTCTTCAGCAGTTTTTATGGCCGGATTCCACTTGATAAGATTGCCTTTGGTTTTATAATCTTCATCCGAAAACCAAAGATGGTGCACACAAACTTCGGCAGTGATTTGCTTTTCTTCCAACGGAATTTTATTGGTAAACAGTTCCATTTCTTTTGCTGTTGAAAGATGGAAAATGTGCAATCTTGCTCCCGTTTTTTTAGCTAAGGCAATCGCTTTGGAAGACGAAATATAGCATGCTTCAGCACTTCTAATCAAATGATGGAATTCTACCGGAATATCTTCTCCAAACTGAAGTTTATATCTTTCTAAATTGTTTTTAATAGTCGCTTCATCTTCGCAATGAACGGCAATCAACATCTTTGTACTTGAAAATATTTTTTCTAATGCTTCTTGATTATCGACCAACATATTCCCTGTTGACGAACCCAGAAACAATTTAATTCCGGCAACATTCTTTGGGTTTGTTTTTAGAATTTCTTCTAAATTATCGTTGGTTCCGCCCATCATAAATGAATAATTGGCATACGATGTTTTTGCGGCTATTTTATATTTTTCTTCTAAGATTTCCTGGGTAACTGCGTTTGGAACTGTATTCGGTTGTTCAATATATGAAGTAATTCCGCCGGCAACAGCAGCCCGACTTTCTGAAGCGATATCACCTTTGTGAGTCAAGCCAGGTTCGCGAAAATGCACCTGATCATCAATAGCGCCCGGAATAAGATAACTTCCTTCGGCATCAATAATTTTACAACTGGAATGTTTTGGGCTAATGCTTTCGGCGATTTCAACAATAAATTCGTTTTCAATCAAAACATCGCCTTCAAAAATAATTCCTTCGTTTACAATTTTGGCATTTTTAATTAAAACGGTATTCATTTTATAATTGATTTAAAAACTTCTTAAACCTTAAAGAAATAACTCCAAAAATAGCTTCCTTAATAATAGAACCGCTCATCTTGGATTGTCCTTTTGTTCTGTCTGTAAAGATGACCGGAACTTCCTGTATATTAAAATTTTTGGCGAAAGCCCTGTATTTCATTTCAATTTGAAAAGCGTAGCCAATGAATTTTATTTTATCTAAATCTATTTTTTCCAGGACTTCTCTGTGATAACAAATAAATCCGGCTGTCGCATCCATGATTTTCATTCCGGTGATCATTCGGACATAAACAGAAGCGAAATAGGAAAGCAACACTCTGCTTAAAGGCCAATTGACAACATTTACTCCAGTGACATATCGGGAACCGATGGCTAAATCAGCACCGTTAAAATGACAAGCTTCAAGCAGCCTTTCTAAATCATTTGGGTTGTGTGAAAAATCGGCATCCATCTCGAATATGTATTCGTAATGATGCTTCAATGCCCATTTAAATCCGTGCACATAAGCAGTTCCTAAACCTGATTTTTTCTTTCTGACTGATAAAAATAATTTGCCCTGAAATTCGCTTTGCAATTCCATGACTTTATCAGCTGTTTTATCGGGTGAATTATCATCAACTACAAGAATATGAAAGGTTTTATGTAACGAAAACACAGCTCGAATAATACTTTCGATGTTTTCAATTTCATTATAGGTTGGAATAATTACAATACCGTCGTTCATAGTAAGTGCCGTCAAACTTCGATGCAAAAATAAACTTTTTATCAGAGCACCATCTTAATAATTATATAATAATTTTAAGAAATAAAAAATTACTAATTTTGTAGTGATTATGATAGAAATTGTTTTACAGCCAAGAATTTTAGAACCTAAAGATTGGGCAACTTGTTTGTTTGTTTTTTCTTTTGTTTTAATCGCAATTACCAAGACTGCATTTGAAACACGGTTTAGTGAATTTCTAAGGATTTTGGTTTCTGATAAATATATAAAAGTATACAAAGACACGTCTCACCTGATGAGTGGTTTTACTATATTGTTGTTTATTGTTCAAATTATTTCGTTTTCATTTTTTATTCAATTGGTGCTCAATTATCTTGGGTATGTTTCGAAAACGGATTGGGTAATTTTTCTTCGGGTTTTTACATTTTTTGGAATCTTTGTGCTTTCAAAATTTTTGATAGAAAAAATTGTAGCAACCATTTTTAACATTGAAGAATTTGCAGAGCAATTCAATTTACAGAAAGTTAGTTACCGAACTTTTGTCGGATTGATTTTACTGCCGGTGAATATTTACCTGTTTTATAACAATACTCCATCAAATATTCTGATTTATTGCACAATTGCTGTGATTTTAATAATTAATTTGTTTTCTTACCTCATTTCTTTGAAGATTTATCAAAACTTACTCATCGGGAAGTTGTTTTATTTTATTTTGTATCTTTGCGCACTTGAAATAGCGCCCTACTATTTTATATATTATTTGATTACAAAAAATTTAGCTCATTAGAATGTCCAATTTGAAAGTGAAAACAATTCTGGTGTCACAGCCAGAACCAAAAGTAGAGAATTCCCCTTATTTTGAATTACAGCAAAAGCATAAGGTAAAGATTGATTTCAGATCATTTATACATGTAGAAGGTGTAAGCGCTAAGGATATCAGAGCTCAAAAAATAGACCTAAATAACTTTACGGCAATCATATTAAACAGCAGAAATTCTGTCGATCATTTTTTTAGAGTGGCCGAAGAAATGCGTTATAAAGTTCCCGAAGATTTAAAATATTTTTGCCAATCTGAAGCGATTGCTTTTTATCTGCAAAAGTATGTGGTTTACAGAAAACGTAAAATCTATGTTGGTCAAAAAGACTTTGTTGATTTATCTCCATTAATCAAAAAATACAAAGACGAAAAATTTCTTTTACCCGCTTCTGACCAGCTAAATTTTGATGTTCCGCAAACATTGAACGCTTTAAAAGTAGATTGGACACAAGCAACTTTTTATAAAACGGTAATGAGTGATTTGTCTGATTTGGCAGATGTTTATTATGATGTTTTGGCTTTTTTCAGCCCAACAGGAATAAAATCATTATTTAAAAACTTTCCTGATTTCCAACAAAACAATACGCGTATTGCTGTTTTTGGAAGTACTACTCAAAAAGAAGCTTTGGAACACGGATTGCGTATCGATATTTTGGCGCCAACGCCAGAAACTCCATCCATGACAATGGCTCTGGAAAAATATATAGCCGACGCGAACAAAGGAAAATAAAACAAATTTTACAGTATAAAAAAAGCCATTCTCAATTAAGTGAATGGCTTTTTTCCTTTTGGTTAGGTTTGTTTTCTTATAGTTGCGGACCAGCTTTTACTAAGCTTTGACCTTCTGTATTGTCTGTGTATTGCTCAAAATTCTTAATGAAAAGTGAGGCTAAATTAGTGGCTTTTGAATTCCAATCTGAAACATTTTCATAAGTATCTCTTGGATCTAATATTGTAGCATTTACATCATGTAAAGATGTTGGAACTTCAAGATTAAATACAGGAACCATTTTGGTTTCCGCTTTTTCGATAGAACCATCAAGGATTGCGTCAATAATAGCACGCGTATCTTTTATAGAAATACGTTTTCCCGTTCCGTTCCAACCGGTATTTACCATATAAGCTTTCGCCTGGTTTTGTTCCATTTTTTTAACCAATTCTTCTCCGTATTTCGTTGGATGCAATGATAAAAATGCTTTTCCG
>NZ_JBDSMB010000107.1:0-21544 GCF_039916025.1 Flavobacterium sp.
GTTTCGTTTGCAGAAATAACTCTATCCCAAGATTTAATTGTTCTTGCTTTTCTGTGAGACAATACTAACTGACCTGTTTTGTCCTCACGGATGTCAATTAATACTTCTACTTTGTCACCAACTTTTAAAGCCGGGTTGTAACGGAATTCGTTAAGTGAAATTACACCTTCCGATTTCGCGTTGATGTCAACAATTGCGTCTCTGTCAGTAATTCTAACTACAACACCTTCCACTACTTCTTCCTGATCGGTTGAAATGAAAGTTTTTGTAACTAAGCTTTCAAACTCTTCCAAGTTTTTTTGATCTACTGCGTCAATTCCTTCTGCATAATTATGCCAGTTAAAATCACTTAAAAACGCTTCTTGTTCTTTGTTTAATACAGCCATGCTGATAAAATAATTTGTATGTTATGCTTCTCGAGTTTCTTAATGCAATTAAAAACACAACAGTGTTAGTTTTAAATAGTTGATACCTAAAGGAAACTCTTCTTCGCCAAAAGGTCTGCAAAATTACACATAATTTCTTAATTACAAAACATTTATAAAGAGAAATTTAACACTAAAAACAGAGAAGTTTAGGAGCGAATGGTTTGGGCTTTTTTGGAATCCATTTTCCCGCTATTCGTTTTACTGCGTACCACTACTATCGGGGCTAAACAGGAATTGTATTGCATTCAAAAATAATTGTAAATTGTAACCAATAACAAAACCTATGACAACCAATAATCCAAAGAGCCAATCTTTCCTATTTAAAACCATTACCAATCTGACTTTTTGGGTATTGATTGCTATTATATGCGGAGTGCTGCTTGGTCATTTCAATCCTGCAACCGGGCAGAAAATGGAAATTATTGGTAAAACATTTATCGATATTGTAAAGATTTTTATCGGACCAATCATCTTCCTGACAATTGTTTTGGGAATTGCCGGTATGGGCGATTTGAAAAAAGTTGGTCGCATCGGAATCAAATCACTTATTTATTTTGAAATCGTAACCACATTTGCTTTAATCATTGGAATTACCGCAGCATATATCATCCAACCGGGAAAAATTGATAAATCAGGATTGGCTATAGAAGATGCAACTAAATACACTTCAAATCCTGCAACTCATTTCAATTGGCTCGACTTCTTCATGAGTAATTTTACGTTACAGGTTTTGGTTGTCGCCATCATTTGCGGCATTGTACTCAACTATCACAAAAAAAGAGAAACCATAATTGCAGTTTTATACAACTGGTCTAAAGTAGTTTTCAAAGCATTAAAATTTGTCATGTATCTGGCGCCGCTTGGTGCATTTGGAGCCATGGCATATACCGTTGGAAAGTTTGGATTTGAAACATTGATTCCTCTAGGAAAATTAATGCTTACGGTTTATCTCACGATGGCCATTTTCATTTTCGTGGTTCTTGGCAGCATTCTGCGTTATTACAAAATAAGCATCTTAGATTTTATCAAATACCTAAAAGCAGAATTATTGATTGTGCTCGGAACTTCATCATCAGAACCTGCCTTACCCAATTTAATGAACAAACTCGAACGCATGGGTTGCAGCAAATCGGTAGTTGGATTGGTAGTTCCAACAGGTTATTCCTTCAACCTTGACGGGACATCGATTTATCTTTCAATGGCGGTTATTTTTCTGGCGCAATTGTATAATGTTCCGCTTTCATTTTATGAAATTCTGACGATAATCGGACTTTTAATGATTACGTCAAAAGGTGCGGCCGGAGTAACAGGAAGTGGTTTTATCGTTTTGGCTTCTACCTTGACCGCGATTCATAAAATTCCTGTCGAAGGTTTGGCGTTTCTTTTAGGTGTTGATAAATTCATGAGCGAAGCCAGAGCGATTACCAACTTCATCGGAAATGGAGTCGCAGCGATAGTAATTTCCAAAAACGAAAATGAATTCGTTGACCCTGAACATCCGATGGAATTTGATTAAAATAAAAAGAGCCTAATTACTTAGGCTCTTTTTATATTTTTAATGACTCACATTCGCCACATCATTAGGATTGTGTTTATGCTTAAACATTACTGCAAATAAGATTGCTATAACTAAAGCATATCCGGCAAATGAAAGCCAGATGTTGTGCCAGTCTCTAACTCCGTCATGGGTAAAATAAGTATCTATTATCATTCCACTGATTATACCTCCAAAGAAAGCTCCAAAACCATTTGACATCATCATAAACAAACCTTGCGCAGAAGAACGAATTTTAGAATCGGTAGTAGTTTCGATAAATAATGAACCTGAAATATTAAAGAAATCAAATGCCATTCCGTATACAATACAAGACATTATAATCATCCATAAACCATCAACCGGATTTCCATAAGCAAACAATCCGAAACGCAATACCCAAGCCAACATCGAAATCAACATTACTTGTTTGATACCAAATCGTTTTAAGAAAAATGGAATCGCCAGAATAAATAAGGTTTCTGATATTTGAGAAATCGACAATATAATTGTAGAATATTTTACAACAAATGAATCTGCATATTCAGGAACTTTTGCAAATTCTGACAAATAAACATCGCCATACATGTTGGTTAGTTGTAGTGCTCCACCCAGCAACATTGAGAATAAGAAAAACAAAGCCATTTTATAAGTTCCAAATAATTTGAAAGCATTCAGTCCTAATTTTTCAAAAACAGATGCTTCTTCTGATATTAATTTTTGTGGTGGACATTTAGGTAAAGTAAAAGAATAAATACCTAATGCAAATGCAGCAAAAGCAGATAAATAAAACATATTGACCGAAGCTTTATTTCCAGTTAAATTGGTAATCCACATAGCAGCGATAAAACCAACTGTTCCCCAAACTCTGATAGGTGGAAATACTTTTACAACGTCATAATCATTGCTTTTCAAAATATTATATGCTACCGAATTGGATAACGAAATTGTCGGCATATAACACATCATAGCGGCAAAAATTACCCAATAAAAAGTAGTTGGATTGTCAACTTGTGGAATATAGCAAAGCGCCAAACCTCCTAAAATATGAAGTATGCCATAAAGCTTTTCTGCGTTTATCCATTTATCGGCAATAATACCTGTGATAGCAGGCATAATGATAGAAGAAATTCCAAGTGTAGAAAAAATGGCTCCAAATTCGGCGCCGCTCCATTGTTTTGTAGCAAACCAATAATTTCCAACGGTTATTAACCATGCTCCCCAAACAAAGAATTGGAGAAAACTCATTATTGTTAATCTGAATTTTATACTCATAAAATAGTCTTGATTTAGTTAAAATAGAACGTAAATCTACTATTTAAATCGAGATAAACAAATATTTACAACGATTTCGTCACATCCTCAACCATTTCCAAAACGGCGTCGAATTGTTCTTCACGAGTGAGATAAGAATTGTCAATTTCAATCGCGTCATCGGCTTTTCTCAAAGGAGAATCATCCCGATGCGTATCGATATAATCGCGTTGCTCTACATTTTTTAAAACTTCATCAAACGAAACATTTTGTTCTTTTTCCTGTAACTCTTCAAAACGTCTTTGCGCTCTTGTTTCAGAACTTGCTGTCATAAATACTTTGAGTTCGGCTTTTGGAAAAACTACGGTTCCAATATCGCGGCCATCCATCACAATACCTTTGCCTTTTCCCATTTCCTGTTGTTGTTCAACTAATTTGACCCTGACCGCAGAAACTTCAGCAATCAAACTCACAAAATTGGAAACTTGAAGCGTTCTGATTTCCTTTTCTATATTGACATCATTCAGATACATTTCGGCAAAGCCTAATTCAGCATTGAATTCAAAATGCAATTTTATAGAAGGTAAACTGTTAATTAAGGTTTGCTTGTCAAAGAAATCAGTGGTTATATATCCCTTTTCCATAGCGAAAAAAGTTACCGCACGATACATCGCACCAGTGTCAACATACACGTAGCCCAAATGTTTAGCCAATTGTTTGGCTAATGTACTTTTCCCTGTGGAAGAAAATCCGTCGATGGCAATGGTAATTTTTTTACTCACAATTTTAAAATTATTTTTTTGGTGTTCGTGAATCTTCGGTTTTATATGTAATTATCAATCATTTGCAAAGTCTATGGTCAAGCCAAAAAGACTCGTATTGGCTGCTAATGTATATCGTGAATAGGAATAATTAAATTTTAAATTATTTATTTTCAAACCGAAACCAACAGAAATTCCGGAGAAGTTTCGCTGTTCCAAGATACGCAATTCTTCGGCTCTTCTGAAATTATAACCAACCCGTAAATTAAAGCCTTTATCCGGAAATAATTCAGCACCAATAATTACGTGACGCAATGCATTTCCGAAGATAGAAACTTTCTCAGGAGTTGAACCTCCATCTAAAGAACCTTCCGCTCTGTTCGGATTGGAAAACGCCAATTGCCATTGTTGCATATTTTCCAGCGTTAAGTGCCAACGAATCGGAACATTTTCCATCAATTGTGAAACACCAATCAGCACTTCTAAAGGTAATTTTTCACGTGTTTCAGCATAAGGTGTGATTTGTAATCCGACATTTCGAATGGATATTGCCCAATTTACATCGTTTCGTGTATCGATAAACAATCCACCAATATCGATTGCGGCACCAAAGGAATTGTAACTTTCTAAAGTAGAAGAAATTAACTTGGCATTAGCACCAACATAAAAATCGGAACCCGGAATATTATAAGCATAACCAAAAGTCAACGCAATCTCACTTCCGGTAAAATTTGAAGTCGCCTGACCGTTTTCGTCATAACCATCGAATTTTCCGTAATTCACATAGTTTACGCCACCAAAAAAGGTTTGCACATGCCGGTCGTAAGTGTAAGCATAAGAAGCTGTTCCGTAGGTAACTTCACCAAAATAACTTCCATAATTCAAAGCCAGTTTATTATCCATTTCAGGATTTATATTCGCTGGGTTAAAATGTCCCTGATTGACATCGCTATCGTAAAAGGTAATTACTTTTCCGCCTAAAGCCGCTTGTCTTGGCGATGTCACTAAATTTAGAAATTGGTATATTGACTTTCCTCCAACTTGGCCAAAACTGACCAAATTAGCGAGACAAAACCCAATACAAATTGCTTTTTTAAACATCAAAAAATGACTTATGCTATATACTATAACGGAAATGCGAAGATATTATTTTATATCGGATGAAAAAAAGTTAAAAGAAAAAGGCATAAGCGTTATTTTACCTATGCCTTTGCCCTTTATTTTTGCAACTATTTTACAATTTTTTAGCGTTTTTTACTTTCTGATTTGTCAATGCGAAATCAATGACTTCGCTCATTTCTTTTACATAATGAAACGTTAGACCATCAATATAATCCGCTTTGATTTCGTCTATATCGCTTTTGTTTTCGTGACACAAAATAATCTCCTTGATGTTGGCTCTTTTAGCAGCCAGGATTTTTTCTTTGATTCCGCCAACAGGCAACACTTTTCCACGCAAAGTGATTTCGCCGGTCATGGCTAAATTTTTCTTTATTTTCCTTTGTGTCAGAAGTGAAACTAAAGAAGTCAACATAGCAATTCCGGCGCTTGGCCCATCTTTTGGCGTTGCACCTTCCGGAACGTGTAGGTGAATGTTATATTTGGAAATCATTTCCGGCTCTAATCCGAAAATTTCTGCATTGGCTTTTAAGTATTCCATAGCAATCGTTGCCGATTCTTTCATTACGGTTCCCAGATTTCCCGTCAAAGTTAAATTTCCTTTTCCTGCCGAAATCAAAGATTCAATAAATAAGATATCACCACCAACTGATGTCCATGCCAAACCTGTTACAACTCCGGCCACATCATTGCTTTCTGATTTATCACGTGCTAATTTTGGTGCGCCAAGAATTTTGACAATATCTTCATCGGTAACTTTCGTATTATACTCTTCTTCCATCGCTACTGATTTTGCAGCATTACGGATAACCTGAGCTAATTTTTGTTCCAAACTTCTAACACCAGATTCTCTCGTATAACCTTCCACAATTTTTTCTAATTGTTTCTTGCCAATAGTTAAATCTTTTGCTTTCAATCCGTGTTCTTTCAATTGTTTTGGAAACAAATGCTGACGTGCAATTTCTACTTTTTCTTCAATGGTATAACCTGTCATTTTGATTACTTCCATTCTATCGCGCAACGCAGGTTGAATGGTTGCCATATTATTGGAAGTCGCGATGAACATGACTTTGGACAAATCATAACCCATTTCAAGGAAGTTATCATAGAAATCGCTGTTTTGTTCAGGGTCTAAAACTTCAAGCAAAGCGGATGATGGATCGCCTTGGTGCGAATTTGATAGTTTATCAATTTCATCCAAAACAAAAACCGGATTGGAAGTTCCTGCTTTTTTCAGGCTTTGGATAATTCTTCCGGGCATTGCGCCAATGTAGGTTTTTCTGTGTCCGCGTATTTCAGCTTCGTCGCGCAAACCGCCAAGTGATATTCGAACATATTCTCTACCCAATGCTTCTGCAATTGACTTTCCGATAGATGTTTTTCCAACTCCCGGAGGTCCGGTCAAACAGATTATTGGCGACTTCATATCATTTCGCAATTTCAAAACTGCTAAATGTTCTATGATTCTTTTCTTTACATCGTCTAAACCAAAATGGTCGCGGTCAATAATTTTCTGAGCACGTTTCAAATCAAAATTATCTTTGGAATAGTGACTCCAAGGCAACTCTAAAAATAATTCCAGATAGTTTCTTTGGATACCAAAGTCAGGCGCCTGTGGATTCATGCGTTGCATTTTGGAAATTTCTTTCTCAAAATGTTTGGCTGTTTTGACATCCCAGGTTTTGGTTTTGGCCTTCATTCGCATTTCCTCAATTTCCTGCTCATTTGAAACGCCACCCAATTCTTCCTGAATGGTTTTCATTTGTTGGTGGAGGAAATATTCTCTTTGCTGTTGGTCTAAATCAAAACGAACTTTAGATTGAATATCGTTCTTAAGTTCGAGTTTTTGCAATTCAACATTCATGTAACGCAAAGTTTCTAAAGCTCTTTCTTTTAAAGCATTAGTCATCAATAAATCCTGTTTTTCTTTAACCGTAAGATTCATGTTAGAAGAAACAAAATTGACTAAGAAAGACTGGCTTTCAATATTCTTTATAGCAAAAGTAGCTTCAGTTGGAATGTTTGGACTTTCCTTTATGATTTCGATAGCTAACTCTCTGGTTGAGTCAATTATTGCCTGAAATTCGGTGTCATGTTTTCCAGGACGTTTTTCTTCAACTTCTTTTATCGTAGCTTTCAGATATGGTTTTTCAGTAGTAACGGCATCAATGGCAAAACGCTTTTTTCCCTGCAGGATAACGGTGATATTACCATCGGGCATTTTCAAAACACGGAGAATTTGTGCTACAGTTCCAACGGTATAAATGTCGTTTTTTGTTGGATCTTCGTCTTCTTCATTTTTTTGGGCAACAACTCCAATGATTTTATTTCCGGCATTGGCATCGTTTATAAGCTTTATAGATTTATCTCTTCCTGCCGAAATTGGAATTACGACTCCGGGAAAAAGCACAGTATTACGTAAAGGCAGAATAGGCAAAGAATTTGGTAATTCTTCGTTATTCATTTCTTCTTCGTCTTCGGGTGTTAAAAGTGGTATTAAATCGGTTTCTGTATCGAATTCTTGTAGTGACAGATTGTCAAAAGATATGATATTACGGTTTGACATGGTGTGTATTTAAGTCAAAATGACATTAGAAATTATTCAATGCTAAACAAATGTAGGACATCTTTTTTAAGAAATAAATTAAAATCGATGTATGGCAGTTGATTTTGGTTAAAATCGATATATAATCTAATATTATCGTTTAGCGCCCTAGTAAGTCAAGTATTATGCCACAAAAAAACCGTCTCGTCCATAAGACGAGACGGTTTTTTAATATATTTTAAAAATATTAGGGTGCGACAGTAAAGGTTACGTTGTTTATGACACCTTCTGTAATTTGCCTTTGATTTGTAGAACCTGAAGAATCAAAGCCTGTAAAACTGAACGTTCCTGATATCTTTTTGGCTGCAATGTCAAATTGTGTTATCGTTAATGTACCAACAGATTCAGTCGTGGCAGAATTGAAAGAACTAAAAGAATTAGTTCCCGTCAAATCTTCATTATATTGAAAAAATAATAAGGTTTCAAAATTGGTATTTGCTGTAAAAGTTCCGACTGCCGGATTTATTAATTGAACATTCATTAGTTTTCCGTTAGGCATAACACCTGCAATATTTATTTCCGGCCCAAAAGCAGAACCTGATACTTCAGCTATTATTTGCTGTGCATTAAAGGTATCACTTCCAATTTTTGCAGTAAATGTACCAGCGCCTCCGCCTCCGCCTATTGGAGTAAAATCATCTAAATCGATGGCACTATCAATTGGTTCATTATCACATGAAGTGAAAGTAAAAGCTGTTAAAATCAAGAATATGCCTGCTAATAATTTTATGTTTTTCATAACCGTTTTATAAATAAAGACCAAATATAATTTTTTTTGAATTTATGACAATACTTTTTTGGGAATTCTCAACAATAATAACATTCCAGCTAAGAAAAATATTCCCAAAAAGACAATAGCAAATCTTGGGCTTCCGGTAATTTGATCAATTAATCCATAAACCAGCATTCCGATAACAATTCCGATTTTTTCGGAAACATCATAAAAACTAAAAAAAGAAGTTGTGTCGTCTGTTTTTGGTAAAAACTTAGAATAGGTTGATCTTCCCAATGCCTGAATTCCACCCATGACTAATCCGACCAAACTAGCCATAATATAAAAATGCATTGGAGTCGTTATGAAATAAGCAAATCCGCAAAGCAAAAGCCAAAACGCATTTAAGACAATCAGCACATTTACATTTCCAAATTTTGCCGAAGCCTTTGAAGTCAAGATTGCACCGGCAATCGCAATCAGTTGTATTAAAAGAATACATGTTATCAATCCGATTTGACTTTCTTCAGGGCTGCTCCACTGAATTTCCTGAGCGCCAAAATAAGTTGCAATAAGCATTACCGTTTGCACTGCCATACTAAACACAAAGAAACTCAGTAAATATCTTTTTAACGGAATTTCGGATTGTAGCAATTTCCAAACTTTTTTGAGTTCCCGGAAACCATTGAATACAACCGAAAAGTTTACTTTCTCTTTATTGGAATTCCCTTTTGGTAAATAAAAATAAGTGTATTTACTAAAAACAATCCACCAAATTCCAACCGTCATAAACGAATAACGCATTGCTTTCATAGATGCTTCGCCCGGCGTTCCCGAAATATGAAAAAGTGTTGGTTTCATTATCATCGCCAGGTTGACAACAAGCAATATAACGCTTCCTATATAACCCAGCGAATAGCCTTTGGCACTGATTTTATCCTGTTGTTCCGGAAAAGCAATATCTGGCAAATACGAATTGTAAAATACCAAACTTCCCCAAAAACCAATCAATCCAAAAAAGTAAAATGTTAGACCAAGTCCAATATTACTTAAATCGAAAAAGTACAATCCGATGCATGACAAAGCTCCAATATAATTAAAGATACGCATGAAAATCTTTTTGTTTCCCATATAATCTGCAATACCCGAAAGCAATGGAGAAAATAAGGCTACACAAAGGAAAGCGGCAGCCGTAACAAAACTTATAAGTGCCGAGTTTTTGAAACTATATCCTAAAACAGTGACATACGGATTGTCTTTGTCAAACAAAGCGTTGTAAAAAATAGGAAAAACTGCCGAAGCAATGACCAAACTATAAACTGAATTTGCCCAATCATAGAAAGCCCAGGCATTGAGTAATTTTGGATGACCTTTAGGAAGTACTGGCATAGAAAGTCTTTTAAATAAAAAATCCCGTCTCGTTTTTAGAACGAGACGGAATTCAAATATACTCTTTTTTTGTTACTGGAATGTTATTTATATATCACGCCAAATTTAGCTGCTTCCGCTTTTGCTATAGGAACCAATTTCTTTAAATTCGCAATCCTTGTTGCATCAGATGGGTGCGTACTCAAAAATTCCGGTGGTGCACCACCTCCTGAAGCTGCGGACATTCTCGACCAGAAAACTACAGCCTGCTCCGGATTGTAACCCGCAATTGCCATTAATGTTAAACCAATTTGATCCGCTTCTGTTTCGTGGCTTCTGCTAAATGGCAGCATTCCACCAATTTCTGTTGCAGCTCCATAAGCTGTCATTGCCAATTGTTGTGTTTCAGCACTTTTTCCTCCGGTAGCCAATGCAACACCAGTACCACCAAGCTGTTGTAAAAGCCCAGCACTCATACGTTGTTGACCGTGATTAGCCAAAGCATGTGAAACTTCATGACCCAGAACTGTTGCTAAACCAGCTTCATCTTTCGTAATTGGAAGAATTCCGGAATACACCACAATTTTTCCACCAGGCATGCACCAGGCATTTACTTCTTTGCTTTCCACCAATTTATATTCCCACTGATAATCCTTCAAATAGCCTTTATAACCATTGGCATCAAGCCATTTCTCTGCAGCATTTTTGATTTTGGTTCCAACGTTTACTACTTTATTAGCATCTGCTGTTCCTGAAATAACTTTATTTTCTTTTAAGAATGTTCCATATTGAGCAAATGCCGAAGGCAAAATTTCGCTATTCGGAACTAAAGCTAAAGTGTTTTTTCCAGTAAATGGATTAGTGGAGCATGAGAATGACAATCCTATCAATAAGATTCCGCAAAATAAAATTCTATTTTTCATAATGTTTGATTTTATGATTCAAATTTATGAAAATTTTATGCGCCAATTATATGTAATTCTGTGAAATCTTTATATAATATCAATGTATTGTCTCCGTTAAACTGAAGTGAATCCAATGTTATTTTTTCGTTATCAATTTCCACTCTTTTTACTTTGAATGGTAAAGCTTTTAAATTGATTTTGAATTTAGAATAATGCGTTTCAAAAGTTCCTTCGGTATGTTGTTGAATAAAAAGTTCTTTTTCTTTTCCGTTTAACGTAAATGTCCGCAACGAGAATCGTCCTTTGTTATAATCATAGCCATCCTGAGCATCTTCATAAACCGTAGATTTTTCTTTTCCTAATTTGTAATAAACATCCAATGTCAATTCATCAAACTGTAATTCGCCAACATACTGCTGCACTGGATATTTTGGAATAATGGCGCCTTCCTTTATAAAAATCGGAATCTGGTCAAAATCTGTTTTTATCCAAAGTTCTTTTTTTCCTTCGTTGAATTCATTCGTCCAGTAGTTGTACCAATTTCCTTTTGGCAGATACATACGTCTTCCTTGCGCATTCGGCTCTAATATTGGGCAAACTAAAATTTGATTTCCAAAAATAAATTCGTCTGTTCTGTAATGTGTATGCAAATCGTCCTGATCAAAATAAACCAACGGCTTCAACATTGGTGTTCCTTCATTTACATATTGCCAAAACATCGTATACAAATAAGGCAACAATTGGTAACGCAATTCGACAAATTTTCTGGTAATATCAATTACTTCCTGACCAAATGACCAAGGTTCCTGTTCACCGTGATCACCCGAAGAATGTGTTCTGCAGAATGGATGAAAAACACCTAACTGAATCCATCTGGCATACAATTCGCCCGAAGGTTGTTCCGCAAATCCACCAATATCCGAACCGGTGAAACCCATTCCTGAAATTGACATTCGCTGCATTTGAATATTCGCAATCCATAAATGTTCCCAACTGGCAACATTATCGCCAGTCCACGAAGAAGTATAACGCTGCGCTCCTGAATAAGCCGAACGCGTAATGATAAATGGTCTTTTTGGATACGCAAAACGCTTGACACCTTCATAAGTTGCTCTTGCCATTTGGGTTCCATAAATGTTGTGTGCTTTTCGATGACTGCAAGGATTCCCATCATAATCATGACGCACATCTGAAGGGAAAGTTTTCCCTGGAACATCCATTACTGCTGGTTCGTTCATATCATTCCAAACGCCTTTCACTCCTATTTCTGAAATCAATTCCTTGAATAATCCTGCCCACCATTCGCGAACTTCCGGATTGGTATAATCAGGGAAATTGCATTCGCCCGGCCAAACTTTTCCTTTCATAAAAGGTCCATCGGCACGTTTACAGAAATAATCATTCTTCAGCGCTTCCTGATAAACCCAGTAATCTTTATCGATTTTGATTCCGGGATCAATGATAACAACGGTTTTGAAACCATCTTTCGCTAATTCGGCGACCATTCGTTTTGGCTCAGGAAAATATTCTTTGCTCCAGGTAAAACAACGGAAACCTTCCATATAATCGATGTCTAAATAAATAGCATCACATGGAATTTTTAACTCTCTGAATTTGCTGGTAACTTCTTTGACTTTGCTTTCCGGATAATAACTCCATTTGCATTGGTGATAACCCAAAGTCCACATTGGCGGAAGCTCTGGTTTTCCTGTCAAATGTGTATAAGTTGTAACTACATCCGCCATTTTTGGACCATAAACAAAGTAGTAATTCATTTCACCACCTTCTGCCCAAAAGCTAGTTACATTTCTTCGTTCGTGGCAAAAATCAAAAAACGTTCTGAACGTATTGTCAAAGAAAACGCCATAAGCTTTGTTATGGTGCAATCCAATATAGAAAGGCACGACTTTGTATAATGGTTCCTGGTCTTTATGGAATGCATATTGGTCGGTTGCCCAATTCTCAACACGTTTTCCTTTTAGGTTTAAATGCGTTGGCTTATCTCCCATTCCGTAAAAACTTTCGCCATCTTTCGACATTTTACTCATTTTTACAACGTTTCCACCATGCTCATAACTTTCTTCCCAATGAAACCCACTTTCGTCTTCCAAAATCGTAAAACCATCAATATCATGAATCGATATTTTCATGTTTTTCTTGTTGATTTTACAGAATACTTTGCTGGTTTTTATCAGATAAAAATGAGATTCTTCAACAACTTCCAGTTGGTTGTAACCGTGCGATTGTGTCTTATCAATGGCATACGAAAAGTCATTGCTGAAATATCCTTTTGTAGTATATCTGAAACGGATTAAACTATCTCGAAGTATGGTAACTTTTAGAATTACATTATTGTCAGTATTGAAATAGATGCTGTCAACATCCTGATTAAAACTAACTATTTTGGAAGGCGTCTGATCTCCTTTATGCTCAAGTTCCTGATTGGTAATCATATTGATTTTTTAATGTCGTGTTGCCAAATTTACAAAGATGAAATCTAAAACACAGCAAGTTATTAGAGTAGTTTTTAACTATAACGTTTGCGGATGATGATAAATAAAAGAGCCAAGAATGCACGAATGTTTTTTTTGAAAATTTGATTCAAAATTATTCGTGTATTCGTGGCAAAATTTATAATTAATTAAGATATTTTATAAACCGTAACTCCTAATGGTGGCAAGACTAATTCGGCTGAATAATCTCTGTAATTCCATGGAGTTTTATCAATCTTGATTGGTTTTGTCATTACTACTCCGCTTCCGCCGTATTCGGTGCTGTCGGAATTGAAAATCTGTGTTAGTTTGCCTTTTGTTGGCAATCCAATTCTATAATTATCTCTAACAACCGGAGTGAAATTACACACGACAACCAAGCTTTCTTTTTCGTTGTTTCCTTTTCGGATATAGCTCAAAATAGCATTTTCACTATCGGAATAATTTATCCATTCAAAACCATCCACATGGAATTGTTTTTCATACAATGCCGGATTGTTTTTATACAAAGCATTCAAATCGGTGATGCATTTTTTGATGCCATCGTGATAACCAAACTGCAGCAAATGCCAATCCAAACTTCCTTCAAAATTCCACTCAGAACTTTGCCCGAATTCGGAACCCATAAACAATAAATTGGTTCCGGGATGTGTAAACATATAGCCATACAACAAACGAAGATTCGCAAATTTCTGCCATTCGTCGCCGGTCATTCGGCCCAAAATTGATTGCTTTCCATAAACCACTTCGTCGTGAGATAATGGCAGCATGAAATTCTCAGTAAACGCATACGTCATTGAGAAAGTCAAATCGTTTTGGTGGAATTTTCTATACACGCTTTCTTTTTTGAAATACTGCAACGTATCGTGCATCCAGCCCATCATCCATTTCATTCCGAAACCTAAACCACCGATAAATGTTGGTCTCGAAACCATTGGAAAACTGGTGCTTTCTTCAGCTATAGTTTGCGTATCCGGAAAATCAGCATAAACCGCTTCGTTGAAATCTTTTAGGAAACTAATCGTGTCTAAGTTTTCTCTTCCTCCGAAAATGTTTGGTTCCCATTCGCCATCTTTTCTTGAGTAATCCAAGTATAACATTGACGCCACAGCATCTACACGCAAACCATCAGCATGATATTGGTGTAACCAAAAAATCGCATTACTTATCAGGAACGAACGCACTTCATTTCTGCCATAGTTGAATACCAAACTCTTCCAATCAGGATGATATCCTTTTCGTCTGTCCGGATGCTCATATAAGTTTGAACCATCAAAAAATCCTAAACCATGCGCGTCATCAGGAAAGTGTGACGGAACCCAATCGAGGATTACTCCAATTCCGGCTTGATGTAATTTATCCACCAAAACCATAAAATCCTGTGGTTTTCCGAAACGTGATGTTGGCGCAAAATAACCTACTAATTGATAACCCCAAGATGGATCATAAGGATATTCCATGATTGGCATAAACTCGACGTGCGTGAAACCAGTTTCTTTAACGTAATCAACCAATTCATCAGCCAATTCAAGATAAGTCAAAAACTTACCTTCACTATTTCTTTTCCAAGAACCCAAATGCACTTCATATACCGAATATGGCTTGTCCAAACCATTTTTATCTTTTCGGTTATCCATCCACTTTTTGTCTTTCCACTTATAATCCAAATCCCAAATGACAGAAGCCGTTTGTGGCGGATGCTCACAGTATAAAGCAAAAGGATCGGCTTTCTCAGTAATAATTCCGTTATTACTTGACTGGATTTTATATTTATAGGTCGTACCTTTTTCAACACCTGGAATAAATCCTTCCCAAATGCCTGAACCATCCCAACGAACATTGAGTTGATGCTCGCCCTGAATCCAATAGTTGAAATCACCAACCACAGAAACCGAGCGTGCCGATGGCGCCCAAACCGCAAAGTAAACGCCTTTTACACCGTTGACTTCCATCAGATGTGCTCCCATTTTTTCGTATAATCTAAAATGCTTTCCTGCTTTGAATAAATCGATATCAAAATCAGTGAAAAGTGAATGTACTTGTACTTGGTTCATTTTATATTGTTTTTGTTTTGTGGTTTTGCCACGAATACACGAATTTTTTATTTTCTTTTTTGAAGCGAATGGTTAGCGCTTTCTTGTTATCCATTTTCCCGCTTTCCGCGCTACATGGTAGCTGCTGCAATCACGGCTAGCAAGGTTTTGTCTTTTGTGAAATTATTCCAAATTAATTCACAATTCACAATTCGTAATTATTTTTAATACCCCATTATACTCTGAATACCTCTCAACGGAATCACTGCCCAGCGAGGACGTGAGTTTAGTTCGTAACCCAATTCGTAAACTGCTTTTTCTATCAGGCAATATTTCAGTAAAAAATCAATTTCATGGTTGTAACCAATATTCAAATTTCCTGATTGTGCTTTCTCAACGTAAGTCTCCAAAAAGCAGCCTACAAAGTAGTTAAACAATACTTCAGCAGCATGAAAAAGATGTTCTTGGTCGTAAGGATATTTGTCTTTGTTGTTAAAAATCGTCGCATAA
Source organism: Flavobacterium sp. (assembly GCF_039916025.1). GTDB lineage: Bacteria > Bacteroidota > Bacteroidia > Flavobacteriales > Flavobacteriaceae > Flavobacterium. The sequence goes on from NZ_JBDSMB010000107.1 coordinate 15,722, forward strand.
ATGGCGTAATGAAACGAACGGAACAAACCAGCAACATCTTTCAATGGCGGCTGTTTTACTTTTCGGTCACGAATGGTGCTTTCTGGTTCGCCTTCAAAATCCAATAAATAGAAATCGTCACCATTTACTAATATTTGCCCCAAATGATAATCGCCATGAATCCGGATACGCTCTGATTTCATTTTTGTCCAATCAAAATCGACAAAATGTTTACGCACCATTTTTTTGTTTTCCATAAACTGATGTGCTAACTCAAGCGCTAATCCGTCAAGTTTATGCAGACTATTTTCTATAATATTTAATCGGTTTTGAAACTGATACAGCATTCTGTTTTTCAGCCAAACTGTATAATCTCCGTTATAAGTTGTTGGCGTAAAAGCTGTATCATGAATGTCTCCGCCAAGCGCAATATGCATTTCTGCTGTGCGTTTTGCCATCGTTTGAATGCGAAGAAACAACCCCAATCCAACCCAATCAATAATCTCAGGCGGAATTTCGTTAATCTTAACGCGTTTGAATAATGGAATGTCCGGAAGCTTGTCAATCTTTATTTTCTTTGTTTTCAAATTACTAAAAACAACATCAATTTCCTCAAGCATAAACTTCCAAGCGTCACCCTGATTCGGAACTAATTCCTGCATCAAACCAAGTGTAATATTTCCTTCGGGCAGAGCCAAATTGATACTTCCTGTATACGCCGGCGAACTCTTAAAATTCATGCGTTCCGTTAAGAAACGACTGATTTCATAATCGGGATTTGTACTGACATAAATGCGTCGGAAAATCTTTAGCACAAATGAATCGTTGTAGATTATAGATGTATTGCTTTGCTCAACGCCCATAAACTTGGACGTTTTATATTCTTTATCTTCAAACTTAGTTCCTTTGTGAAAAACCAGTTTTAATTCAGGGTTATTTTTTGATTGCACAATATTCTCAAATAGCAACTTTCTAAAGTCTTCCTGATGCAAAGCATCTACCAAGAAACCCTGCTGATTGCCCATTTTTACAGGCGCAATAATCGTATTGGTGTCCAATTCTTCTTCGGCCATAAATGCCAAAGGCATAAAGTAATGCTGGTAAAATGCTTCCTTAAAATTCACTTCAAGCAACACACCATAATAAACATTCTTCTTTGAAGTAATTTTAAAATGATCCACGACTTCGATATATTTCAAAGTGCTGGCCTTTCCGCCGTACCAACGTTTATTGATAATATATTGTTCTAAAATATCCGAAGAGAATACTTTGACAAATTCCTCGTCTTCAAACGCAGTTTTCCAATCTGTTTTAAAAACAAATGGTGTCGAAAAAGTATCCTGGTTAGAATTTTCCATAATCTTATGCTTTACGCTATATTTTCAATTTTAAACTTTTGTATTTGCTATTTACTAATCACTATTCACTAATTACTACTTCAGAATTTTAAATAAATGGAATGGCAGCGCTGGATTTAGCTCTACAAAATTCCACTCTTTGTCCCAAATATAACTGTTTCCTGTAATTAATTCAACAACACGAATAGGTTGCCCAGCTTGAATTCCTAACGCCTGCAACGGCAATTGAACCCATGTTTGTTTGGCATAATATGGATCGATGCTGCAAATCATCAAAGTCTCATCTAACTTATCATCGTCATATTTGTAATACGCCAAAACCTGATCGTTATCGGTTGCACAAAACTGTATATTATTCGTTTGCTGCAATGAAGGTTGTTCGTGTCTGATTTTATTTAATCGGGAAATTACCGTAATTAATTTATTCTGAACCGTCCAATCCCAATTAAAGAATTCATATTTCTCAGAATTGTGATATTCTTCTTTTCCAGGCATCGCTTCCGAAACCATGTATTCATAAACAGGTCCGTATATTCCAATGCTGGAACTCAACGTGGCCGCCAAAAAGTATTTGTGAAGGTAAACGCTTTCATGTCCGCTTTGCAAAGCATACGGTAAAATATCTGGTGTATTTGGCCAAAAGTTTGGACGGAAAAATTCACTTTGTTCCGTTTTGGTTAATTCTTCAACATATTCAATCAGTTCGGCTTTGGTGTTTCTCCAAGTGAAATAAGAGTATGATTGCGTGAAACCTTGTTTGGCCAATTCATGCATAATTTTTGGACGTGTAAAAGCTTCTGCTAAAAACAAAACATCAGGATGTTTTTTCTTGATTTCTGCAATCAGCCAACCCCAAAAATAAAATGGTTTCGTATGCGGATTGTCAACTCTGAAAACCTTAATATCACATTCTTCAACCCAAAACAAAGCTACATCCAGCAACTCTTTCCAAAGGTTTTTCCAATCACCGCTTTCAAAATAAATAGGTTGGATATCCTGGTATTTCTTTGGTGGATTTTCGGCATATTGTACTGTTCCGTCGGGACGCCATTTGAACCATTGTGGAAAATCTTTCACATAAGGATGATCTGGTGCAGCCTGCAACGCATAATCCATGGCAACTTCAATTCCCACACTTTTGGCAGCTTTTACCAATGATTTAAAATCGGCTAGCGTTCCCAATTCGGGATGTATCGCTTTATGTCCGCCATGCTTGGAACCAATTCCCCAAGGCGAACCGACATCGCCTTTTGCGGCATTTGTTGCATTATTTTTCCCTTTTCTGTTTACTTCACCAATAGGATGAATCGGCGGAAAATATAAAGTATCAAATCCCATTGCAGAAACTCTGGGCAACAGTTTTTCGCAATCTTTAAAAGTTCCGTGTTTGCCTTTCTCCTGTGAAGCCGAACGTGGGAAAAATTCATACCAGGTGCTGAATAATGCCTTTTTTCTATCCACATAAATCTTCAATTCTGTTGAAACATTCGCTAAAGTTCGCGTTGGATAATTTCTAAAAATATGGTGTAATTCTGCTGATAATGCTATTGCAATCGCTTTGTCATATTGTTTTGCATCCTGGAATGCTTTTGCAGCTGCGGTTAGATATGTTTTTTCGGCAGCTGATACTTCTTTTAAAATTGCCTGACAAAATTCTGCACCTTCGAGCAATTCTGATTTCACATGCTGATTGTCTTCAATTTTTCGTTGCGTTCCGTGCTGCCAGTTCAAAGCATAATCAACCCAACCTTCAACTAAATAGGAATAAAAACCCTGTTTTTCTACTTTGAATTCTGCTTTCCATTCATCATTTTCGGTTTCAGTCATTCTGACTTCCTGCCACTTTTTTTCTGATTCATGTTTAAATTTCACACTACAAGCTACAACATCGTGACCATCAGAAAAGACATTAGCTGTAACTACAACTTTTTGACCTACAATTCTTTTGATAAAAAAAGCTCCACCGTCAAGTTGTGGAGAAACGTTTTCAATTATAATTCGGGTTTGGTTTTGCATTTTAATTGTAATTTTAGGAAGTTGTAATTTAGAGAAAAATATAATAAGTTATAAATTGCGGTATAATTTTATTGAAATGACAAAAAAAAGTGACATACCCAGTCAATCATTGCAAATTCCGAAAATAATAACGCGAACGGCTAAATTATTACAAGCAATTTCTCCAAAATTGGCTACACTTTTTGCTGCAAAACTATTTACAACGCCCCTTAAACATAGAATTCCGAAGAGAGAATTACAAATGGAAGAAAATAGTAAACAAACAAAACTGTTCATTCCAAAGATTAATAAAGAGATTGTTGTGTATCAATATGGTGAAAGTGAACGTAAAGTATTGTTGGTTCACGGTTGGTCCGGAAGAGGAACCCAGCTTTTTAAAATCGCTGACGAATTACTTCAAAATGGGTTTTCAACCATAAGTTTTGATGCTCCGGCACATGGAAAATCAGCAAGCAAAACCACATTAATGCCTGAATTTATTGCTTCAATTCTTGAAATCGAGAAACACTTTGGCCCATTTGAATTTACTATCGGACATTCGCTTGGTGGCATGTCAATTCTTAATGCTATAAAAGAAGGATTGTCGGTTAAAAAAGCCGTAATCATTGGCACTGGCGATATTATTCAGGATATAATGGATGATTTTATTTTAAAGATGGAATTAAGACCGGAAACCGCTTTAATGATGAAAGCACATTTTGAGAAAAAGTTTGGTGTTGAGATGGAAAGTTATTCTGCAAGTTTTGCAGCAAAAACAGTTGAAATTCCTGTTTTGATTATCCATGATGAACATGATGATGAAATATCGGTCAAAGCCGCTCATAATATTAATCGCAATATAAAGAATGGAGAAATTCTCATCACAGAAAAATTAGGACATAGAAAAATTCTGGGCGATAAAAATGTAATTGAAAAAATCATTAATTTTATTAAAAACTAAATCAATATGGAATTATTCGATAAAAATAAAGACTGGGCCACGATTTTAAAACCACTTATTCAGAAATACAAAAACAAGAAACATCCGTTAGATTATAATAATTTGTATCAATTGCTGGTGATGGTCGTTCTTTCTGCACAGGATTCAGATGCCAACATCAATAAAGTGGCGCCACCACTTTTCGAGGCCTTTCCAACCCTGAAATCTTTATCAGAAACTTCCATTGAAGAATTGATTCCTTACATCACCAAAGTCCGTAATTTCAACACCAAAGCCAACTGGCTTATCGAAATTGCTCAAACCATTAAAACCGATAAAAACATCCCCACAACTATGGATGAATTAGTTGCCCTTAAAGGTATTGGTAGAAAATCTGCCAATGTCATTATGCGCGAAGCTGAAGCTCCGGCAGAAGGAATTATCTGCGATTTGCATGTTATAAGAGTAGCACCAAGAATCGGATTGGTTCAGGAATCAAAAGATGGAAACAAAATCGAAAAACAATTGATGCAGGTTTTACCCAAAGAAATTTGGGGTGATATCGGTATAGCTATCTCATTTTTAGGAAGGGAAACCTGCCGTCCAACAAATCCTAAACACAGCGAATGTGTGGTAAGTGAGCATTGCGAATACTGTCAATTGCATAAATCATAATTTGGGTGTGCCCCTTCGGGTCGGGCTGTCCGTTATATCTTTTTACTGTTTTGTTGCATTGTGTTATATAAAAGACACTTTGGATTAAAACAGTAAAAAGGATGCCACTTCCATCCCTCACACAATATATTTCAATCATGAAACCCACTCCTCAATTTTCATTGGTTATTTTCCCAACACCTGAACAGTCAGCATTAATAAACTCCTGGAAACAATTACTAAAAAATAAAATAAAATGGTTTAATAGTGCAGATTCAGCGGCTCATATCACAGTTATTCAGTTTGAAAATGAAATGGAGTTGTCTCTTTATATAGATGCTGTCAGGGAATGCTGCAAAACTTTCTTATCACAAAAAGTAACATTCAATTCATTGGGTAGCTTTGAAAATGCAGGGACATTCTTCATAGCTCCGGATGCTCTTTCAAAAATTTATCTTGACACCTTAATTATAGATATGCTTAAGTTTCTAGGTTTCAAGGTTAATGCAAATAATGTCAATTCTCATATGAGTATAGCCCGTAAAATTTATGGTGAAAGAATGATTACTGCTTTTGAGCTATTCAAACCTATTGATGTTGCATTCCAATTTAATTGTGATGCTCTACATGTGCGAAAGTTCGATGGAAAACAATATTCAGACATTATAGAAAAAATTCCCTTCGGAAAATAGTATAAACAAAAAATCCCTTTCATCTTCATGAAAGGGATTCTAAAAAAAAATAACCCTGACCGTTTGGGTCAGGGTTACTAAAAAAAGGCAGCGACATACTCTCCCACATAACTGCAGTACCATCTGCGCAGTCGGGCTTAACTTCTCTGTTCGGAATGGGAAGAGGTGAGCCCCGACGCAATAACCACCTTAAGAGGTTTTGCAA
>NZ_JBDSMB010000108.1:0-27097 GCF_039916025.1 Flavobacterium sp.
TTATTTTAACCTATTAAAAAATTTATATCTTTGCCTCGAATTAATAATTAACCTTTTATATTAAGTAAGATGAAAAAAGTATTTTTAAGTTTAGCTGTTATTGCTGCATTAACTGTAGTATCTTGTAAACAAGCTGATGCTAACGCTGAAGTTGCTGTTGACTCAACTACTGTTGAAACTGTTGACACTGCTGCTGCTGCTGCTATCGATACTGCTGCTGCTGCAATTGATACTGCTGCTGCAAAGTTAGAAGAAGCTAAAGAAGAAGTAAAAAAATAATTAGATAACTCTAATTGTTTTTAAAGATTTAAAGCCACGCTCTGCGTGGCTTTCTTATTTTAATTAAACATCATCAAAAACCACATCTCCATTAGCAAAATCTAAAGTCTCAGATTTTGAAACATGTTTAATTATTTCATCAATCCCTTTTTGCATCATTAACTCTGTAGAATACTTTCTGCTGGCCGCCAGGATTCTTTCATCCAATATAATTTTAAAAAAAAACTTTCCGCGTGAAGTCTTAAACTTTAAGTAGTCCAAACTTTCGACAGAGGATTTTAGTAATTCTATTTCTTCCTCACATTCAAATTTCAATTCATGACTATTGCTTGTGAAAATCGTTTTCCCTTTTCGGGAAACGAATTCAAATTTGTAGAAGTCATTTAATCTTTTGCTGATAACAAAGGTTCCCATAAGAAATTTAAAAGTAATTAAAACAAAAAAGCTCCAAACACAGTTTGAAGCTTTTGTACTCAGAGCGGGACTTGAACCCGCACGAACATTGCTGTTCACTGGATTTTAAGTCCAGCGTGTCTACCAATTTCACCATCCGAGCAGAATGATTTTTTGATGGTTCAATTTTTAGAAAAAATTAATTAAATATACTCACCATCCGAGCTTATATGTTTTTATGATGATTAACATCATAATCAGAACGTTTATATTTTGAGCGAAAAACGGGGCTCGAACCCGCGACCTCGACCTTGGCAAGGTCGCGCTCTACCAACTGAGCTATTTTCGCATTCACATTATTTGTTAGAACGGCAATACTTATGCTGTATTGCGGATGCAAATGTAATATTTAAATTGAATATTACAAACGTTTTTTTTGAAAAAAACTTTGGAAAGCCCTAACCGGCTGATAAACACAATTCATTTGTAGTATTTATTTTTTCTGCAGCATACGTTTTAATTCATTTAGCTTCATCAAAGCTTCAATTGGCGTCAAAATATTGATGTCTAAATTCATTATATCTTCTCTTATTTCTTCCAATAATGGATCATCAAGATTGAAAATGTTCAATTGCATTTCATCTTTTGCTGATTTTATACCACTCAAAGATTCACTGGAATGATTTTTTTCTAATTTTTTCAGAAGTTTTTGCGCTTTCTGGATTACCGTTTGGGGCATACCAGCCATTTTTGCTACGTGAATACCAAAACTATGAGCACTTCCACCAGCTACTAACTTTCGTATAAAAAGAACGGTGTCTTTTAATTCTTTTACCGATACATTGTAATTCTTAATTCTTGGCAGCAACTCACTCATTTCATTCAATTCGTGATAATGTGTGGCAAACAATGTTTTTGGTCTGGCGGGATTTTCATGAAGAAACTCAGCAATGGCCCATGCAATCGAAATTCCGTCATAGGTACTCGTTCCACGTCCAATTTCATCAAGCAACACCAAACTTCTATCCGAAATATTATTCAAAATTGAAGCTGTTTCATTCATCTCTACCATAAAAGTAGATTCACCCATCGAAATATTATCACTTGCTCCTACCCGAGTAAAGATTTTATCTACAACTCCCATCCTGACTTTTTCGGCTGGAACAAAACTTCCCATTTGAGCCAAAAGCACAATCAACGCTGTTTGTCTCAAAATTGCTGACTTACCAGACATATTCGGACCGGTAATCATAATAAGTTGTTGTGATTCTCTATCCAGAAAAACATCATTGGGAACATACGGAACGCCAATAGGTAATTGTTTTTCAATAACCGGATGACGACCATTCGTGATTTCCAACTCAAATGTTTCATCAAGAACAGGACATACATAATCGTTTTCTATAGCTAATTGAGCAAATGAAATCAGACAATCTAACTGTCCGATCAAATTAGCGTTTAGCTGGACTTGTTTAATGTAAGTTGCAATCCAACTGACCAATTTTTCAAATAATTGACTTTCAATTTGGTGTATTTTTTCTTCCGCACCGAGAATTTTGGTCTCGTATTCCTTTAATTCTTCGGTAATATAGCGTTCCGCATTTACCAAAGTCTGTTTTCTAATCCATTCGGTCGGAACTTTATCTTTATGTGTATTTCTAACTTCTATATAATAGCCAAAAACATTATTAAAAGAAATCTTTAAAGAGGTAATTCCTGTTAATTCTGATTCACGCCTTTCTATGCCTTCCAGATATTCTTTCCCGGAAAAAGCAATGCTTCGCAATTCATCTAATTCGGGGTGAACTCCACTTGCAATAGCATTTCCTTTGGCAATTGCAACTGGGGCTTCCTGATTTAATGTAGATTTTATTTTTTCACGAAGCAAATCACAGGAATGCAAACTATCACCTATAACACGAACGGCTTCCTGTTTACTTTCTAAAGCAATTGTTTTTATGGGAATGATAGCATCTAATGATTCTTTAAGATAAATAACTTCTCTTGGAGAAATTTTTCCAGTAGCCACTTTAGAAATCAAACGCTCCAAATCTGAAATTTGCTTGATTTGGTATTGCATTTTTTGAAGGATTTCTAAATTCTCTTTCAAATAAGAAACTACTTCATGACGACCTCTAATCTTGTGAATGTCTTTCAAAGGCAATGCTAACCAACGCTTCAACAGTCTTGAACCCATTGGCGATAGCGTTTTATCAATCACATCCAAAAGTGTAACCGCATTTTGAGAATGACTGTGATACAATTCTAAATTCCGAATCGTAAATCGATCCATCCAAACATAGGCATCTTCCGCAATTCTTTGAATATTGGTAATGTGTTGGACTCTATTATGTTGCGTTTCTGATAAATAAAACAAAATCGCTCCCGAAGCTATAATCCCATCAAGCAATTCGTCAATACCAAAACCTTTGAGAGAAGTAGTCTGAAAATGACTGTTCAAAGTTTCAAGCGCATAGTCTTCTTTATAAACCCAATCTTCAAGATGGAAAACGTTGAATTTATCTCCGAATATTTCCTTGAATTGGTTTCGGTTGTTTTTTTGAATTAAAATTTCACTTGGACTGAAATTCTGCAGCAACTTATCAATATATTCTTCATTGCCCTGTGCTGTTAAGAATTCTCCGGTAGAAACATCAAGAAACGAAACGCCTAATTGCTTTTTACCAAAATAAATCGATGCCAGAAAATTGTTCGATCTTGATTGTAAAACCTCATCATTCATTGAAACGCCAGGAGTAATTAATTCGGTCACACCTCGTTTGACAATGGTTTTAGTCATTTTTGGATCTTCGAGTTGGTCGCAAATGGCCACACGAAGTCCAGCTTTTACCAATTTTGGCAAATACGTATTTAAGGAATGATGCGGAAAACCAGCTAGTGCTGTTTCGGTTTCAGAACCTGCGCCACGCTTAGTCAAAACAATTCCAAGGATTTTAGAAGCACGAATCGCATCTTCACCAAAAGTTTCATAAAAATCCCCTACTCTAAACAATAAACAGGCATCGGGATATTTTCTTTTTATCTCGTTGTATTGCTTCATTAAAGGAGTTTCTTTGGTCGAAGTTTCTTTGGCTGCCAATGGATTTGAAATTAATTTTCGTGAAAGCGAATTTAGATATTTTAGAATGATTTAGCCATCCTAAAAAAAATTAATTTAACCTTAAGACAAAAAAAATTGGAGCGTTTCAAATTTTAAATAGATTTGTCCCAGAAACTTAAATACTATAAAAAATGAAAAGAATTATCTTATTAGCTGCGATTACTGTTTTTGGTGTTGCAACTAGCAATGCACAAACTGCAAAAAAAACAGCTAAGAAAGCTGATGCTCCAGTTAAAGTTGAAACTCCTAGAGTTGAAGGAGCTGGAATGGTTTTCGAAAACGAAACAATCGATTACGGAACAATCCCTCACAATGCTGATGGAAAAAGAGAATTTGTTTTTGTAAACAACGGAAACAAACCATTACTTATTGAAAGCACACAAGGTTCTTGTGGTTGTACAGTTCCTTCAAAACCAGAAGGAGCAATTGCACCAGGTGCAAGAGGAGTTATTGGTGTTAAATATGCGACTGACAGAGTTGGTCCATTTACAAAAACTGTAACTATTAAATCTAATGCTACAGGACAAGAAACTAAAGTAGTTACAATCAAAGGAACTATTTTGCCAGATGCTCCAGCTGACGCTGCTGCTCCAACAAAAAGCTAAATTACTTAATTATAATTCAAGGAAAGTCTCGATAATATTGAGACTTTTTTTTTGAATATCTTTGCCAAAAATAAAAAAATGCGCAAGCTCGAAAATAATGAATTAGAAAGGAAATCAATTGAAGACTTCAAAGAAGCCAAAAAAACACCAATAATAATTATTCTGGATGACATCCGAAGTCTTCATAATATTGGTTCCGTTTTTCGGACTGCTGATGCATTTCTAATCGAAAAAATATATTTGTGCGGCATAACGGCAATCCCGCCAAACAAAGAAATTCATAAAACAGCGCTTGGTGCTACCGAAACCGTTGCGTGGGAATATCAAAAAGATATTTTAGCTGTAATTGAAAATTTAAAAAATGAAGCTGTTTCCGTTTTTGCCATCGAGCAGGTTGAAAATGCAATCTTTCTTCAGGATTTTAAAGTGGAGAAAAATAAAAAATATGCCTTAGTTTTTGGTAACGAAGTATATGGCGTTGCCCAAAAAGCCATTGAACTTTGTGACGGCACAATTGAAATTCCGCAGTTAGGAACTAAACATTCCCTCAACATTTCAGTAAGTACCGGAATTGTTGTTTGGGATTTGTTCAAAAAGATGTTGAGTTAATTTATACAGAGTTTTAGCATTTTTTTAAACCGACAATCCTCATTTTCTGTAACTTTGACTCATGAAAAAGAAGCTTGATAGTATTTTTACTATTATCATTTTAATCTTTGGTAGCTCAATTGTATTGGGTCAAGTAAGCATGCCTTTTAATCATACCAAAACTTCTAAAATTTCACAGAGTATATTAGCCAATGTCGCTCCTTACTTAGATGCTACAGGAAACCAGACTTATTGTCCAGGAGGCTCAACTAAAATTGTTACCGATATTACAATTGTTGATCCTGACGATCTTGGAATTGACGCTATTTACATTCAAATTTCCTCCGGATATTCTTATGGTGAAGATTTGTTAACGCTTACCGGAATTCATCCCAACGTAACATCAGCCTGGAATATAACTACAGGAACATTAACCCTGACAGGTATTTCGAGTCAGCCAACTTATGTTGAATTAGTAGCCGCAATAAAGGATATTGAATTTTCATCGGGCGCAGCAACTCCAAGTGGCATTAGAAACTTTTCCATTACGGTAGGGCAAGCTAATTATTTACCTTCAAATGGTCATTATTATCTGTATGTTCCCAATATCGGAATAACATGGACAGCAGCTTTAGCAGCGGCCCAAGCCAGTACTTATTATGGATTACAAGGTTATTTAGCCACTATTATTTCGGCTGAAGAAGCACAAATTGCCGGAGAACAAACAGTTGGCGCCGGTTGGATTGGCGGAAGCGATCAGGAAACTGAAGGAATATGGAAATGGATGAGCGGCCCTGAATTGGGAACAATTTTTTGGAATGGAAATTTTACAGGCTTTACTACCAATTATGCATTTTGGAATACTGGAGAACCAAATAATATAATAGACGAAGATTATGCACACGTTACAGCTCCCGGCGTTGGTATTGGAGGTTCATGGAATGATCTTTCAAACACAGGAGAACCCAGTGGAAGTTATCAACCCAAAGGTTATATAATTGAATACGGCGGAATGCCTGGAGATCCCATTTTGCATATTTCTACTAGTACTTCAATGCTGATTCCAACGGTTAGTTCAACACCAACTGCTCCAAGATGCGGACCTGGAACTGTAAATTTACAAGCCACTTCAACTACCGGAATTGTCTATTGGTATGAATTCGCTTCTGGAGGTTTGCCATTAGGAACCGGAGATACTTTTACAACTCCATCCATTTCGAGCACAACAGTTTATTATGCTGCAGCACATTATGGAACTTGTCCTGACATTTCAAGAATTCCCGTAACAGCAACAGTAAAGCCTAAACCTGTATTAGCTGTTAATTCTTCTCCATATTATATGTGTGAGGAAACTTATACTGTAATAGATATTCCGATTACTGTGGGTGTGATGTTTTGGTATGATAGTCCAACAAGTACAACCGCAATTTTTTCTGGGCCACATTTTATTGTTCCCAACATTCATCAAGACACTGTTTTTTATGCTGAAGCAAACTTCGATAATTGCATTTCAGATAGAGTTCCGGTTTATATCAATGTTTACAACGCTCCTGTTTTAGCTGATGATACTTTCATATTGTGTGAAGGTGATACAATAACTTTAAATGCAGGAAATCCAGGTATGACATACGCATGGTCAACTGGCGCAACAACCCAGACGATTCAGTCTAACGGACTTACAAACTACTCTGTTGTTGTTACAACTCTTGCTCCACAAAGCTGTTCCAAGACGAAAAATTTTACTATTACTTATCACACACAACCTGTCATTTCAACAATTGATGTGTTAGATTTGACGGCCACAATCAATACAACCCAAAGTGGTGACTTTGAATATTCTATAGACGGTGTGTTTTTTCAGAGCTCAAATACATTTACAGTATCAGAAGGTGGAATTTACATTGGATATGTAAGAGAAAAAAATGGCTGTGGTGTTGATCAAAAACAGTTTATTGTGATTTCAGTTCCCGATTTTTTTAGTCCAAATGGTGATAACATAAACGACACTTGGTCAATAAAAGGCGCATTTGCTTTTTCAACTGCTGAAGTGCTGATTTTTGACAGATTTGGAAAATTAATTACAATTTTAAATAACTCAAATCCATTTTGGGACGGCACTTATAATGGAAAGATTTTGCCTTCTTCAGATTACTGGTTTATAGCAAAAATTAATAATACTTTACCCGAGAGAAAAGGTCATTTCGCTATGATACGTTAAGTTTAGCTGGAAATCTTGTTCTGAATTTCATTTAAAATAAAAACATAATCTTCCTGATTGTTCTGGAAATCTCTATTGGTCACATCAATAATCAAAACATTCAAATCCGTTTGCGATTTTATGTAATCTAAATAACCATTGTTGATTTTTTCAAGATATTCGGCCGGAATTTCCTGCTCATAGCTTCTTCCTCTTTCTCTGATATTTTCCAAAAGCCGTTCCGTACTCTGATACAAATAAATATACAAATCGGGCTTTGGCATTTCTTTATAGATAATATCAAACATCGTTTTATACAAACGAAATTCATCTTCCGCAAGCGTAACTTTGGCAAAAATCAACGATTTAAAAATATGATAATCGGCTACAATGAAATCTTTAAACAAATCAAACTGCGCTAAATCATCTGAGATTTGTTGGTATCTGTCAGCCAAAAAAGACATTTCCAGCGGAAAAGCATAACGATTTTGGTCTTCGTAGAATTTTGGCAAAAACGGATTGTCTGCAAAACGCTCCAAAACTGATTTCGCATTGAAATCTTCTGCTAATTTATTGGTAAGTGTAGTTTTTCCGGCACCAATATTTCCTTCAATGGCAATGTAATTGAAATGGTCGAGTTTTAATTTGCTAATTGGAATTTCCAGATTTTGAATGACTTTGCAATTGCTTTTATCTTCAGAAAGTACCAATAGTTCATGCAGGTATTTTTGTAAAATCGGGTGACGCCAATCTAAATGTAAATCCTGCATTGGCAACAACACAAACAAGCGGTTTTGCATTTCTGGATGTGGCACCTGCAGTTTTTCGGAAGCGATGATTTCTTCATCAAAAGTAATGACATCAATATCAATAATTCGAGCCTGATAACCTTCAACATCTTCGCGAACTCTTCCTAAAGCTTCTTCAAGCAAAAGACATTCTTCCAAAATTTGGTGTGCCGATTTATGCGTATTCATAATCACAGCGCAATTGTAGAATTTTTCACTTTCAAAACCCCAAGCCGGAGTTTCATAAAGTTTGGAAACCCTAATAATTGTACCAATTTCTTTATGCAGATTATCAATGCAACGGGCAATGTTTTCGAGACGATTGCCTTGGTTGCTGCCTAAAGATAAAATGACCTGATGCTGCTTTTTCATGGAAGCACAAATTAACTAAAACTATTTTAGAATAATTGCAAAAACCGTCGACTGTTAATAACATTTTCTCAACAAATTAAAATCTTAAAACTTCCCTAAATATAACTATCTTCTCGTTAAAAGACATTAAATTTGTTAAAATAAACCGTAACTAAATCTATCACATCATGTTAAAGAAAATCTTAAAAATAGTTGGAATTGTTTTGTTGCTGTTAGTGATTTCGGCATTTGCAATTCCCTATTTCTTTAAAGATCAAATTAAAGCCAGAATTTTGACTGCAATCAATGAAAAAGTTGATGCTAAAGTGGCTTTCGCCGATGCTGATTTGAGTTTGTTTAGAAATTTTCCCAACGCTAATGTGACTATTGAAAAACTTTCAATCATAAACAAAGCGCCTTTTGAAGGCGATACTTTAGTTGCTTTTGAAGAATTAAATCTGAAAATGTCTATCAAAGAATTGTTCAATGGTGAAAATGAACCAATGAATATTGATGGAATTACATCCAAAAACGGTTTGATAAATATCATCTTCAACAAAGACGGAATTGGCAATTATGATATTGCGATAAAAGATGATAAAAAAGGCGATGATGGCAAAAGCAAACCACTTTCATTAAAAATAAAAGAATATTCAGTCGAGAATTTCAAGTTCAAATATTATGATGAAAAATCAAAAATAAAAATGGTTTTAGACAGCATCAATCATGAAGGAACAGGTGATTTTGCTTCTTCGAAATTGGATTTGGTTACCAAAACAACCGCGAAACTTTCGCTAGATATGGACAAATCAAATTATATGAAAAACGTGGCTATTTCTCTTGATGCTATTCTTGGAATTGATTTGGATAATAGCAAATATACTTTCAAGCAGAACAAAGCAAAAATCAACGAATTGCCTTTAGAATTTGATGGTTTCATCCAACTGGTTGACGCCGGACAACAATATGATTTGAAATTTAAAACACCGACTTCATCATTCAAAAACTTCCTGGGATTAATTCCGGCGCAGTATTCGAGCAATTTAAAAGATGTAAAAACAAGTGGCGATTTTACCGTTGCAGGTTTTGCTAAAGGTTTGTATTCTGATACTTCTGTTCCGAAATTCAATGTCGAAATTTCCTCAAACAACGCATCTTTTCAATATCCGAATTTACCGAAATCTGTTCGCAATATTATTATCGACACCAAAATCATCAACGAAACCGGTGTGATGAATGATACTTATGTGAACCTGGATAAATTGTCTTTCCAAATAGATCAGGATGTTTTCAATGCGAAAGCCAATATTAGAAATATTTCTGAAAATGCTTTAGTCAATGCTGCTTTGAAAGGAACCATTAATTTGGCTAACGTTTCTAAAGCCTATCCAATCAAATTAGACAAACCATTAAGCGGGATTTTAAATGCTGATGTTACTACAGAATTCGATATGAAATCTGTTGAAAAAAGTGATTATGCAAGAATTCGTAATGCCGGAACAATTGATTTGACTGGATTTAATTATACGGATGAGAATAATAAAACCATGAAAATCAGCCGGGCTTTAGTCTCTTTCGATCCAAGCCATGTGAATTTACAACAATTCAATGCAACCACAGGAAATACAGATTTGGCTGTAAATGGTGTTTTGGAAAACTTCTACGGATTTGTTTTTAAAAATCAGGAATTGAAAGGAAACTTCAACCTGAGCTCGAATCAATTGGCGGTTAACGATTTTATGACTTCGGAAGCTGATGCTAAAAATCAAACAAAAGCTAAGGAAGCTATGAAAATCCCGGCTTTTCTGAATTGTACTTTGACAGCAAAAGCGAACACTGTTTTGTATGATAATTTGGTTCTTAAAAATGTATCCGGAAAAATAATAATCAAAGACCAAAAAGCGACTTTAGAAAATGGTAAAACGGATATTTTTGGCGGTTCGATTGCGTTTGATGGCGATGTTTCAACCAAAGAGAAAGTATCTAAATTCAATATGAATCTAGGTTTGAATGGCGTTGATATTCAACAGACTTTTACCCAATTGGAAATGATGAAAAAAATTGCTCCAATTGCCGGAATCATCAACGGAAAACTAAATTCAAAAATCAAACTTTCAGGAAATCTGAAAGACAAAGAAATGACACCAGACTTAGCTAGTGTAACAGGAGATTTATTAGGCCAATTGCTTTCGACAACAGTAAACTCAAACAGTTCAACCTTATTGACGGCGCTGGATAGCAAATTGAATTTTATTGATTTGAAAAAAATAAACTTAAATGATTTGAAAACGGCAATAACTTTCAAAGACGGAAAAGTGAACATCAAACCATTTGATTTGAAATATGAAGAAATCAAGTTAACCGTTGGTGGGACCCATGGTTTTGACCAAAGCATGAACTACAATATGAAATTTGATGTTCCGGCCAAATATCTGGGAACAGAAATCAATAAACTGCTTGCCCGATTAACTCCGGCTGATGCCGAAAAAGTAAAAAATGTACCAATTACTGCGATGGTTTCCGGTAATTTTAAAAGCCCGAAAATAACAACAGATTTAAAACAGGCTACAACCAACCTGGTTGCAAGCATTGTAAAACAACAAAAAGATAAACTACTCGGTGGTGGAAAAGATGCACTAAATAATATTATTTCAAATGCAACCAAACCAAAAACGGACACCACAAAAACAAATGTGAGTAACGATGTGAAAACAAGAGCAAATGATTTATTGCATGGTTTGTTCAATAAGAAAAAAGCGGAACCAAAAAAAGTAGAAACTCCACCGGCAACCACGCCTCCAAAATAAAAAAAAACCCTTTCATAACAGAAAGGGTTTTTATTTAAACAGAAATCTTGACTACATAACCTTCAAAAGTGCGGACATTAAAAACTGTTCCGTCTTCAAAAATTAAGTATTGTCCTTTAATACCAATGAGTTTTCCGGTATAATTTGGTGTTTTGTCTAAATTCAGGCTCGTGACTTTGGTTGGATATTCCAGCACCGGGTAAATAAATTCGTGTATGTCTTCTTTTTCAGGAAAGTAAAACTCCTGAACTTCTGTCGGCAATAATTCTCTGACGCGTCTTTTTTCCAGAATTATATCTATCTGTGAGATTTCATTCTTTAGCATTTTCTGCCAGTTCGTTTTGTCAACAAAATGATTTTTTAAAGCTACTTCTGTAATTCCGGCCAGATAACGATTCGGAACTTCAACAATCGCAATCGCATGGCTCGCGCCCTGATCAATCCAACGTGTTGGCACCTGAGTTTCTCTTGTAACACCAACTTTTACTTCGCTTGATAAAGCTAAATATACAATATGCGGTTGCAATTGGACTTTCTTTTCATATTCCAAATCGCGGTCTTCAATATCCAAATGCGCTGTGCTTAACTCAGGTCGCATAATCCAATCACCCGCCGATGCTGAACTCATAAAGCAATCATAGCAAAATCCCTGACGGAAAATCTTTTTCTTTTTGCCACAATTCAAACATTGGTAACCAACGAAATTGATTTCCATCGATTTTCCCAGCAACTGATTTAAACTCAAAAAACTATCCTCAAAAACCAAATAATACTGAATTGGGTTTGAGAATTCTGTTTGCATCTTTGTTAATACACCTTCGTAAGTCATCGCTTATTTTTAAGTTTATTTCCTATATTTGGTAAAGTTATACATCGTAATTCGTAATTCATAATTCGTAATTCAAAAATGCCAATACCATTAATAAATTCTATTGCTTCGTGGGTTTTGAAACAGCGTATTCATCAGATTGAGTTGTTTTTAAAATATCCGCACGAAGTCCAGGAAGAACTGATGATGAACTTAATTCGCTCATCTGAAGAAACGGTTGTTGGTCAGAAATATGATTTCGAAAGCATTAAATCCTATCAGACTTTTACAGAAAGAGTTCCGATTTCGACTTATGAAGATTTGGAACCGATGATTGAGCTTACGCGAAAAGGTGCACAAAATGTTTTTTGGAACACGCCAATCAAATGGTTTGCCAAATCTAGCGGAACTACCAATGCCAAAAGCAAATTTATTCCGGTGAGTAGCGAAGCTTTAGAAAATTGTCATTACAAAGGCAGCAAGGATTTGTTGTGTATGTATTTGAATAACAATGAAAACTCCGAAATGTTTTTGGGCAAAAGTTTGCGTCTTGGCGGAAGTTCACAGATTTATGAAAACAACAATACTTATTTTGGAGATTTATCTGCAATCCTGATTGAGAATATGCCAATTTGGGCTGAATTCAGCAGTACGCCGAGCAATAAAATTTCGCTGATGCACGAATGGGAATCCAAACTCACACATATTATCAACGAAACCAAAAACGAGAATGTAACCAGTTTTGCCGGTGTTCCTTCGTGGATGTTGGTGTTGCTCAACAGAATCATGACCGAAACGGGAATTGAAAGTCTTAATGAACTTTGGCCAAACCTCGAAGTATATTTTCATGGCGGCGTAAGTTTTGAGCCTTACCGTGAACAATATAAAAAGATTCTGCCGCAAAATAATTTCAAATACTATGAGATATACAACGCTTCAGAAGGATTTTTCGCAATTCAGGATTTGAATTATTCAAATGATTTGCTGTTGATGCTGGATTATGGAATTTTCTACGAATTTATTCCGATGGATACTTTTGGAACCGAAAATCAAAAAGTAATCCGTCTTTCGGAAGTAGAATTATTTAAAAATTATGCGGTTGTGATTACGACCAATGCCGGACTTTGGCGCTATCTGATTGGCGATACCGTTCGTTTCACTTCTTTGTCTCCTTACAGAATTCGCGTTTCAGGAAGAACCAAGCATTATATCAACGTTTTTGGTGAAGAATTAATGGTTGAAAACACCGATATGGCTTTGGCCAAAACCTGTTCGGATTTGCATTGCGAAGTCAAGGATTATACTGTCGCACCAATCTTTATGCACGACAAAGAAAAAGGCGCGCACGAATGGATGATTGAATTCAAGAAATATCCTGAAGACATTGCTTTATTTCAAAAAACCTTGGATGAAAATTTGCAATCGTTAAATTCAGATTACGAAGCCAAGCGCTACAACAATATGACACTAAATCCTTTGTCTGTTAATGTTGCCAGAGAAAATTTGTTTTACGACTGGCTCAAAGAAAATGACAAACTAGGCGGGCAACATAAAATCCCGAGACTTTCCAACGAAAGAGATTATCTGGAGCAGTTAAAGCAGATGCAGGTTTTAGAGAAGAAATAATTTATAGAAATGAAGATATATTTTTCGAAGTAAAATGGAATCTGAAGCAATTATTAAAACAAAAATCAATTTTATTCCAATAGTTTTATTTCTTATTGGCTCAGTTCTTTTTGGATATTTTGCTTATGTGATTTTATCTTCACATATGACAATTGCAAAAGGCTCAGATGAGCAAAATGGAATGGTTGTAAAATGGTTAATATTTGGAGTTTTTATAATTTTTTCTGTTGGTTGCTTATACAATGTTGTTAGGTTAAAAATATTTACTTTGACTAAAAAGCACTTAATCATAAATCAACCTCTAATATTTTTTAAAAAATTTATACCATTGGAAAACATTGAAAAAGTCTATGAAAAAAATATTCAGATTAATAACATGTCAAGAGGTATGCAAAACGTTGCAGTTTACAAGGGAAAAGAGTCGCTAATTGAATTAAAAAACGGAAAGAAAATTAAGTTTGATTCATTAACAATTCGAAACTACTTTGAATTCAAAAAAAGTATTTTTCAACTAAGCAAAAGTTAAAAAAAACACAATCCAATCTGATTACATAGATACTTCAATAATTTTGCAAAATAAATGAAATCGTTGAAAAAAATCCTATACATACTATTCTTATTAGCTTTCCTAACTTCATGTGGTCCGCACCGAATGAAATGTGGTCCTGGAAGAAGATGCTTAGTTGATGCTCCAAAAGAAAAAATGATTATTAATAAATCTATTGTTTGAAAACAAAACTATATCTCGCGTTATTCTGTGTAGCATTCTTTTGGGGAACAACTTTCTTAGCAATCCGTGTTGGTGTTGAAACCATTCCGCCATTTATCTTAGCTGGTATCCGAAATCTGATTTCAGGTTCAATTATATTTCTCTATTTGTTCACTCAAAAAAAATTAGAACGTGTCAATACGAGACAATTCTTTCGCGCTTTTGTTTTGGCAATACTGATGATTGTTTTGGCAAACGGTTTGACCACTTATTCCGAAAAATATATCACCAGCGGATTGGCGTCGCTAATTTCTACATTAACGCCTTTCTGTGTTTTGATTCTGAATCTGATTTTAGGGCAGGAAAAATTATCGTATAAAACTATTGGCGGAATTCTCCTAGGCATGTGCGGTATTTTCCTGATATACCAAAGCAGCTTGTCCGATTTACTGATTCCGGAATACCGATATGGAATTTATGCGCTGCTGTTGGCTATTTTAGCATGGTCAATTGGAACTATAATTATGAAAAAAGGTGCTGAAAATTCATTAACCATGCTGATGAATGTTTGTGTTCAAATGCTTATAGCTGGTATAGTTCTGACTTCATTACAATTCTATTTGACTCCAAATATTTCAACTGTAAATTGGAGTATGGAAAGCATTATTGCCATGATATACCTTGCTTTATTTGGTTCGGTTGTAGGTTACGTAGCATTCAGTTATCTGCTAACGCAATTGCCTTCAACAAAAGTCGTGGTATTGTCTTATATTAATTTGGTAGTTGCATTGTTTTTAGGCTGGTTGATTTTGGACGAAACAATTACGAGCCGAATTATTATCGCAACTATACTGATTATTAGCGGTGTAATTATCGTAAATTATAAAAAAGCAAAATAAATTCATTTGTGTTGTAACATTTTTTGATTGCTAAAGTCTTATTGGACAATCATCAATCACGAGCGTCTGACGCTCATCAAATCAATCACAAATGAAATCATTAAGCATTGCCTTATGCTTACTTGCTACGAGTTTTATATTCGCGCAGGAAGCACCAACTCAAAATCAGGAAAACCCCAAAACTACTTCAACAGAAAAATCCAACGACCTTTCGGAAGTTACTGTGTATGGCAACAAAAAGCAATACATAAAAGTAGAATCAGACAAAACCACAATTAACGTAAGAGACAATGCCATGCTTAACAGCGGAAGCAGTCTTGAGGCGGTGAAGAAAATCCCCGGTGTTATCACATCGCCAACAGGAAGCATTACATTAAACAGTAAAGGTGTAAGCATTTATATTGATGGCACGCCAAGTTCACTTAGCGGGAATGATTTACAAAATTATCTGGCCACATTGCCTGCGAATGCCATTGAAAAAATTGAATTAATTTACAATCCGGGCGCATCTTTTGATGCCAGCGCAAGTGGTTCAATCATTAACATCGTTACCAGCGCTAAAAGAAAAAAAGGCATCAACGCCAGTTTTAATATCAATTACAATTTTAATAAATATCAAAAGCCAAGTCCGCAGATTTTGTTGAACGGAAAAACAAAAGATTTAAGCTGGCAGACCATGATTGGTTACAATTATATTGACAGCGAAAGCTTAAATATAACGGATCAAACCTTTACTTCCTTTAATCCGGACGAACACTTGTATCAAAAGAATTTTTCCCAATTTACCAATAGAAATTTTTATTTCAGAACGGGAACAAATTATAAGCTGAACGAGAAATCAAATTTATTATTCAACTATAATTTGAATATGGGGAACGACCGAATTACGAACGAGGCATCGACCGTCGGAACCGGAATCGACTTTTCAAATTTTGGTTATGCGAAAAACAAAAACAACAACCACGAGTTAAGTTTGCAATACAAAACCAAGTTAGACACTATTGGAAGAACGCTTGATATTACAGCTTTTAGTAACTTTTTTGACAAAACCCCAACTACTACTTCTCATGGTCAAAGCAATGGTGATGCTACTTTTTATAATGGTTCAGCAGACTTCAATTTGGTCAATTATTATTTGAAATATGACTTTGCGATTCCTTTTAACAAGGTTAATTTTTCGTTGAATACTGGCGGAAAATACAATACCATTAAAGTAAACGATACAGGAATTTACAACCTGAATTCAGCATCAAATTCGGTTACCGATTTTGATTACACCGAAAACAATTTGGCTTTTTATGTCGAAGCCAGGAAGAAAATCAAGAAATTCAACTTTACTGCCGGTTTGCGTTTTGAAGATTATAAAGTTGACAGAACGGCTTTGCAAAATGGCGATGAAACGAAGATTAATTTTAAAAACACTAACTTTTTTCCAAATGTAAGTGCGCTTTACGAAATGAATGAAAATGTGAATTTTACCGCTTCGTATTCTAAAAAAATCCAACAGGCAGATTACAATACGCTTGACCCAAATAATTTTGCAAATTTTGATCAGTACAATACTTCGGAAGGAAATCCTTTTTTGAAACCAACGTTTTTTGACAATTTTGAAGTGAAAATGACAGCTTTTCAGTTTTTGAGTTTCGGTGGAAATTACACCATTGCTAAAGATAAAAACTTCTTCATATTCAATGCTGAGCCTGGAGAATTGGTGAGCACACAAACTTTCCAGCAATTTGACAAAGTAAAAACCATGAGTTTGTTTGCTTCGATTCCTGTGCCATTGGATTATTTCTTTAAAGGAAAAGCTGAATTCGAAAAAAGAATGAATAATATGGAGAAAATGAATTACATCATGATCAATTTCAATTATATCAAAGTGCAAACAGAAGGTTATGATTTTTCGTTTAAGAACAAACCAATCTTAAATTATTCAGCAGAAGCGCAATTCATTTTGCCTTGGAATATCAAGAATAGTATGTCCTACTTTATTTTGCCAAAAGGAACTTGGGAAATTTATGACATTACCAAACCAATTCAGGAATTTGATATTACATTCAGCAGAGAGTTTATGAATAAAAATTTAAAAGTCGGATTGCATTGTTTTGATGTTTTCAATACGAATGAAGTAAATGCTAAGGTTTCGTCTACTAATCTGCAAACGCAATTCTATCAAAAACAAGATTCAAGAACATTTAGACTTTCGTTGGTTTACAACTTTGGAAATTTAAGCCTGAAAAATGACAATACCAACATTGACGTTGACAAAACCAATTCCGGTGGCGGTTTAATGAAATAAGGAAAAACAAAAAATCCCTCAATTGAGGGATTTTTTTATGATGCTATTTCTAGTCTTTTCAAAAGGTTTTTGGTTAACGCATCGCGCGTATAATCAACATCGATATGCAATTGCTTTTCATCCGAGCTTGGCAATTCATACATCGCATCGGTTAAGATGGCTTCACAAAGTGAACGCAAACCTCTTGCTCCTAATTTGTATTCCAAAGCTTTGTCAACAATATAATCTAAAGCGCTGTCTTCAATGGTGAATTTTACATCATCCATCGCGAACAATTTTTCATATTGCTTGATTAAGGCATTTTTTGGCTCGGTCAAAATAGCGCGAAGCGTCTCTCTATCCAAAGGATCCATATGTGTTAATACCGGAAGTCGGCCAATGATTTCGGGTATTAATCCAAAATCTTTAATGTCTTTTGGGATTATATATTGAAGCAAATTGTCTTTGTCGATATTGTCAACATTTCTAGAAGTACTATAACCCACCGCTGTTCGATTCAATCGCTTAGAAATAATTCTTTCAATGCCATCAAAAGCACCACCGGCAATAAACAAAATATCTTTGGTATTGACTTCAATAAATTTTTGATCAGGATGTTTTCTTCCACCTTTTGGCGGAACATTTACAACCGTTCCTTCTAATAATTTCAATAATGCCTGTTGTACACCTTCTCCGGAAACATCACGCGTTATTGATGGATTGTCACTTTTACGTGCAATTTTATCAATTTCGTCAATGAAAACGATTCCTCTTTCGGCTTTTGCCAAATCGTAATCTGCTGCCTGCAATAAGCGTGTTAAAATGCTTTCTACATCTTCCCCGACATAACCTGCTTCGGTTAAAACCGTTGCGTCTACGATGGCTAAAGGAACTTCGAGCATTCGTGCAATGGTTTTTGCTACCAATGTTTTCCCGGTTCCGGTTTGACCGACCATGATGATGTTTGATTTTTCAATTTCAACATCTTCTTCGTGTTGCAGTTGCATCAATCTTTTGTAGTGATTGTATACCGCAACCGACATTACTTTCTTAGTTTGGTCTTGCCCGATAACGTATTGATCCAGGAACGCGCGGATTTCTTTTGGTTTTTTCAAAATCAAATCAGAAGCCGACTTCAAAGCACCACTCCCACCAGATTTCAATTCTTCTAAAACTATTCCGTGAGCCTGTTCAATACATCTGTCGCAAACGTGCGCATTTATTCCAGCAATCAATAAATTGGTTTCTGGTTTTTTTCTTCCACAAAAAGAACATTCTAAAACTTGTTTTGCCATTTTTTTAGGTTCTAAGTTGCTAAGATACTAAGGTTCTAAGGTTTGATTGCTCAGGGCCTTAGAACCTTAGTGCCTTAGCACCTGAATTTATCTTCTTAAAACTTCATCAATCATTCCGTATTCTTTGGCTTCATCAGCAATCATCCAATAATCGCGTTCAGAATCTTTATGCACTTTATCAAATGGTTGTCCAGAATGATGTGCAATGATTTGGTATAATTCTTCTTTTAGTTTCAACATTTCTCTCAAGTTGATTTCCATATCGGTTGCAACACCAGAAGCGCCGCCTGAAGGTTGGTGAATCATTACTCTTGAATGTGGTAAAGCCGAACGTTTTCCTGCTGCACCTGCACACAATAAAACAGCGCCCATTGAAGCCGCCATTCCGGTACAAATTGTTGCTACATCTGGTTTGATGTATTGCATCGTGTCATAAATTCCAAGTCCGGCATAAACGCTTCCGCCTGGAGAATTGATATAGATTTGGATGTCTTTTGAAGCATCAACACTTTCCAAAAACAACAATTGCGCTTGGATAATATTGGCCATATAATCGTCAACTCCGGTTCCCATGAAGATGATTCTATCCATCATCAAACGGGAGAAAACGTCAAGTTGCGATACATTCATTTGGCGTTCTTCAATAATATAAGGCGTCATGCTACCTACGATTTTATCGTAATATAAACTGTTTATGCCATGTTTTTTGGTAGCAAATTTTTTAAATTCTTTTCCGTAGTCCATTATTAGTTATGAATTAAGAGTTATGAGTTATAAATTTCTGTTTTGGTTAGTCAAAGGTTGTGCCTTTTATTTATTTGTGACAATGTGTCGTTAAATCAGTACTATTTCTTAAAATTTCACTTCAGAATTAAATTTCAAATCATCAATTGTGGGTTTAAGAGCAAACTTAGCTGAGAGCAAATTTACTTGAAATTGTTGAAGATTACTTTTAAAGGTATTAATACTTGGGTTTAATTTCGGAATAAAATTTTTACTGTTTTCACAGATTCTTAAAGATTTACATTCTTCGGATAATCCATAAACTCTAAAAATTTGATGATAAGGAGTGACACATATAAAATCTATTTCTTGATTACTAAAAATCATAGGTTGATCAAATTTGAAAGACGTTGATTTTACATCTATATAAATAATATTTTGATTATTGTGCTGAATTGTAAAGTCGTATGGAAGCCCTGTTTCTTTATCTCTATTTACCCAAGAATAGTTGAAAATAAATCCTTTTGTCTTTTGTTTTTCTAAATATTCGTTAACTAATTCTTCTCCAAAACGTCCAATTTCACTAAAGTTTTTATTTGCTTTTTCTATATCAAATGCTCTATATTTCTTAGAAGAGCCAACTTGAGAAACTATTTCTAATTCTTTTATAGTGTCAATATTGTTTTGATTAACAATGTTTTCCAAGTATGTAACTAAAAAATTAAATCTATGTTCTGATGAATCAACTCTTCCTTTAACATTTCCTTTGTTTAAATCGATACTTTTTGAAATTTCTGAAAAATCTTCTGACTCATTGTTAAAAAGGTAAAAAACAACTTCTTCACTTTCTAATCCAAACCAAATTAAAAACCAATTAAGATTATCATCTTCATTTTTTACAATGTCTTGAATAAATGTAACAACAGATACAATATTTTTCCCTCCTTTTTTTATTTTCGGGCTTCTAAAAGAGCCATCTGGATTTTCAATTCTATCGAATGAAAACCCAAGAGGCTCGGCTTTTCCATTATAAATAAACATTGCTGTATCTTCAAAATCTCTATCTGGCAAATAAGTTAATATATCTCCAAATAATCCAATATGAGTTGTATTACCTGTAGATTTTCCCAAGTCAGCGTTAGTTAGTTTTTTATAACCTATTTTCCCTTCATTGTGTGCTCTAAAAAACATATTTTTTTAGGTTATTTGTTATTAATAAATAATGAAGAACCGCATAAACTGTATTAACACTAACTGCATTTCCTGCTTGTTTATATAATTGATGGTTACTTATCCCTTTTTCAATTGCTTTTTCTACAAACTTCTCATTAAATCCTTGTAATAGAAAAGCTTCTCTTGGAGTTAATTTCCTTATACTGTGTTTGGCTAACTCATCTTTAGTGAATTTTTTTTCTAAATATTTTACAGGGTTTTTACTGGCAATAAAATCATCACTATAATAATTATCTTGACAAGCTCTATGCATTTTAACCATTGAAGCCGTTAATGGTCTTGCTATCATTTGATTTATTTCTGAATTTGATTTGAAATTTTTAGACCCATCTGCCAAAATTGTGGGCTTTAATGTCTCAGATAAATAATATTTCTTTTCAGCATTTTTATCTAATATATCTAATACTGACGAATGTCTAATTATGGAGGTAGGCTTCTCTATTTGATTAAAGTTATTTAAAATTGTTTTTTCATCAAAACAAAAATCATCAGGAAGTTTTTCAGATGTTGCAAAAATGAACAGTCTGTTCCTCTTTTGAGCTAAACCGAAATTTTGAGTATTAAAAACATCATAAAAAACATTATTATAACCCGCATCTTTTATCTCTTGAAGTATTACCCTAAGGGTATTTCCTTTATCGTGTGTTTTTAAATTTTTAACATTCTCAAGTAAAATAAATTTTGGCTTTTTTTCTTTAACGATGTCAATAATATGAAAAAAAACATTCCCTCTTACGTCATTAAATCCATTTTGTTTGCCCATCATACTAAATGATTGACAAGGGAAGCCTCCTGTAATCATATCGAATTTTGGGAGATTTTGTATGTTCTTTTTTTGAGAAGTAAATTCAACAATATCACCTATTTCGATTTCATTCGAAACGTCATAGTTTGCTGAATAAGTCTTTGTGGCATATTGGTCAATTTCCGAAAATCCTACACACTGTGTTGGAAAATTGAAATCTTTTCCTAAAAGGTCAATTGCATTTCTAAATCCACCAATACCTGCAAAAAGCTCAACGTGTTTCATTATAAATGTTTTATTATATGTTTACCTATTACTTCTGCTAATTTTACCGGAACAGCATTTCCAATTTGTGCGTACCAATTATTTTGGCTTCCTCTAAACACATAATCATCAGGGAAAGTTTGAATCCTTGCCGCCTCTCTTGGAGTAAGTCCTCTTGCTTGATTAGGATGTATGTACATGTTACAATCATACTTCATATGTGAAGTTATAGTCTTACACACATCATTTTCTTTCAATTTAAAATACTTGTCTTTAAAAATATGATTTCTAGATTTGTATGGCATTATATCTGAAATTGATGAATGCAAAGAGTTTTCTCCTTGCGGCAAAAGCTCAAATATTTTAGTGTCTCGATCGTTATTATATCTGTTTTTATGATTATATAACTTATTTATCTGCCTATTATTATTAATAAATTTATAGAATGATGTGTTTTTATATTCATAATCCACCTCCTTAAAACCACAATCTTTGTTTTCAATTGAAGTATTATTTTTTATTTGATTTGGTTTTAATTTTGGCAAATCCCCAATTGCTTCCTTCAATGTAAAACCAACATTATTTTTATCGTTTAAAATATCCTTAAAAATTTCTTTTACATCTACTCCAATCCTATTCCCAATAATAAAAAAGCGTTCTCTGTTTTGAGGAACTCCAAAATTTTTTGCATTTAACAGAGAATATGAGAATGTATATTCATCCCCTAAATAAACTTGAATATCTTCTGAAATTTCATCTATCTTTTTAGACATACCTTTTACATTTTCCATCACAAAAAATTTAGGCTTGACTTCTTTAAGAAAATTCAAATAAGCTTTATACAAATTATTTCTGGGGTCATCAATAATTCTTTGTCTATTCGCCATCGAAAATCCTTGACATGGTGGTCCACCACAAACAATATCAATATTTTCAAATAACTCTTTGTAATTCAATAAATTAGAGTTCAATTCATTAATGTCCCCTATAAAATAATTTTCTTTTGGAATATTATGATTGTAAATATATGTCTCACAAAAAACAGGATTAATTTCATTTACAAAAACAGGAGAAAATCCCGCTTGTTCTAAACCCAGACTTAAACCGCCACATCCCGCAAATAAATCGACTAAAGATTTTTTCATATTTGCGAATTTAAGAATCAAAACTATAAGATTCAAACTTATGTAATATAAATATCCGTTAATTATGAACAATTGAATTTATGCTCGAGACCTAAATTACATGAAGAATTGAACTAAAAAAGCGCCAAATTACTTTGACGCTCAAATATAATAATTATTAGATAATTTTAATGTTTTAATTCACCATACATAGCTTTGATGAAATCGTCATAAGAAACCTCTTTTGTTTTTGCTTTTACTTTGTCTTTAAACAAGTTTAGCATTTTTTCGTTCATTACCTGCTCAGACAAACGTTTCACTTCGTCTTGATTTGACATCACACGAGCTACAATTCCCTGAACATCTTCATCGGTTGGATTCATTTGCCCGAATTGTGCCATTTGCTTTTTGATAACTTCAGAAGTATAGCTTTTCAAATCTTCGAAAGTGATTTGCAGGTTATTTTCTGCCATTACTTTCCCTTCAATTAATTGGTAACGCAAACCGTTTTCAGATTTTGTGTATTCTGCTTCTGCTTCGTCAGCCGAAAGTGGATTTTCACCAGCAGATTGTATCCATTTTTTTAAGAATGAAGCTGGTAAATCGAATTTTGTATTGGCAATTAAAGATTCAGTCACATCGTTCAGGAATTTTTGATCTGCCTGTTGCTCGAATTGTTTCTCTGCGTCTTCTTTGATTTTTGCTTTCAATTCGGCTACAGAAGTAATCACTTTTGGCCCGAATAATTTATCGAATAATTCCTGATCTAAGTTTGCCGGTTCGTGACCTACAACTTCATCAATTGTGAATGTAACTTCGATATCCAAACCGTGAACATCATCATGACCAATTGCCAAAACATCCATTAATTTGTGATCGTCATCGAACAAACCTTTAGTTTTTAATGTAACTACATCGCCAACTTTTTTACCTATAAAGCTTTTTGCTGTTTTCTTATCAGCAAATGTATCTAATGAAATCGTTGTTCTGTTGTTGATTCCTTTTTCTTCGTTTGTAAAAAATCCTGAAACATCGTCACCTTCTTCCACGGTATCTTTTGCTAATAGTTTTCCGTATTGTTTTTGGATTCTTGCAATCTGGTCGTTCAACATTTTATCGTCAGCAACGATTTTGTATTGTACCAAATTGTTTTTGGCTGACAAATCAACAGAGAATTCCGGTGCTAAACCTAATTCGAATTCGAATTTGTAATCTTCCATGTCCCAATTGAATTCTTCGGTTACTTTTGGAAGTGGATTTCCAAGAATATCTAATTTTTCCTGAGCTAAATATCTGTTCAGATTGTCCTGCAACAATTTGTTTACTTCTTCTAATAAAATAGCTTTTCCGTATTGTTTTTGGATTAAGCTCATTGGCACTGTTCCTTTTCTGAAACCAGAAATTGCTGCGTTTTTGCGGTAATCAGCCAATACTTTATTTACTTTTTCTGCATAATCCGATTTTGATACTTCTACAGTAACTACAGCATTTAATGCGTCTACATTATTTCTTGTGATGTTCATTTCTTGTGTTTTTTACATACTAAAATTGGGTTGCAAAATTATAAAATTTCTGCAACCCAACCAAGTTTTTGCTTTATTGATTTATACTCTATTTTTTTGTTTCGCCTGTGATTTGGAAAACCAAAGATTGCGAAAGCGACAGGATGATGCTAAATATCATCGCCGTCCAAAACGATCTTATGCTGAAACCGTCTATAAAATAGTCGCAAAGCTCAATGATTATAGTGTTGATGACTAATAGAAACAAGCCTAATGTAAAGAAAGTTATTGGCAACGTTAACAAAACCAATATTGGTTTTACAAAAAAATTGAGCAAACCTAGAACGATGGCAACGGTTAATGCTGTTGTGAATTCGTCAACGATTACGCCTTTCATTAGATAAGAAATTCCCATTACTAAGGCCGCGGTGATAAGTATTCTAAGTAGTAGTTTCATAAGTTTATGGTATAAATATTTCTTTGATTTTGATTACTTTATTGTTTTCTATTGTTAAAGTATATACTCCTTCGTGGCTTCTTGAGAAGAAATTCTCAACTTTTTTATCCAATTCAAAAGTTCTGATTTTTTTATTTTCATTTACAATAAAATAGTCATTTGGGACAGCATACACTTTTTTTCCATTTTTAATTATAAAATCAGCTTCACCAGATTTTTTTGCTGCTTCGATTGCTCTATCTCCTGTTAGATATTGAACAAAATCAGATTTGATAAAAGTTTTATTATCTTTTTTATAAACCTTAATTATCAACGAATCAAGATTTTCCTTTTTGAAATTAGTAAAACTAAAATTCAAAATGGAAATAAAACTAACAATGTGAACAAAAAACTTCATAAGCTATTTTAAAAATTTGGCTGTTTCCTCAAAAAACAATTTCGGGTTTTCGGCATGAAGCCAATGACCAACATTCGGAATTGTTGCGAGTTCAATATTAGGAAAATGTTTTTTTATTTCGGGTAATTCGCTGTCTAAAATATAGCTGGAATTTCCGCCGCGGATAAACATCGTTGGTTTGTCAAAATGATTTCCTTCGGGCAAAGCTTCGCCAATAGTTTCGATTTGGGCATTAAAAACCGGAAGATTAAATCGGAAAGCTAGTTGTCCCGGTTCAACCCAATATAGATTTTTCATCAAAAATTGGCGTGTGCCAAAATCGGGAATAAAAGGATAGAGAATTTCTTCGACTTGTGTTCTGTCAGGTTTTGTTGAAAAATCAACGGCATTCAAACCAGCCAAAATATCATCATGATGTGGTGCATAATATCTTGGGCCGATATCGGCAACGATTAATTTTTCAACCATTTCGGGATAAGTTGTTGCAAAAAGCATCGCTACTTTTCCGCCCATCGAATGACCAATTATAGAAACATTAGTCAAATTATAATGTTGGCAATATTCCAAAATGTCATTTGACATTACGGTATAATTAAATTCGTCTGAATGAAAACTTTTGCCATGATTTCTCAAATCTATCATGTGAACCTGAAAACCTTCGGCGGCATAAAGCGCTCCAAATGATTTCCAATTGTCGGACATTCCGAGAAAACCGTGAATGATTAAAAGTGGCTTGCCTTCGCCTTCTATTCTTGAGTTTAACATATTTTTATTTCACAGAGTTTCACAGAGAAAAAAAAGAGATTCGCAGAGTTTTATTTCAGTTTTTGCAAATACATATTAACGACATTGTCCAAGCCAAGATACAAAGCTTCTGAAATCAGGGCGTGTCCAATAGAAACTTCTAATAATCCCGGAATGTTATCTTTAAAAAATTTGATGTTATCCAAACTCAAATCGTGTCCGGCATTTATTCCCAAACCTAATTCGCTACATAAAACAGCTGATTTTGTGTAAGGCTCGATGGCACTTTGATTTCCCAAACCATATTGATGCGCAAATGCTTCGGTGTATAATTCGATTCGGTCTGTTCCAGTTTTTTTCGCGCCTTCAATCATTTCCAGAATTGGATCAACAAAGATTGAAGTTCTGATTCCGTTGCGTTGAAATTCCTGAATTACTTCGGTCAAATAAGATTGATTTTTAATCGTATCCCAACCCGCAGAAGACGTTATCGCTCCAATTGCATCGGGAACCAAAGTCACTTGTTCGGGTTTACATTCTAAAACCAAATCGATAAAATTGTGCTGCGGATTGCCTTCTATATTGAATTCGGTGTAAACAATCGGTTTCAAATCGCGCGCGTCCTGATAGCGAATATGTCTTTCATCCGGTCTTGGATGAATTGTTATTCCCTGTGCACCAAATTGCTGAATGTCTTTGGCAACCTGCAATAAATCAGGAACATTCCCACCACGGGCATTTCTTAAAGTGGCTATTTTATTGATGTTTACGCTTAATTTTGTCATGTTTAATTTTTCTTAGCCACGAATACACGAATGAATTTAATTCTTATTAATATAAAAAGAAAACTTTCTTATTTATTAAAAATGACTTTGCTTTTAAACTAAAAAAAAGTCAAAAAAATATTCGTGTATTCGTGTCAATTTTTTTATCACCACAAAAATACAAAGTAAAACTAAGTCATCATATCGTAAAATTTGATTATTTTGCAGTCGCTAAAAGAAAAGAATACATGAGACAACTTTCTGAATATATCAATAACGATTTTAAACCATTTTCTACTACGGAATCCGTAGCCGATATTCAGGATTTTTTTGCTGAAAACACCTATTCTCATTTTCCTGTTTTGGATAATGAAGTTTATTTGGGTTGCCTGTCAGCTGT
>NZ_JBDSMB010000109.1:0-11110 GCF_039916025.1 Flavobacterium sp.
CATTGAAATTGATTTTTGAATTATATATATTTGTCCCTTAATTAAATTAAAAAATGAACGTAGAAAAAATATTAGCCATTGCCGGAAAACCAGGATTGTTTGAATTGAAAATACAAACCCGTTCAGGTTTTTTAGCGGAATCATTACTAGACGGAAAGAAAATTACAGTGGGATTAAGAAGTAATGTTAGTTTGCTTTCGGAAATATCAATGTACACTTATACAGCAGAAAAGCCATTGGTAGAAATCATGAGAGCTATTGCTATCAAAGAAAATGAAGGACCAACATCGGTTTCTCATAAAGAAGATAATGCTAAGTTGGTTGCCTATTTTAAAGAGATTTTACCCGATTATGATGAAGACAGAGTTTATGCTTCGGATATCAAAAAATTATTGAACTGGTACAACATACTTCAGGCAAAAGGAATGGTTTCAAAAGAAGAACCAAAAGTAGAAAACGCTGAAGAAGTAAAAGAACAAGTTGTCGAAGAAGTAAAAGCTAAGAAAGAAACTAAGCCGAAAGCTAAAAAATAGTTAATTACTTTCTAATAAATATAAATCCTATTGCTGAATTTCAGTGATAGGTTTTTTTATTTTTATAAAGTTTTGAGTTCATAAACTTATAAACATCATAAACCTCATACACTTTCAAAATGAACACACGCCAACAGCAACTCGACGCTTTTAACAGATTACTTGATATCATGGATGATTTGCGCGAAAAATGCCCGTGGGACAAAAAGCAAACACTGGAAAGCCTGCGTCATCTTACCATTGAAGAAACCTATGAATTGGGCGATGCGATATTAAATAATGATTTGCAGGAAATCAAAAAAGAATTAGGCGACTTGCTGTTGCATATTGTTTTTTATGCCAAAATTGGTAGCGAAACAAACGATTTTGATGTGGCAGATGTCTGTAATGAAATTTGTGATAAATTAATCCATCGTCATCCGCATATTTATGGAGATGTTGTCGTTGCTGATGAAGAAGAAGTAAAGCAAAACTGGGAAAAGCTCAAACTTAAAGAAGGCAAAAAATCTGTCTTAGAAGGTGTTCCTAAAAGTTTACCAGCTTTGGTAAAAGCAAGCCGAATTCAGGATAAAGTGAAAGGTGTCGGCTTCGATTGGGAAGAACCACATCAGGTTTGGGACAAAGTACAGGAAGAATTGCAGGAATTGCAGGAAGAGGTCAATGCCGGAAATCAAGATAAAATTGAAGCTGAGTTTGGTGATGTTTTATTTTCGATGATTAATTATGCCCGATTTCTAAAAGTCAATCCCGAAGATGCTTTGGAGCGCACCAATAAAAAATTCATCAAGCGATTTATGTATCTCGAAAGCAAAGCGGGAGAACTTGGAAAACCATTAATGGATATGACACTTGCGGAGATGGACGTTTTTTGGAATGAAGCGAAGAAACTTTAGCGTTCAGTTTGCAGTCGCAGTAAGCAGAAATTTTCATCTAACATCCAACCCTTTTTTCCTTATATTTGAAAATCAACTAACCAATAAACCAAAACCATGTCAGAAACAAAACACCATTTACAACGCTCCTTAGGATTGCTTGATGCCACAAGTTTAGTGGCTGGTTCTATGATTGGCTCAGGAATCTTTTTAGTAACCGCAGCCATGGCAAGAGACGTTGGTTCTGCTGCATGGATATTGGTAATTTGGTTGGTCACAGGATTATTGACTATGTCGGCTGCCTTGAGCTATGGTGAGTTGGCTGGAATGATGCCAAATGCCGGTGGACAATATGTTTATATTCAACGAGCTTATGGAAAATTAATTTCGTTTTTGTATGGTTGGACGGTTTTTATGGTAATCCAAACAGGAACGATTGCAGCTGTTGCGGTAGCTTTTTCCAATTATACTGCCGTTTTCTTTCCATTTCTGGAAAATAAAATCCTTACAATTGGTGAAAGTTTCGCATTTACGAATAAGCAGGTTTTGGCCATATTTATCATAGTGCTGCTGACTTTTATCAATACAAAAGGTATCCGAAGCGGAAAAATAATTCAGGTAGTTTTTACTTCTGCTAAGCTGATTGCGTTGTTTGCATTGATAACGATTGGAATTTACATTGGATTTCATACCAATACTTTTGCTGATAATTTTGCGAAAATGTGGGAAGCCAAAAAAACTGTTTTGGATGAAAATGGAACTTTATTAATAACTAAATTGTCAGGTGTTGCTTTGCTTGGAGCCATGGGAGCGACCATTATAAATTCATTATTTTCGAGCGATGCCTGGAACAATGTAACTTTTATTGCAGGTGAAATTAAAGATCCAAAAAAGAACATTCCAAGAAGTTTGTTTTTAGGAACATTGATAGTCACCGTCATTTATATTTTGGCCAATATTGCTTATTTGGCTTTATTACCATTGAATGGAACTCCAGATGGGACAGTTGTTCAAAACGGAATTATGTTTGCCAGTCAGGATAGAGTAGGAGCTGCTGCAGCCAGCGCCATTATGGGAAATATTGGAGTTTTAGTAATGGCAGCATTGATTATGGTATCTACTTTTGGATGTAATATCGGATTGATTTTGTCAGGAGGAAGATTGTTTTATGCGATGGCAAAAGATGGTTTGTTCTTTAAACAAGCGGGTGAATTAAACAATTATGATGTTCCTGCAAAAGCGTTATGGGTACAGTGTCTTTGGGCATGTTTCTTATGCTTGACCGGGCGTTACGGAGATTTATTGGCGTATGCGACTTTTGCGTCCTTACTGTTTTATATCCTAACGATTGGAGGTTTATTCATTCTTCGCAAAAGAGAACCAGATGCGGAACGGCCTTATAAAGCTTTTGGTTATCCTTTTGTTCCGATATTGTATATGATCATTACCGGTCTGATTTGTGTTGATTTAGTGATTTATGACACTCGAAATACAGGCTTAGGTTTGTTTATTGTAGCATTAGGAGTTCCGGTCTATTATCTTTTTATGAATAAAAAAGAATAAAAAAAGCCCTCTCGTTTTTAGAACGAGAGGGCTTTTTTTTAGCTATAAACTTTATTATTATTTTGGTGCTGGTAGTGTTTCCAACATTTCAACTTCAAAAATAATGTTAGCATTTGGTGGAATTACAGTTCCTGCGCCTCTTTCTCCGTATGCTAATTTTGAAGGAATGAAAACCAAAATAGTATCTCCAAAATTCATCAGGTTTAATCCTTCAAGAAATCCAGGAATTAAACCATCTTTCTTTCCGTAAGGAAAAGGAAATGGTTGGTAACCGTTTTGTTTTGCTCTGTTTTCATCATATTTTCCGTACTCTCTGTTTACGCTTTCTATGCTGCTGTCAAAAAGACTTCCGTCTTCCAAATAACCTGCGTAGCTAATATAAACATTAGTGCCTTCTACTGGTTTTTTACCTGCACCGGTTTTAATGATTTTATATTTTAAACCACTTGCAGTTTCAGTTGCAGTAGCTTTAGTATCGTTTAAATATTTTGCTTTAGCTGCAAATACAACACCAAATTTCGCATTGTATTCGGCTTTCTTTTTAGCTTCCAGTTCAACTTGAGCTTTATTGTTTTCAGCAGCAAGAGCAGCTTCTTTTGCATCTTCTCCAGCTCTGTTTGCCATATAATCTGTGAAAATTTTTGCTGCGTCAAATTTCTTAGCATCTGCTCCCTTTCTTATGATTGTAATTTTACTTATTACATCATCCTGAGCAATTTTATTTACTACATCCTGACCTGTTATTACATAACCAAAAATTGTGTGCTTTCCGGTTAACCAGTCCGTATTTTTATGTGTAATAAAGAATTGCGAACCATTTGTTTTTGGACCTGAATTTGCCATTGCCAAAACTCCGGCTCTGTCAAATTTTGCATCAGTAAACTCATCTTTAAAAGCATAACCAGGACCACCAGAACCATTTCCTAACGGATCACCACCCTGAATCATAAAATCTGCAATAACTCTGTGGAATTTCAAGCCATCAAAGAAGTGTTTCCCTTTTAGTTTTTCATCGGTTACAAAAGTATTAGTTCCTTCGGCAAGCGAAACGAAATTGGCAACTGTAATTGGAGTTTTTTGATATTCTAACTGAATAAGAATCTTTCCTTTTGAGGTTTCAATCTCAGCAAATATTCCCAGATCAGCTGAAGGCGTTACCGGTTTACTTGCTGTTACTACTGGTTTACTTGATGTTACTACAGGTTTTGCTACTGGTTTCTTTTTAGTTTGAGCCGTGGCACTCATCATGCCCAGACAAATTAAAAGAAGAATGTTGAATTTAATTTTACTCATGATTTATTAATTTAATACTTATGGTTTATTATTGATTATTATTTACTTTTTTAGCTCGACTTCAAAAATCAAATTGGCATTTGGCGGAATTACATTTCCGGCGCCTTGTTCTCCGTAACCAAGATTGAAAGGAATAAAGAAAACTGCCTTTTCGCCCATTTTTAATTTACTCAATCCTTCAATAAAGCCAGGAATCATTCTGTTTGAACCTATAATATAAGGTAAAGGCGAATATCCATTCTGCATTGCTCTTTGCTCGTCAAATTTACCAAATTGTTTTGCAACATTTGGGCTGCTCGTATCAAAAAGCGTTCCGTCTTCTAAAAAGCCGGCATATTCTATATACACTGTCTGACCATCTTTTGGCTTATTGTCAGATGTTTTCTGAGTGATTTTATACTTAAATCCGGATGGAGTTTTAGATGCTGATTTCTTTAATTCGTTAAAAGATATAAGCTTTTGCTCTATAACCATTTTATATTTTCCATCATAGATTTTTTTGTTTTCCTCATCTATGGCAGCTTGCTTTTTTTGATTTTCTGCATCTGCTTTGAAATAATCGTTAAAGATTTTTACGGCATCAAATTTCTTTACCGCTTCACCTTTTCTAATGATTTTGACAGTCTTTATATAATCGTTCTTAACAATGTTACTTGCTACAATCAGCCCATCTCCAACAACACAACCAAAAACAGTATGTTTTCCATCTAGCCACGGAGTATCTTCCAGGGTGATGAAAAATTGGCTGCTATTAGTATTTGGCCCCGAATTTGCCATCGATAAAACTCCAGGTTTATCATGTCTCAAATCGGTAAATTCATCTCTGCATTTATAACCTGCATCACCCGAACCATTGCCTAACGGATCACCAGTCTGAATCATAAAATCTTCTGGGTCACCATTTGATTTGCTAATTACACGATGAAATTTCAAACCATCATAAAAAGGCTTTCCTTTAAATTCTTTGGATACAAATTCGTTTTTACCTTCTGCTAACGTAACAAAATTCGCCACCATAACTGGTGCTTTTTGGTATTCAAGTTCTAATAAAATGGTTCCTTTTGAGGTTTCAATTTCAGCATATAAGCCATCTTTTAAGTCTTTATATTCGTCTTTACACGAAGTAAAAGACAATGCAATAACTGCTAAAAGAAGATAAATCTTTTTATTCATTTTTTGGTAAATTAACTGTAGGTGTTATTTTTTCTTTTGGTTTAAAATCATTCAGAGTAACCGTGCAGATTATCGGTTCATTTGATTTTATAAGTTTGTTATCACCATGATAACCATAAGCCATGTGTGAAGGAAAAAGGAAAGTTACTTTTTCGTTTTTATGCATCAATTTGATTCCGTCACGCAATCCCATTATGATGTTTTGTTTGTCAACCAAATACGTTTGTGGGCGTAATTCAACTTCTGAATACACTACATTACCTTTCAAATCCATAATTTCATAATCAAACTGAGCGACATCGCCTTTTTTTGGACGAAGCGTGTCTTTCTCATTTTTGATGTGATAATGATACCAATATCCTTTTTTGGAAGCCAGATATTTTATTTTTGGATTGCTCTTAATTATAGAATCGATTTTTCCTTCTTCGCCGGCAATTAATTTTTTATTTCGTTCTGCTGATTCTTTCATGAAAGTTCCCGATGAACGCGAAATTGGCATTCGGGCTTGTTGCTGTTGTTTACAACTTAACAAAGTCATAAAAACTACAAAAAGGAAAATTATTTTCGATACGTTTTTCATGTTCTTATATTGTTATTTTTGAAATTAATTCTTCAAATTTATTGGTAGTTGCTTTCAGGCTTTCGTATGATTTTCCGCCTGCTGCATTGATATGTCCGCCGCCATTGAAATGCTCTCTGGCAAATTGATTTACATCAAAATCACCTTGTGAACGGAATGAAATCTTTATGATATTTTCATCACGATGTTCAATAAAAATGGCAGCAAAATTGATTCCTTTTATCGTCAAACCATAGTTTACAACGCCTTCAGTATCGCCTTTCTGATAATGAAATTCATCCAGTTCCTTTTGCGTAAGCGTGATATAAGATGTTTTAAATTCAGGGAAAACTTTTATGTTTTGCAAAGCTCTTCCAAGCAGTTGCAACCTATTGGCAGAATTGTCATCAAACAATAAGTTATGAATCTCACTATTATCAATGCCCAAATCAATTAATTCAGCCACAATTCGGTGTGTTGTACTTGTTGTTGACGGAAAACGAAATGAACCTGAATCGGTAGTTATTCCGGTATAAAGGCAAGTTGCAATTGTTTTGTCTATCAGTTCTTTTTTATCCAAAAACGAAATCACATTATAAACCATCTCACAAGTAGAGCCAATAGCAGTATCTGAATAAGTTACTGTTGCATAACTATCCGGTTTTTGATGATGATCAATCATAATCATTGGCGCAGAAAGTTTGCTTAAAACCTGTTCCATCTCACCGGTTCTGTGCAGTGCATTAAAATCTAAAGTGAAAACCAATTCGGTGTCATTCAATATTTTGGTGCAATTTTCTTTGTCATTTTCATAAATCAAAACAGTTTCTGATCCTGGTAACCACGCTAAGAAATTCGGAAATTCATTAGGAGAAATTACAACTGGTTTGTGATTCAGTTTCAAAAGAAAATGATACAATGCCAAAGTTGAACCCATCGCATCGCCATCAGGGCTTCGGTGTGGAATAATGGCAATTTTTTTTGGTGTAGCCAATAAATTCTGAATGACTAAAACAGCTTCTTTTTTCATCGTTGGCGAATGTACTAAAAAATGAAATACAGTTTATAGAGATTAAGGAGATTTTAAGTTTTATTTAGACATAAAAAGACCAAACCAAACGGCAAAAAGTCCGAGTAGAATGCTTAACGCAATATATCCAAAAGCGAGTATTGAATTGTTGTTTTGAAAAAGATTGAAATTTTCCATTCCAAAAGCTGAGAAAGTGGTATAACCACCACAAAAACCAGTTACTAAAAACCATTTTAACTGGCTGTCACTCAAATTGTTTTTTGCTAAAATCCCGATGAATAAACCAATTAAAAAACAGCCAATAATATTGGCAATAAATGTCGCCAGCGGAAATTGATTTGACCAGAATTTAGAAACCAAAACCGTTGTCAGGTAGCGAAGTACGCTTCCTAAGGCTCCGCCAATGGCTATATATAGAATCGTTTTTAGCATTTCCAATTTACGATTAAGGAATTAGGAATTAGGATTTTTTGGAATTATCTTTTTTGGATTGCTATTGAAATTGTCATTGCCATTGAAATTGTTTTTTTTCGGCAAACTTGCTTCTTCTGTTTTGCTTGAAGGCTCAATTAATTTGTTCAGTTGCTTGATTTCATCGTCGGTTAATTCCCGATATCTTCCAACATGAACATCCAAAGAAATATTGATAATCCGGGTTCTTTTTAAAGCGGTAACTTCGTAATCCAAATACTCACACATTCTGCGAATCTGTCGGTTTAAACCTTGTGTCAGTATAATTTTGAAAACAAATTTACTGATTTGTTCTACTTTGCACTTTCGGGTAACAGTGTCCAAAATTGGAACACCGTTGCTCATTTTTTGAATGAATCTATCGGTAATTTCTTTGTTAACGGTAACCACATATTCCTTTTCGTGGTTGTTTCGGGCACGAAGAATTTTGTTGACAATATCGCCGTCATCGGTCATAAAAATCAAA
Source organism: Flavobacterium sp. (assembly GCF_039916025.1). Taxonomy (GTDB): domain Bacteria; phylum Bacteroidota; class Bacteroidia; order Flavobacteriales; family Flavobacteriaceae; genus Flavobacterium. Next base: position 7,961 of record NZ_JBDSMB010000109.1, read on the forward strand.
CCTTCACTAGCTTTATCCAAACGTCCAATCGGAAAAATTCGTTTTGGATAATTGATATAATCTACAATGTTATCTCTTACACTTTGATTAGTTGTGCATTCAATGCCAACAGGCTTGTTAAACGCCAGGTATATTGGCTTTTCTCTTTTTTCCCTAACTAGTTTTCCATCCACGCGGACTTCATCATCTATAGAAACTTTTGTTCCCATTTCGGGTACAATTCCATTGATGGTAATTCGTCCTTCTTCCAATAATTTATCGGCTTCACGGCGTGAACAATAGCCTGATTCAGAAAGAAATTTATTGATACGTGTCTGATTGATTTCCATTTTGTACAATTTGACCTAAAGGTCTCGAGCTGCAAATATAAGATAATTTAAGAAGTTGAATTCAAATTCTGTTTCTTGATAAGTAAGTTAATAAATGGTTTCAAAAAAGTAAAAAAAAGGTTTGTAACTAGTAAGATTTTGCTATTTTTACCCACATGAATATACAAGGAAAACTTATAATTATTGGCGGTGCTGTTGATAAGGGCAGTTTCACTGAGACAGATTTGGATAAAAGTGCAGCAAAGAATTTGAACTTCTTTGAGGCTGGTATTTTAAAGAGAATTATTGACGAATCAAAACATAAAGCGAAGTCCCGGATTGAAGTCATTACTACGGCTTCCAAAATTCCAAAAGAAATTGGACCGGAATACGTAAAAGCATTGCACTATCTTGGTGCTGACAACGTTGATGTTTTAAATATTGAGCGTCGTGAGCAAGCTACCGAGCCAGAAATTTTGGATCGTTTGAAAGCTGCCGATGTCGTTATGTTTACTGGTGGTGATCAATTGCGATTGACTTCAATTCTTGGCGGAACACCATTTCATGATATTCTGTTAGATAAGTATCACAACGAAGATTTTGTATACGCAGGAACTTCTGCCGGTGCGGCTGCGGCTTCCAATAATATGATTTATCAGGGAAGTAGTAGTGAAGCTTTGTTGAAAGGCGAAGTAAAAATTACCAGCGGTTTAGGTTTGATTGACGGAGTGATTATCGATACACATTTTGTGCAACGTGGCCGAATTGGAAGATTATTCCAGGCGGTTGTCGGAAATCCAAGAGTGCTAGGAATCGGACTTGGAGAAGATACAGGATTGTTGATTACTAACAATACAATGATGGAAGCAATTGGTTCGGGGCTTGTGATTCTGGTTGACGGAAAAGAAATAAAAGATACTAATTTAACGCAGGTTGAATTGGGACAACCAATATCAATTAATCATTTGGTTACGCATGTGATGAGCATCCACGATACCTTTGATTTGACTACTTTTAAAATGACAATTAAATCATCACAATACGTTTAAAAAAGTTGTCGGTTGTCGGTTATCTGTTAAAACCGAAAATCGAAAACTGAAAACCTGAAAACAATGAAGCTCATTATCCACGGCGGATTTTTCTCTGAATCGTCAACAAATCACGAAACAAAAGTTGCCAAACAACAGGCATTGCTTCGTATTGTTAAAGATTCTTATGATTATTTGAAAACGCATAATGCTTTGGAAACTGTGGTTTATGCGGTTTCACTTTTGGAAGACGATGAGTTGTTCAACGCCGGAATTGGTTCCCAAATTCAGGCTGATGGTAAAATTAGAATGAGCGCTTCTTTGATGGATGGTTCTACTATGAAAATGAGTGGCGTAATCAATATTGAAGAAGTAAAAAATCCGGTGCAGGTTGCGCAGGTTTTACTGAATTATGACGATAAAATTTTGGGTGGAAGCGGAGCAACAAACTTTGCACATCAATACGGATTTGAAAAATTCTCTACAGAAACTCCCCAACGACGCTCAGAATATGAAACCAAACTTGCCGCCACACGAATAGGAACAGTAGGTTGTGTTGCTTTAGATAATGATGGAAAGATTGCTGTAGCCACTTCAACCGGAGGAAAAGGTTTTGAAATTCCGGGACGAATATCGGATTCGGCAACAGTAGCAGGAAATTATGCCAACGAATTTTGTGGTGTAAGTTTAACTGGCGTTGGTGAAGATATTGTTAGTGGAGCAGTAGCAGCCAAAATCGTAACCCGAGTTACTGATGGATTTACGTTAGAAAAAGCGTTTGAAAAAACCTTTGCTGAATTATTGCCTTTTGATGGTTTTGCCGGTGCAATTTCCATTGACAGTAAAGGAAATATCTTTCATCAGGATTCTCATCCGAGTATGGTTTTTGCAAGTTTTGATGGTGAGAAGGAAGAAGTTTTTGGTTAATGAGTTATTGTGCTAAACAGCTGTTATGCCTAGTTTTTTATTTTCAAGTCCTTTTTAATGTCAATGTATTTATACTTCAATTCAATTGTTGGTGTCAAATTTTTAATTGCGTTTGGAAGATAGCACTTTTCAATTATTTCTAAATAGTCAGAATAAAGAGCAAACGAGTTCAATGTAAATTCCTTTTGACAGTTTTCATATTGCTCTAGAGCCCAATTATAGGTTTCTTCATCAAGTTCAGCATTTTTGTCGAGCAACATTTCTTTGAGTTCTTTTTTCTGTTGCTCATATTGTCTGTTTTTGTCTGAGATTACTTGATTTTTGAAATGACCTGCTGTATCAATTACTTGGTCAATAGTAACAAATTGTCCTGTTAAATAGTTGTATGTATAGTAGTCACTCCAACTTGTGCAATATGCTCCGCAACCTTCAGCACTTATGTTAAATGAAATAAGTCCGTTTTTTATGTATGTCACTTGGAAGTCAAGATAAATTATTCCGTCAGCCCATTTAATTAGTGTTGAGTCAGTTGTAAGGTCTGGATATTCATTGTTTGTAAAACGGTTTTTTAAGTCCGTGTTTATTACTTTGTCAACTTGCAAATTACTTGTCTTTATCACAGGAAACTTTAGTTTTTCATTTTGAGCGTTTGAGAATTTCTCTGTTCTCGGAATGAATAAAGTATCAACGGAGATTATCTGTCCGAATGAAGTCAGACCAAAGGTTATAAGTAATATTGTCGTTAGGATTCGTGTCATTTAGGCGGTTTCAAGGTTCTAGCGCAATTTTTTGTTTTTTAAATTCGCTGTTTTATTTCCTGAATTTTTGCACCAAATTTTTGAAGATTTGGTTTCAAAATTAAAGAATAAAACTACACTATTTTTTTG
>NZ_JBDSMB010000110.1:0-6272 GCF_039916025.1 Flavobacterium sp.
TACTAAAATCTATGGGATTTTTTGATTTCATGACCGAGGATATTGCAATTGACCTTGGTACCGCAAACACTCTGATAATACACAACGACAAAGTTGTAATTGATAGCCCGTCAATTGTTGCCAGAGATCGAATATCGGGAAAAATTATTGCCGTTGGTAAAGAAGCCAACATGATGCAAGGTAAAACACATGAGAATATAAAAACCATACGTCCATTGAAAGATGGGGTTATAGCCGATTTTGATGCGTCTGAAAAAATGATCAGCATGTTCATCAAAAGCATTCCGGCGTTAAAGAAAAAAATGTTTACTCCGGCACTTAGAATGGTTGTTTGTATTCCATCGGGAATTACCGAAGTGGAAATGCGTGCAGTAAAAGAAAGTTGCGAACGTGTAAACGGAAAAGAAGTTTATCTTATTCACGAACCAATGGCTGCGGCAATTGGTATTGGCATCGATATTATGCAGCCAAAAGGAAACATGATTGTTGATATTGGTGGAGGAACTACAGAAATTGCAGTTATCGCTTTGGGCGGAATTGTTTGTGATAAATCCGTTAAGATTGCGGGTGATGTTTTCACAAATGATATCGTTTACTACATGAGAACTCAACACAATTTATTTGTGGGTGAAAGCACTGCAGAAAAAATCAAAATTACTATTGGTGCGGCTACGGACGATTTAGAAACACCACCAGATGATATGTCAGTTCAAGGAAGAGATTTGTTGACTGGTAAACCAAAACAGGTTGAAGTATCGTATAGAGAAATCTCAAAAGCATTGGATAAATCCATACAACGTATTGAAGATGCCATAATGGAAACTTTATCGCAAACGCCACCAGAATTAGCAGCGGATATTTACAACACAGGTATTTATCTTGCCGGTGGTGGTTCGATGTTAAGAGGACTAGACAAACGTATTTCTCAAAAAACAGATTTACCGGTATACATTGCAGAAGATCCATTAAGAGCTGTTGTCCGTGGAACCGGAATGGCACTTAAAAATATTCCTAAATTCAGAAGCATACTTATAAAATAGTGTTTGTTGTGACAATACTGAACACTGAATACTGAACACTGAACACTAAAAAAAGATGCAGCAAATATTTAATTTTGTACTTAAAAACAGTAATCGCTTACTGTTTTTGCTGCTTTTGGTAACATCTTTTTTATTGACAATTCAGTCGCATTCTTATCATAAAAGTAAAATCATAAGTTCCGCTAATTTCTTTACTGGCGGCATCTATGAGAAGGTAAATAACGTTGATGAGTATTTTGGCTTAAGAGATCAAAATGAAGAATTGGCCAAAGAAAATGCCCGTTTAAAATCGATATTGTTCAATCAAAAAGACACTACTAAATTACCCGAAATTGACACCACTAAAGGTGCGAATAAAACAGTTATCACAGTTGCCAAAGTAATTCACAACACCTACAGCATTCAGGAAAACTTTATTACAATTAACAAAGGTTCTGTTTCCGGAATTAAACCAAATATGGGTGTAATCAACAGCGCCGGAATTGTTGGAATTGTTGACAATACCTCTAAAAATTTCGCAACCATCATAAGTCTATTGAATGTCAATATCAAGATTAACGCTAAAATCAAAAAGTCCAATCATTTTGGTACTTTAAGTTGGAATGGAAAAAGCACCGGCTTTGCTCAGTTGACGGATGTGCCAAGATTGGCAGGTGTTCGCAAGGGTGACACTATCGTTACCGGAGCTGAATCTACGGTTTTCCCAGAAAACATTGGCATTGGAACTATTGACAAAGTATATATTGACAACGAAACCAATTACTACACCTTGGATATTAAATTGTTTAATGACATGACCAATCTAGGTCATGTTTATGTCATTAAAAATAAAGATTCCGATGAAATTATCAATTTAGAAAATCAAAGCAAGAAAAATGAATAGTGCCTTATTAGGAAATATTGCTCGTTTTATTTTGTTGTTTGCAGCACAGATTTTGATATTCAACAGAATTGATCTTTTTGGGTTTATCAATCCGTTTCCTTATGTGCTTTTTATAATTCTTTATCCAGTAAACGGGAACAAAAGCGGTTTGTTAGTAGCTAGTTTTTTGTTAGGATTACTAATGGATATGTTATGGAATTCTGGTGGAGTTCATGCAGCTGCTTGTGTAGTCCTTGCTTATTACAGGCCCGCAATTTTTAAATTTTCCTTTGGTTTGAGTTACGAGTATCAAACCGTGAGACTCAATGACGTTTTAACTCCGGAACGGTTTTCATTCATACTTATTGCCGTTGTACTTCATCATTGTGTCTTATTTGTTTTAGAAGTATTTGATGTTACTTCAATTTGGGAGATTTTAAAACGAACCGTCGGAAGCACAATATTCACGATTATAATTTCTATTATTATTATCTATATAATTAAGCCAAGTAAGCGATGAGAAAGGTTTTGTTACCCACAATTATTTTCGTCTGTACCATTTTACTTGTTTTACGGCTTTTTTATTTACAGGTAATTGATGACACACTGAAATTGAAATCGGATAATAATGCTATTAAAATAGCGTATGATTATCCAGAGCGCGGTTATATTTATGATAGATATGGCAAGCTTTTAGTTGCCAATCAGCCTTCTTATGATATCATGGTTATCCCGAGAGAGGTTAAAGATATTGACGTAGATGAATTTTGTTCTTTATTGAAAATCACCAAAGAAGATTATGATAAAAAGATAGCAAAAGCGACTGTTTACAGCCCAAGGCTTCCTTCTGTTTTTCTATCGCAGCTAAATAAAAAAGAGTATGCTGCTTTTCAGGAAATTCAAAGAAAATTTATTGGATTTTATATTCAAAAACGTGCTTTAAGAGATTATCAGGTAGCTTTCGGCGCGAATGTCTTTGGATTTATCACTCAAGTGAATGACAAAATCATTGAAAAAAACAAGTACTACAATAGTGGTGATTTAATCGGAAGACAAGGTGTTGAAGAGAGTTATGAAGATTTTTTGCGTGGTGTAAAAGGTGTAAAATACATTCAGAAGGATAAATACAATCGGGAAATAGGTTCTTATAAAGAAGGTAGGTTTGATACAATTGCCGTTCAGGGAAGCGATATTAATTTGAGTATCGATGCCGAACTTCAAAAATATGGAGAGGAATTAATGGTCAACAAACGTGGTGGAATTGTAGCAATTGAACCAAGTACTGGTGAAATTCTAGCTTTGGTAACTGCTCCGTCTTATGATCCAGCAATTCTGGTTGGGAGACAACGCTCTAAAAATTACACAACTTTATATAAAGACTCTATTGCAAAACCATTGTATGATAGAGGATTATTGGCAGAATACACACCTGGTTCACCATTTAAAATTTTAACCGGACTAGTGGCTTTGCAGGAAGGTGCAATTGATGAAAGCACGTCTTTCGTCTGTCATCATGGATTCAGTTATGCGCCTGGTCGTTTTATGAAATGTCACTGCCATGGTGGTGCAATGCAATTTCACAGAGGAATTTACGAATCCTGTAATACGTTCTTTTCCAGCTCTTATATGAAAACTATTGACAAGTACAACAATCCGCCAAAAGGTGTTGATGTTTGGAGTAATCACTTGAAAAGTTTTGGTTTAGGGCAGTTTATGGGCTATGATTTACCAACGGGAAAAAAAGGAAATTTACCTACATCAAAAACCTATAAAAAAATGTATCCTGGTTGGGGTTGGTCAAGTAAGACAATAGTTTCTAATGCTATTGGCCAGGGAGAAGTTTTAATGACTCCGATTCAGTTGGCAAATATGATTGCGACGGTTGCCAATCGCGGTTATTATTATACGCCTCATATCATCAAAAAAATCAAAGGCAGCAAAATTGATAAAAAATTCACAACAAAACATGTGACTACTATAAACAAAAAATATTTCGAACCTATGATTAGCGGATTATTTGATGTTTATAATTTGGGTACGGCACACGGTTTAAATGTTGAAGGAATTGATATTTGTGGAAAAACAGGTACAGCAGAAAACTTTGCAAAGATTAATGGTAAAAGGGTAAAACTTCAGGATCACTCTATTTTTGTGGCCTTTGCGCCTAAGGATAATCCAAAAATTGCCATTGCAGTTTTTGTTGAAAATGGATATTGGGGAGCACGTTGGGCCGGACCAATCACGAGTTTGATGATTGAAAAATATATCAAAAGAAAAATTACAAGAACCGATTTAGAAAAACGAATGCTGGAAGGAAGCCTTCAGGGTGAATACAATAAATATTATGCAAATCCAATTGTAGACACTTTGATTAAAGCAAAAATTGACGGTCCGGTAAAGCCCCTAGCCGTTAAACCAGCCGTTGTAAAACCAGAAGTTAAAGTAGATGATACTCCGGAAAATTAATTTCTAAAAAAGATGAAAAATCAAAGTGTAACGAATAATCTGGACTGGATAAGCATAGTCATCTATTTAATCTTAGTGATAATGGGTTGGCTGAATATCTATTCGTCTTCATTATCTTCGATTGAACAGGAAACTTCGATTTTTGATTTCACCCAAATCTATGGTAAACAATTTATGTTTATCTTACTTACAATCCCGCTAATATTTGTTGTGTTGTCCGTTGACGGGAAGTTTTATGAAAAATTTTCCAGTGTTATTTATGTTATTGGATTGCTCTCGCTAGCAGGTTTATTTGTTTTTGGGAAAACCATTAAAGGTCAGGCCAATTGGTACTCGTTTGGTTCGTTTGGTTTACAACCATCCGAGTTTGTAAAAGCTGCAACAGCTCTGGCTTTAGCCAAATATTTAAGTGATGTTCAAGTCCATTTAAAAGACTTAAACAGGCAAATACAGGTTCTGGGGATTCTTTTCCTGCCGATTTTATTAATTGTTCCGCATGATCCCGGAAGCGCTTTAATTTATAGTGTTTTTATATTGGTTTTATACAGAGAAGGATTGCCTTCTTGGTATGTTTGGACAGGTTTTATAGCGTTGGTTTTATTTGTATTAGCCTTAATAATAAAACCCCTAATCCTAACCGGAATCGCTTTAGTTGTAATCCTATTTATATACTATAGAAGCCGATTCATAAACAGAAACTGGATTTTGAGCGCGCTTATATTTGTAATGATTGGCGGTTTTGTTTTCTCGGTAGATTATGTTTTTGTCAATGTTTTTAAACAACATCACAGAGACAGATTTAATATTCTATTAGGGAAAGAAGTCGACATGAAAGGTATTGGCTATAATACCAACCAATCTGAAATTGCTATAGGATCCGGTGGTTGGTTTGGTAAAGGTTATCTTGAAGGAACACAAACAAAAGGTGGTTTTGTACCAGAACAACACACCGATTATATTTTCACAACAGTTGGTGAAGAATGGGGATTTTTGGGTTGCCTTTTTGTAATTGGTCTTTTCCTCTGTTTGATAATGCGGATTATCTATTTGGCCGAAAGGCAGAAGACTAAGTTTAGTCGGGTCTACGGCTATTGTGTCGCCGGAATATTGTTTATTCACTTTTTCGTAAATATAGCTATGGTAGCAGGTATATTCCCGACGATTGGTGTGCCGCTTCCATTCTTTTCTTATGGTGGTTCCGGACTTTGGGGCTTTACTATTTTGCTTTTTATCTTCCTAAAAATGGATGCTAATAAAGTAAACGAGTGGTAAATGATTTTATAAGCGATAGTTTGTCTAAATTTACTATTCATAAAACATAGAAATCATGAAACTTAAACTCATCACTTTACTTTTTATTCTGAAAATTGTCCCTTCGATTGCACAAACAGAAACTGTTGTAACGCAAACGGACACTGTTGCTTTAAAACAAATTGAAGTTCAAACTCCGATTGTAGAAAAAGCAACTTCAGCTCTTACAGAACAACAAATTTTAGAAATTCAGAAAACCACGTTAGAAACTCAAAAAAAAACATTAGATACTCAAAAAGAAGCTGAAAAGATAAAAGCTCAGGCTGAAGCAAATGCCAAAGCAGTTGAAAAAGAGCAGAGAAAATTAGAAAAAGAGCAGAATCGTTTCGCAAGAGAACAGGACCGAATTGCTGATGCTGAAAAAGATGTAATCAAAACCAAAGAAAGGATTATAAAAGAAAAAGACAAGCTTGAAAAAATGACATCCAAATTAGAAAAGCAAAAACGAAAAGGAAAGCTAAGTGATATTGAAATAGAAAAAGAAAACATCAAAATCAGTAAACAGCAAATCGAAATAGGAGAGTTACAGCAAGATCTTGATAAGAACGAAAAGAAACTCAATAAATTAAGAGGTTAATTATAAAAAAAGCGTC
>NZ_JBDSMB010000111.1:0-11112 GCF_039916025.1 Flavobacterium sp.
GTATTTTAGGTAAAAATAACGGGTAGTTTTGGGGAAACTATTTGTTAGCGTTAAAGATTAAAATAAAAATTTAACTACAAAAACAAAGTCGATTAAACGCATCCATTTTCGTTGAAACGAAAGTAAAAGTTTGACTTTCAAATTCGTCAAATTGTTAACATCACGCGTTAACTTGTTAATATGTCTATTTTTATTCGGAAAAATGCTTACAAAAAACCCAAACTTAAAAGTTTGGGTTATATGGATTCCCATCTACACGGGAATGACAATAGGAATAATTACATTTTCATTAGCCAATTCCTAACAGAAACTTCATTATTAATCAGTTCTCGTAAGTCCGAAATCTTAACTCTATCTTGTTTCATTGAATCTCTGTGACGGATAGTTACCGTTTCATCTTCCAAAGTTTGATGATCAACCGTAATACAGAAAGGAGTTCCAAGTGCATCCTGTCTTCTGTAACGTCTTCCAACAGCATCTTTTTCATCATACGCCACGTTGAAATCCCATTTTAAATCTTCGATGATTTTTTGAGCAACTTCCGGCAAACCATCTTTTTTTACCAAAGGTAAAACAGCTGCTTTCGTTGGCGCTAATACCGATGGCAAACGTAAAACCGTTCTTGTCGAACCATCTTCCAAAGTTTCTTCCTGCAATGAAGTAGCAAAAACTGATAAGAACATTCTATCCAAACCAACCGAAGTTTCCACTACATAAGGAACATAGTTCGAATTGGTTTCGGTATCAAAATATTGCAGTTTTTTACCTGAATATTGTTCGTGTGCTTTCAAGTCAAAATCGGTTCTCGAGTGAATTCCTTCTAATTCTTTAAAACCAAATGGGAAGTTAAACTCAATATCAGCGGCAGCATTAGCATAGTGCGCTAATTTTTCGTGGTCGTGGAAACGGTAATTCTGTCTTCCTAAACCAAGAGATAAATGCCAGTTCAAACGGGTTTCTTTCCAGTATTCGTACCATTTCATTTCTTCGCCCGGCTTTACAAAAAACTGCATTTCCATTTGCTCAAATTCACGCATACGGAAAATGAATTGTCTTGCGACAATCTCATTTCTAAAGGCTTTTCCGGTTTGTGCAATCCCAAAAGGAATTTTCATTCTTCCGGTTTTTTGCACGTTTAGGAAATTCACAAAAATTCCCTGTGCCGTTTCCGGACGCAGGTATAGATCCATTGCGTTTTCTGCAGAAGCTCCCAATTTAGTACCAAACATCAGGTTGAATTGCTTCACATCTGTCCAGTTTCTTGAACCCGTTTCCGGATCTGCAATTTCCAATTCTTCGATAAGGTTTTTTACATCTGCCAAATCACCAGAACCTAATGAACGTCCCATTCTTTCGAGGATTTCTCTTTCTTTCGAAAGATATTCCATCACTCTTGGATTGGTTGTTTTGTATTGTTCTTCATCAAAAGAATCGCCAAAACGCTCGCGTGCTTTTTCGATTTCTTTCTTTGCTTTCAGATTTAATTTTTCGGCATAATCCTCAATTAATACATCAGCACGATATCTTTTTTTAGAGTCTTTATTGTCAATTAATGGATCATTGAATGCATCAACGTGACCAGAAGCTTTCCATGTAGTTGGATGCATCAAAATTGCGGCGTCAAGACCAACAATGTTTTCATGCATTTGAACCATGGCTTTCCACCAATATTCTCTAATATTCTTTTTTAATTCTACTCCGTTTTGCGCATAATCATACACTGCGCTCAAACCATCATAAATTTCACTCGACTGAAATATAAATCCATATTCCTTCGCGTGTGAAACTACGTTCTTAAATAAATCTTCTTGTTTCGCCATAATGCTGCAAAAATATAAAAACCGAATGTAAAAAATTGATTAAAAAACGATTAGAATAACATTTTTTCATACTTTTATGTAAGAAAAATTCTTTTTTTATGATTCCGCATCTTATAAACCTATTTTTTCCTAAGTCATGCGCTGGTTGTCATTCTTTTTTATTGAATGATGAAAAGGTGATTTGCACGCAATGCCGCCATGAAATTCCGTTGACAAATCATCATAAAATTGCCGAAAATGAAGTGATTCAAAAGTTTTATGGAAGGATTCCGTTGGAGTTTGGCGCGTCGTTATTCTATTTTCATAAAAAAGGAATTGTTCAGGAAATAATCCACAAACTCAAATACAAAGGACACGAAGAAATCAGCGAAACTATTGGCAGTTGGTATGTTGATGAATTAAAAGATCTCGAACAAATGAAAAGCATCGACTACATCATTCCTGTTCCGCTGCACAAAAAACGTCTTCGCGAACGCGGCTATAATCAGGTGGAAGGTTTTGGAAAAGCATTGTCAACAAACTTGAATATTCCTTATGAAGACCAAATTTTGCAACGAAAATTATACACCAAAACACAAACCAAAAAGAATCTTTTAGGAAGGAGTGATGTTATTGATAATGTGTTTGAGGTTTCATTTTCTGAAAATCATCACGGCAAACATTTTCTGCTGATTGATGATGTAATTACAACTGGATCAACTTTGGAATCGTGTAGCCGTGCTTTATTGAAAATTCCAAATGCCAAAATTAGTGTTGTTTGCATGGCGATGACACATAATTAAATAACTGGCTATTAAAATATTGCCTATATTTGAGAGACTTACAATTAAATACATCAATATGAGAAAGCTGTTTTTATTGCTAGCCATTACTTTTTTATTTCAAAGCTGTTTCACCTATAAACAAGTAGACATGAATCCATCAAAAATGGTAATAGGTGAAAAATACAAAATCGAACGCAATCATAAAGTTTCCAAAGTGGTTTTAAAAAGTATCACAGACAGTTCAATTGTTGTGTCAAAAGGATGGAAAGAAAAACAAATTCCATTAAACGAAATCACTAATATGAGAAAACGCAAGCTTTCTGTTGTTAAATCTGTTGTTATGCCTCTCGCGGTAACAGCTTCAGCAGTTTTAGTCTTTGCGCTTTCTTTTAGTCCCGGAATGGGAGAGATTTCGCTGGTTAAAGGTTCTAACTAAGAAATCTGCATTACATACAATTAATTCTATTTGTTAAGTTTCCCAAAAAACATTTCATTCACACTAAATATAATTGTTATTTTGTGTTTTGAAAAAACAGCCGTATGCCAAAATCTATTTTCAGATTTCTTTGTTTCGTTTTAGTTGTCTGTATGGCAAGCTGTGCCAAACGTGGCAGTATAACTGGCGGTAGTAAAGACACGCTTGCTCCAGTTTTAAAAGCAAGTTTCCCTAAAAATTTCTCGACTAATTTTAATGGCAGGGAAGTCAAATTGGTTTTTGATGAATATGTCAAGCTGAAAAACATCAACAAACAGTTGATTATTTCGCCACCAATGAAAAATCAACCTGAGATTTTACCACAAACTGCCAGTAAAATATTGACAATTAAAATAAAAGATACACTTCAGCCAAATACAACCTATAGTTTTAATTTCGGGCAAAGCATTGAAGATAATAATGAAGGAAATCCGTTTTCGCAATTCAAATATGTTTTCTCAACCGGAGCATATATAGATTCGTTGAAAATAAAAGTCAAAGTGAAAGATGCTTTGGAAAAAAAGGTAGATAATTTCGTTTCGGTGATGCTATATGAAATCAATGAAAAATTCAATGATTCCACTATATATAAGGAATCTCCGAGATATATCACGAGCACTTTAGACAGTCTGGAAGTAGTCAGTGTTGAAAATATTAAAGCCGGAAAATACCTTTTAGTAGCATTGAAAGACAATGGAAATAATAAATACAACCCTAAATCTGATAAAATTGGTTTCCAGAAACAATACATTACCGTTCCAAATGATACTATTTTCGAAGTAGAATTATTTAAGGAAAAACTTCCTTTTAAAGCTGTAAAACCAACACAAGCTTCAGGGAATAGAATGATAATGGGATACGAAGGCAATCCAAAAGAAATGAAAGTAACCATTAAAAATGGTTCAGAAATCATTCCTTCTTTGGTTACGCAATTCCCTAAAAAAGATTCCGTTCAGGTTTGGTTTAAACCTATAAAATCAGACTCTTTGCAGGTTGCCGTTGAAAAAGACAGCTTCAAAAAAGACTTTGTAGTAAAAATTAAAAAGCAAAAAGTAGATACGCTGAACATTGGTCCACTCTTCAGCGGAACGCTTCCCTTAAGAGAACGGTTTACTTTAAACAGCAATACTCCGTTAGTTAAGTTTGACAAGTCAAAAATTTCAGTTTTCAAAAAGGATACTGTTGCTGTTCCTTTTGAAACGGAATATGACGATTTTCAGCAAAAGCTGTATTTCAATTTCAAAAAAGAACCTTTGGAACAATATAAAATCCAATTGATGCCAAGTGCTTTGACTGATCTTTTTGAAAAAACCAACGACACCTTAACGTATAGTATTGCAACTAAAAATGAATCGGATTACGGGAATATTAAAGTAGTTTTAGAAAACGTAAAAAGATATCCTGTTATTTTGGAACTGACCGACAAAGATGGAAAAGTAAAAGCAACAGAATATGCAGAAAAAGGCAATATTGTTGAGTTTATCGGTTTAGAACCAATCAATTATACACTTCGTTTAATTTATGACGACAATAATAACAAAGTTTGGGATACCGGAAATTTCATCGATAAAAGGCAGTCTGAAGAAGTAATCTATCTACCCGAAGAAATAGCGCTTCATGCCAATTTTGATTGGGAACAATCTTTCAATGTTGGTGCTAAATAATTTCGAACTTATCTTTATCATCAAGGAAAGCAAGCTTTTTTCTGGTTTCCAACAGTTGCTCTTTATCTAAAGCTACAATAAAAATCCCTTCTGTTTCCTGTGGTTCAAGGATATAATTTCCAAGAAAATCAACGGCTTGAGAATGCCCAACATATTCGTGATTGTTATTGTCCGAACCGATTCTATTCACACCAATAGTATAACACATATTCTCGACTGCTCTTGCTTTTAGCAAAATATCCCAGGCATTTACGCGCGGTTTTGGCCAATTTGCAACATATAGCAATACATCATAGTTTTCTGCATTTCTGGAAAAAACCGGGAAACGCAAATCATAACAAACCAACGGGCAAATCTTAAAACCTTTGTATTCTACAATCAATTTTTTGGTTCCGGCTGTGTAAAATTGATGTTCACCAGCCAACGAAAACAAATGTTTTTTGTCATAGGTTTTGATATCTCCATTTGGAAAAACAAACACCAACCGATTGTAATAATTCCCTTTTTCTTCAATAACCAAGCTTCCGGTTATAGCACAGTTTTTGGCTTTCGCCAAATGCTGAAGCCACGAAACGGTTTCGCCTTCCATGGTTTCTGCCACCGCTTTTGGATTCATCGTAAATCCGGAAGAAAACATTTCAGGAAGGACAATCAGATCAACTTCTTCCATAAAGCCATTGATTTTTTGAACTAAATGGCTTCGGTTTTCCATTGGGTTTTCCCAAGAAAGTGATGTTTGTACAAGTGCTATTTTCATAGTTATTTGATTATTATCTCGTCAATAAAAATAAAAGCATCGCCACCAGAACCCTGATGCCATTCGGGAAGTTTTCCAAAATTGTAGGCTTTGATTTTCACATATCTTCCTACTATATCTTTGGCAAAACTAAAATTTTTGATTTTGTTTCCATCTTCTTTTGCATCAATATCATTAGTAACTGTTCCCGCTAAGGTATAGTTAATATTATCTGACGAAACATAATATTCAACTCTGGTTGGCATCAAAATCCATGAACGTGAATCCTGCAGAAATATGGAACTCATGTAATGAATCAGAATCTCTTTCTGTAAATCGACCACAGCTTCGAAATCCTGTCCCTGATAACCCTGCCAATCGCCTTTACGCCAGTTTGCTGTTCCATAAATTCCGTCAATCAGTCCTTCTGGTCCGCCAGCATGATACTGTGGACTGTATGTTGGTTTGATGTAAATGGTATAATTGTTTGGTTTTTTAAAGAATGTGGCTGAAATAATATTGCTCTCAACTTTTCCATTTATGCTTTTTGCCAGAATTTCAGTGTTTGAATCTATATTAAATGGCTGTGAATAGGGAACAAAATCCTTGTCTTTTGTTTTATCATTGACTCCATTATTAATCATATAAAATATTTTGTCTCCCGAATTTTGAGAAACAATTTCCACTTTCATTTTGTCTTTAAACGATTTGCTTGCTGCATTGATAACCGGAACTGGAACAATTGAATAATAGGTGCTCACATTCTTATCTGAATCATATCCTTGTAAATCGTAATTGAGGAATATGTTCTTTGTAATTTCGTCTGTCAATTCTTTTGAGGTGTTATCTTCAAAATTGATTTTAGCTTTTTGAAAATAGGGTTTCGTAGTTATCCAGAAAGAACTTCCTGGTGTTACATCATAAATCCCCAACGAACTCAATACATACCAGGCGCTCATTTGCCCGCAGTCTTCATTTCCAATCAAACCATCAGGCGAGTTTTTGTAGAAATTATCTAAAATGAAATGCACTTTCTCAGTAGTTTTTTCGAGTTTGCCAACATAATTATACAAATAAGCAATGTGATGGCTTGGTTCGTTTCCATGGGCATATTGACCAATCAATCCCGTAACATCTGCCTGTTCGCGTCCCGTTGTTTTACTTTCGCTGTTGAACATTTCATCCAGTTTGGCTTCAAATTTTTCTTTTCCGCCGTAAGCCTCGACCATTGCCGGAATATCCTGTGGCACAAAGAATGAATACTGCCACGAATTGCCTTCGGTAAAATTGTTGTTGATTTCCTTTGCATCAAAAGGTTTGTCCCAGCCACCATTTTTCTTTGGGCGCATAAAACATGTTTCCCAATCAAAAACATTTTTCCAGCTTTGAGCGCGATTCATAAAGTAATTGTAATCGTCTTTTTTATCTAAAATCTTCGCCATTTGTGCTATACACCAATCGTCATAAGCATATTCTAAAGTTTTAGAAACGCTTTCGTGCTCGTCATCCATAGAGATAAAACCATTTTTTTTGTAAGCTTCTAAACCTAAATGATCAAGCATTGCCGAATGTTTTGCCGCTTCAAAAGCTTTTTCATAATCAAAACCCTGAATTCCTTTTGCCATTGCATCAGCCATCACCGAAACAGAATGATAACCAATCATGCAATCGGTTTCATTCGAAGCTAATTCCCAAACCGGCAATCTTCCACCTTGTTCATATTGTTTCAAAAATGTATTGATAAAATCGGCTGTGCGTTTCTTCTCAATCAAAGTATATAACGGATTAGCCGCTCTGAATGTGTCCCAAAGCGAGAAAACTGAATAGTAATCAAATCCTTCCGTTTGATGAACTTGGTTATCTCTGCCGCGGTATTTCCCATCGATATCCTGCGCTATGTTTGGCTGCACCATTGTATGGTATAAAGCCGTGTAGAAAACTGCTAATTTATCCTTGTTTGATTCCGTTATTTCAATTTTGGCTAATTGTTTATCCCAGAGCAGTTCGGCATTTTTCTTTGCTTTATTGAAATCCCAGCCTTTTATTTCTGTCATATTTAATTTTGCTCCTTCATCACCTGTTGGTGAAAGCGACACTTTTACCAGAATCTTATCTCCTTTTTTAACCTGTCTTGAAAAACTCAATGCCATTTGGGTTCCAACAAAGAAAGTATCGGTGTTTTTAGCCGGAGCAAATCCGTTGTTTCTGACATTGTTGATTTTCATCGGAACATTAAATTCAATTCGGGCATATACAATCTGATCTCTTGCCCAGGCTTCGCTTCTACGCAGAATTTCGATTGTTTTGCTGTTAATGATTTTCACTTCTCCCTGAATTAATTTATCTCTGTGATTCAAATCAAGGATAATGTTGGCTTTTCCGTTTTTATTGAATGTATATTCATGGAATCCAACTCTTGTAGAAGAAGTCAATCTGACATTGATATTATGTTTATCAAGTTTCACCGCATAGAATCCGGCTGTTGCTTTTTCATTTTTATGAGAAAAAGTTGAGCTGTATTCTTTTGGGTTTAATGTCGGTTCACCCATAATCGGCATCAGCATGATATCGCCAAAATCGGTGCAGCCTGTTCCGTTTAAGTGGGTATGTGAAAATCCATAAATCGTAGTATCGTCATGATGATAACCTGAACAACCATCCCAACTACCATCAATCCTGGTATCTGGTGAAAGTTGTACCATTCCAAATGGAACTGTCGCTCCGGGATAAGTATGTCCGTGTCCACCGGTTCCAATCATCGGATTGACGTATTGATGGTAATTTTGACCGATTGTCAAGGTCGGGATTAAGAGGATTAAGAATGAAAGTAGCTTTTTCATTTTGCTATGTGTTGTTTTATTCCGCTGCGCTCAATACAATTCGTCTTCGCCTCGGGTGTTCTTCAAAGATAAAAAAAGCTTTTAATAAAATCCAAGTTCAACATAAACCGGCAAATGATCCGAAGGATATTTTAAATCCTTTGAATCGCTCAAAACAGCGTATTTTTTAACTTTAAAAGGATTGTCTTTTGATAAAAAGATATAGTCAATACGTTTGGTAACCGCTTCATTGTGTTTGAAAGCATTAAGAGTTCCGCTTGGTCCAAAAGGTTTCTCTTCAGAAATATCGCGACTGTCCAACATTTCTTTTTTTAGATTAGTAATTCGCTCTTCTGTGGGTTCCGAATTGAAATCGCCCATGAAAAACACAGGGTAATTTTTAGTGTTTAATGTTTTGATTTTGGTCAGAATTAATTGAATGGAATTCGTACGTGCTAATTCGCCAATATGATCCAAATGCGTATTGAAAACCCAGAACGTCTGTTTGGTTTTCTTGTCTTTCAGCAAAACATAAGTGCAAACCCGATTCAGCATGGCGTCCCAACCTTTGGAAATTACATCAGGAGTTTCCGAGAGCCAAAAGGTATTTTCCTGGAGTATTTCAAATCGGTCTTTCTTGAAAAAAATGTTCGAAGATTCACCTTTCCCAACGCCGTCTCTGCCAATTCCGGCATAATTGTATTTTGGCAGCAAAGTCGCAATATCAGTTACCTGATGCGGTAATGCTTCCTGAATTCCAAATACATCGGGTTCATAAAAAGCTAATTGTGAACAGAAATATTCCTTGCGGTTCGGCCACGAGTTTTCTCCGTCAGAAGCTAAATCCAAACGGATGTTATAGGTCATTAGTTTTAGATTTTGCGCTGAAACTAAGCTGGAAAGTGAAAAGACAATCAGTAAAAGTAAACGTGAAATTAGCAGTTTCATTTGTCTAGTTGTTTACATCAAATATACATTTTTCTGAGCAGGAATGCGTGAGCGATTGCAGTGGAAATCCTTTTTAGGATTGCCCTGTAGTAAAACGGAAGACAATCCTAAAAAGATTGGAACGTAAAGCGCGGCCCGAAGGGACACGCCCCAAAAAAAAATGCGCCCAAAACTGAACGCACTTTTATTATTGCCTTATGCTTTGGGTAATGCCCATTTATTACTTTAAACTCGCTGCTAAATATTCTCTGTTCATGCGGGCGATGTTTTCCAGTGAAATTCCTTTGGGACATTCCACTTCGCAGGCACCGGTATTTGTACAGTTTCCGAATCCTTCTTCGTCCATTTGGCGGACCATATTAAGAACACGCGCTGTAGCTTCAACTCTACCTTGTGGCAACAAAGCATATTGCGAAACTTTGGCGCCAACAAATAGCATTGCTGAACCATTTTTACAACTCGCCACACAAGCGCCACAACCAATGCAGGCTGCAGCTTCAAAAGATCTGTCTGCATCGTGTTTTGGAACCGGAGTTGCATTCGCGTCAATCGTTCTACCCGAAGTATTTACCGAAACGAAACCACCGGCTTGCTGGATTCTGTCGAAAGAACTACGGTCAACCACCAAATCTTTAACAACCGGGAAAGCTTTGCTTCTGAATGGTTCGATAAAAATGGTATCGCCATCCTTGAATTTACGCATGTGCAATTGGCAGGTTGTAGTTCCGGTTTCCGGTCCATGTGCTCTACCATTGATGTATAACGAACACATACCGCAGATTCCCTCACGACAGTCGTGATCAAATGCTACAGGAGATTGTTTATCGTTAATTAATTGCTCGTTCAATTGGTCTAACATTTCCAAAAATGAACTTGCAGTTGAAACATTATCTAATTTATAAGTTTCCATGCTACCTTTAGCTTTTGCATTTTGTTGACGCCAAATCTTAAGGTTGATATTGATATTTTTTGCTGCACTCATGTGTTTTATTTTAAGTGATTGGTAATTAGTAATTGGTGACTAGCTTTTTGCTAGAGAGTTATAAAATGCATTAATCATTTTACTTTCTTCATTAATCAAACTACTTACCTTATTATATATTTCTAAATCCTGGATAAATTCCAATTGCTTAGCTATTAGTAATTGTGTTTCCAACTCGTATAATGAACCTCTTGAAATATCAATAAAATGGCTTAAAGATTTATCAGTATTTCTTCCATAACCCTCCGCAATATTAGAAGGAATTGAAACCGAAGCTCTTTTGATTTGACTTGTCAAAGCATATATTTCTTCTTGCGGGAAAGATTTAGTTATCTTGTAAGTTAACAAAACTATATCTATTCCTTTTTGCCAAATCAATAAATCTTTATATGTTTTTATTTCTCCCATACTATTCACTAATTACTAATCACTAATTACTACTTGTAGTTACGCGCTGCAATTTTTATAAACTCGTATTTCAATTCTTCCTTGTTCAGGATTTCCTTGCTGATGTCGTAACCCATATATTCCCACGCGCCAACAAAAGAGAAGTTTTCGTCATCACGAAGTGTTTCACCTTCTGAATCCTGATATTCTTCACGGAAGTGACCGCCACAAGATTCGTTTCTCTGAAGTGCATCCATTGCCATTAATTGACCTAAATCGATAAAGTCGGCAACACGAAGTGCTTTTTCCAACTCTGGATTTAACTCGTCTGAAGTTCCCGGAACGTAAACATCTTTGTAGAATTCTTCTTTTAGCGCCGCAATTTCAGCGACAGCTTCGGTTAATCCTTTTGCATTTCTTCCCATTCCAACTTTGTTCCACATAATCAAACCAAGTCTTTTGTGGAAATGGTCAACCGTTTTAGAACCGTTGTTGTTCAGGAATTTATTGATTGTTT
>NZ_JBDSMB010000112.1:0-18814 GCF_039916025.1 Flavobacterium sp.
TCACCATTTCAAAAACCAACATTCATCACGATGAGTGTAGAAGATTTAGATAAAAAATTCAGCTTATGATGCAAATGACAAATACTGTTAAGCAGTTACTGATTATCAATATTATATTTTTTATAGGTTCACAATTTGTAACCAATGCCTATCCTTTACTTTCTTTATACTATCCTGAGAGTAATAATTTTAGAGTTTGGCAGCCAATTACCCATATGTTTATGCATGCTCCAATGCCCAATTTGATGCATATCGTTTTTAATATGTTTGCCTTGGTTTCTTTTGGAAGTGCATTGGAACATTTTTGGGGACCAAAGAAATTTATTTTCTTTTACATTTCCTGCGGATTAGGTGCAGCTTTATTGCATACAGGCTTTAATTATTTTCAAATACAACAAGAATTACATAATGCTGAATATTTAAATTTATCGAGAGATACTATTAATCAAATTTTAAGTGTTAATTTTAGTGATGGTGATTATTTTAGAAAAGATTTATTTTTAGAAAATATTAAACCAATTTTTGATAAATTAGGAAAGTCAAATGAATTAAATGTTTCATCTTTTGATGCGTTATTTCAAGCTGCTATGAATTTTCAAACACCTTCTCTTGGAGCTTCCGGAGCTATTTATGGATTGTTAACTGCCTTTGCTTTTATGTTTCCAATGGCTGAATTGGGAATTATGTTTATTCCGATTCCGATTAAAGCCAAATATTTCGTACCGGGATTAATTGCGGTCGATTTGTTTTTGGGCTTTAGGGGGAATTCTCTTTTTGGCGCCGGTGGAACAGGGATTGCCCATTTTGCCCACGTTGGAGGCGCCTTAACAGGTTTTATAATGATGTGGTACTGGAAACGAAATCAGTTTAATAAAAATCGTTGGAATTAAACAATGAGCACTATTCTTGACGACATAAAAATGCAGTACAGAACAGGCGGCATTGCCAATAAAATGATTTATTGGAATGTTGGCATCTTTTTACTATCTCTTGTTTTCTATCAATTCAAGCTTGGTTATTTTGATTATCCAAACTGGCTGGCACTTTCATCAAATCCCATAACTGTTTTAACAAATCCATGGACATTATTAACCTACGCGTTTTTGCATGGTGGACCAATGCATTTGTTTTTCAATATGATGGTGCTGCATTTTTCAAGTAGATTATTCCTGACTTTCTTTACACAAAAACAATATTTTGGATTATATATCTTAAGCGCTATTTTCTCAGGATTGGTCTTTGTGATTTCTTTTTATGTATTGGGAAAAACTTCCGTTTTAATAGGAGCTTCTGCCGCAATTATGGCCCTTTTAGTTGCGACAACAACATATCAGCCTTTGATGGAAATTAGATTATTGCTCATTGGATATGTAAAACTTTGGCATATTACAGGAGTGATTTTACTACTTTTTTTACTTCAGATAGGATTAGATAATACAGGTGGACATATCGCTCATTTCAGCGGAGCTTTTTTTGGCTATATTTACATCAAGCTATTACAAAACGGAACCGATTTGAGTAAGCCTGTAAATGCAATAATTGATTTTTTTACCAATTTATTCAGCCCCAAAAAGGCTACACCTTTCAAAAGAGTGCATGTAAATCCCAAAAAGCCTGCGGTTAAAAGAGAGAGTAAAATTGTTATCAAAGATAAAACGCAACAACAGCTGGACGAAATTTTGGATAAAATCAGTCAGTCAGGTTATGATAGCCTAACAGCAGAAGAGAAAGAGTTTCTGTTTAAAGCAGGGAAATAGTTCCCGTCTTCACGGGAATGACAAGTAGGTTAATTGGAATTGGAATTTTTAAATTTGAATTTTTTTGAAAAAACTATCGTGGTTTAATAAAATAGTATTTGGCTTCAATATAGTGGTTACTGTATTGACGTTCGTTGCGTATATTTTACCATTTCTGGCACCTAAAATGTTTCCATTGCTTTCGGTGTTAACCCTTATTTTGCCGTTGTTTCTTATTTTAAACGCATGCTTTTTTACGTATTGGCTGTTGCAGTTAAAAAGACAAGTCATTCTTTCCGGATTGGTATTATTACTCGGAATCACTTTCATCAATAAATTTTATAATTTTTCTTCCAATGATATTGAGAAAGAGGAAAAAGATTTCACGGTGATGAGCTATAATGTCCGTTTGTTTAATTTGTTTGATTGGATTAATAGCGATGATGTCGGTAACACTATTTTGAGCTTTATCAATGAACAAAATCCTGATGTTTTGTGCATTCAGGAATATTCTGAAAATGCTAAAGTCGACCTGAGAGTTTATAAATACAAAGCCATTTTTATGGAAGGCAAGCAAATCAAAACCGGCCAGGCTATTTTCTCTAAGTTTCCAATATTTAATCAGGGCGATTTCAAAATTCCGACTGCGGGAAATAATATCATTTATGCCGATATAAAAAGGGGAAAAGATACTATCCGCGTTTATAATATTCATTTACAATCCATCAAGATTTCTCCGGATGTGAATGAGATTTCAGAGCATGTTGATTCGATAAATCAGAACAAATCGCAACAGCTTTTTAACCGAATTCGGGATGCTTTTAAAAAGCAGGAACAGCAAGCCGAAATTTTAGTAAAGCATAAAAGCGAGTGTAAATATCCTGTGATTATTTGTGGCGACATGAATAACAGTCCGTTTTCGTACGTGTATCGCAACATTAAATCCGATTTGAATGATTGCTTTGAAGAAGCCGGAAACGGTTTTGGGCAAACCTACAAATTCAAATATTACCCAGCGCGAATTGACTATATTTTTGCGAGTAAAAAAATGAAAGTCAAAAGTTTTGCTACGTTTACTAAATTTCAAAACTCGGATCACTTTCCTGTGATGGCGCGGCTTTCGTTTATTGAGTAACTAAACTTCCTGCTTCCTCAAATAATCCAAAGCATATCTTCCTTCATTGAATAGCAAATCCAAAATGGAAAGGTTGTTTAAATAACCATGTTTCTCTCCAAAAACCTGTGTGTAAGGCTGAAAAGCTGCAGTATCTTTTTTACCATTGATTAGATTTCTGAAATCGGCTTTGTCATTCACTTCATGGAAATATTCAGCAGTTTCGGTGTAATCAAATTCCCATCGGAGGCATTTGGAAACTATCGACATCGTTTCCAGATTCAAATCCATTAAAAAAGTATGTTTCTTTTGAAAAATAGGCAGTATGTCATCTTCAAAATATTCAAAGAAAGGCGAAGTCCTATAAGCAGCTTCCAGTGATTTGAAGTGTTGTTTTTGCCAATCGAAAGCAGTTTCCAACCTGACATCTTTGGTTCGCTGATGCGCTTCTTTGGTGTGTTTGACAGGGACATTCAACAACTGAATCCCGTTTGGACTATAGATGTACATTCGGTTTCTGTTGGTTTGCTTCTGAAAATTATCTTCCATTTCAAACGTCACAACATCAGCTTTGGCAATCGCCACAAAATGACTGATAGAAGGGAAGTAGCTTGGATGGATTATAACGTTCATTTGTGGATTCGGTTATTTGGTTATTTGGTTTCTTCTGATTTGTCGATTTGGTAATTTCGAAGTGCATTTAGTTTGTTGGTAACACTTTCTAATTGCGCTCTTAATTGTAAATAATCAACTTCTGAAACAAAATCTAACTCAAATGAAATTATTAACTGGTTAAGAACTTCTACAGCTGAACCAAAAGCCATTGTAGTAAAATGTGCTTTGTCTTTAAAACTTTTTCTTGCTGAACCTTCAGCAATATTTGAAGCAATTGATATAGAAGCCCTTCTTAATTGGGATATTAATCCAAATTTTTCTGTATCAGGGAATTTTGAAGTTATTGCATAAATATCTTTTGAAAACTCTTTTGCTTCAATCCAAACATCTAATTTTTCAAAAGAGAAAATATACATAGCTTCGCTTGTTTATTTGGTTATTCGTGGATTTGGTTATTTGAAAAATCGAATAACCGAATTACCATATCAACAAATTACCCTTTACTGGCTTTTCTTTTTTTCCAAAAATAATCACCAACAAAATACAAGGCTAACAACCCAATGAAATATTTGAAATACGACTGAGGTTGTCCATCGCCACCAACAGTTGTGAATAATCTTTCCCAACGGATTTTGTTCATGCCTTTTCCGTTGCTATCCCAACTCATCCAAATGAAAACTGGTTTTCCAACGATATGGTCTTCCGGTGTGTAACCAAAATAACGGGCATCTAACGAATTATTTCTGTTATCTCCCATCATCCAGTAATAATTCTGTTTGAAAGTATAGGTAGTTGCTTTTTTATCATTGATTAGAATATCATTACCGACAACTTTCAATTTATTGCCTTCATATTCAGTGATGATGATTTTGTAAAAAGGCAATGATTTTAAATCCAGTTTAACTGTAGCGCCAGCTTTTGGAATATAAATAGGTCCAAAATTATCACTATTCCAGTTATTTAATGTAGTTGGCTTCCCGTCCAGAGGATCTGGGTATATTCCGTCTTCAACTCCAGTTTTAATAAATCTTTTTACAGATGCGACATTTGGATCATTCTTTAATAAATCAGCTTTTTGAACTGTTAGATTTGCCTGATAATAAGGAATACTTAAATTCAATTTTTTAAAGATATCAGAAGTAATAGCTGGCGCATTAAAATAAGCACCTGTAGAATCTATAGCTATTTCAGTAACTCTGACATTTTGATCATTTAAAAATTGCTTAACAACGTTATTATCCCATAATTTACGCTCCATTTTAAAGACATAAGTATATTCTTTTACTTCATTCTGTTGTAAAAATGTTTCGTCAATACCATCTTTAAGCGCAACATTAAAGCAAAACTGAGGTCTGGCTCTTTCTGGTAGTATCAATAATTTTCCATTGATAAAGACATTGCCATTTTTGATTTGTAAACTATCACCAGCAATTCCAACACAACGTTTTACATAGTTTGTTTTTTTGTCAATAGGTTTGCTATATCTTCTGTCGGCTGGTTTGTACATATGAAATAATGTATCTCTTGGCCAGTTGAATACAACGATATCAGTGTTTTTAATTTTTTCAAAACCAGGAAACCTAAAATAAGGAAGCTGTAATTTATTCTTCCATGAGTCTGGATTATTGTCATCATATAAATATGATTTTACATGAATTAAAGGCAAAGTATCGTGAACCATTGGCGCAGCGACTGTTGTCATTGGTGTTCTTGCACCATAATGAAATTTACTCACGAAAAGGAAATCACCAATCAGTAGTGATTTTTCCAAAGAAGAAGATGGAATTGTATATGGCTGCATCACGTAAGTATGTACCAAAGTTGCCACAACTATTGCAAAAAGCAACGAGCTAACGGTATCGCCTGTTTTCGTTCGGGCTACCAAACTTCTCTCAGAAATGTATTTTACATCTTGTGTGTAGTTGATATAATAAATATAAAGTCCAAAAGTAAAGATTCCTAAAAGTGTATCAAGTGTTGAGTTTTTACCAAAACTTCTGAGGGTTTCAACCCAAACTACCGGAAACATTATCAAGTTGATAACCGGAATGAATAGGAGCAATGTCCACCAGGTTGGTCTGTTGATGATTTTCATCAAAACGATGGAATTATATACTGGGATAAAAGCTTCCCAAGATTTTCTCCCTGCTTTTTCGTATAATTTCCAGGTTCCTAAACCATGAACGATTTGAACAAGTAGAATGAATATAAACCATTGATATAATGACATGATGCTGAGTTTAGAAGTTTAAAAAAAGTTTAAGCGTTTAAAAGTTTATTAGTTAACTTATTTTGAGATTTGTTACAACTTGGTATTTGTTCTTTGGAATTTGTCTTTTGTTATTTGGAATTTAAATCAAGTACGTCTTTCATCGAGAAAATGCCTTTCTTGCCAATAATCCATTCGGCAGCAACAACGGCGCCAAGTGCAAAGCCTTCACGATTGTGTGCTACATGTTTTATTTCGATAAAATCTACATCAGAATTGTAAAAAATACTATGTGTTCCCGGGACATCTTCAATTCGTTTTACATCGATAAAAACATCATCTTCTTTTGGGTTCTCAATAGCCCAATTGTTTTTATCTGTACGATTGATAACAGCGTTAGCCAATGAAATGGCTGTTCCGCTAGGTTTGTCCAGTTTTTGTGTATGATGAATTTCTTCCATTGAAACTTTATAATCTTTGAATTTAGCCATCATCTTTGCCAGATAATCATTCAGTTCAAAGAATAAATTTACGCCTAAACTGAAATTTGAACCATAAAGAAAGGCAGCATTTTTTTCGTTACAAAGTT
The DNA here is from genome assembly GCF_039916025.1 of Flavobacterium sp. Lineage (GTDB taxonomy): Bacteria > Bacteroidota > Bacteroidia > Flavobacteriales > Flavobacteriaceae > Flavobacterium. Next base: position 6,264 of record NZ_JBDSMB010000112.1, read on the forward strand.
TTTCTATCTGATGATAATTTTCAAGCCAGCCTGTTGTTCCCGAAATCACCGGTATTCCAAGATTGATAGCAGCAGATATGTTTTCAACGGCAATATCAGGTGCGCTAAAATCGATAGCAACATCGGCAGTTGAAAGTCCGTCAAAAGTATTGTGTTCGTCTTTTTTCAACACAATTTCATGACCTCTTTCTAAAGCAATTCTTTCGATTACTTTACCCATTCTGCCATATCCCAATAATGCTATTTTCATTTAGAATTTGTAATTTAAACTTAAGCCTAAGTTGGGTTTGTAGTTGATTTCATTTTGATAAATTTCTGGTTGGAATGTCAATTTATCATTCACGTTAAACTGCGCTAAATGTGCATCAACATTGGCTTCAACTATATTCAAAATATAAAACCCAACAGAAATCAATAATGATAAATCCCTGTTTCGCTGGTAAAAACGTTGTGCAGCAATTAACCTGGAATTGTCAAGATATTGGTATTGGTCATCATTAAATCCGGCTAATCTTCTTTTGTAAGCGTCACGATAATTGTGATATTTTTTGTTGTTGTCAACATAAAAATACATGCTGGTTCCAATGGCGCCATACACAATTGGGACTTTCCAGTATTTTTTGTTGTAAGCCTGGCCTAAACCCGGAAGAAGTGCAGAATAAAAAGCCGCTTTTGTTGGTCTGAGCGGATCTATCTCTTGTAATTTTACAGTGTCTTTTGCTATTAAAGCTTCCCCAATTTGTTGAGCAAAAATAGAGTGATTCCCAAATAGAAAAAAGAATATAGCTATGTAGAAAAACTTATTCACTAACCTTTTATTAGTTTGATAATGCGGTTGAAATCTTCTTCAGAGTGAAATGGAATTGTAATTTTCCCTTTCCCGTTTCCGGCAATTTTTACATCTATTTTGGAACCAAAGAAATTTACGAATGCTTTTTTCTGTTCATCTGCTACAGCAAATGTTGCCGTTTTTTTGGCTTTTGCCAGAGCAGGTTTAATGCTGTCCTGATAATTTTTCACTAAAGCTTCCGTTTCACGAACTGAAAGATTCTGGCTTACTATTTTTTGATAAATATCAGTCTGAACATCCTGATCTTCGATATTGATAATCGCACGACCGTGGCCCATGCTAATAAATCCATCGCGAATTCCGGTTTGAATGATTGGGTCTAACTTTAACAAACGTAAATAGTTAGCGATTGTAGAACGTTTTTTTCCAACGCGCTCGCTCATTTGCTCCTGTGTCAATTGAATCTCGTCGATTAATCTTTGATAGGAAAGCGCAATCTCAATTGGATCTAAATCGTGACGTTGAATATTTTCAACCAAAGCCATTAACAAAGATTCATTGTCATTGGCAATTCTGATGTAAGCCGGAACTGTTTTCAAACCTACTAATTTGCAGGCACGTAAACGACGTTCACCAGAAATCAATTGGTATTTATTAAAATCTAATTTCCGAACGGTAATCGGTTGGATTAAACCCAATTCTTTGATAGAAGCCGCTAATTCCTGAAGTGAATCTTCATTGAAATTACTTCTTGGTTGAAATGGATTAATGGCAATCGCCTCAATATCTAATTCGATGATATTGCCAACAAGTTTGTCTGCATTTTTATCACCAATCGATTTAATATCATTCTCAGGATCTTTCAGCAAGGCTGATAAACCTCTTCCTAATGCTTGTTTTTTTATAGCTTTTGCCATGGCTTAATTGCTGTTTTTCTTGATAATTTCCTGTGCTAAACTTAAGTAATTTGTAGCACCTCTGCTTGTTGCATCAAAGTTAATAATACTTTCACCAAAACTTGGTGCTTCGCTTAATTTCACATTTCGCTGGATGATAGTTTTGAAAACCATATCACTAAAATGTTTTTGTACTTCTTCAACCACTTGATTTGACAATCGCAAACGCGAGTCAAACATGGTTAATAAAAGTCCTTCGATATCCAAATTGGCGTTATGTATTTTTTGAACACTTTTAATAGTGTTTAATAGTTTTCCTAAACCTTCAAGCGCAAAATATTCACATTGAATTGGGATAACTACACTATCGGCAGCGGTTAGCGCATTTAGTGTTAACAAACCTAAAGATGGCGCACAATCAATTAAGATATAATCATAATCATCTTTAACGCTTTCTAAAGCCTGCTTAAGCATGTACTCGCGGTTTTCTTTGTCAACTAATTCAATTTCAATGGCAACCAAATCAATATGTGAAGGAATTACCCAAACATTCGGAGCGCTGCATGGAATTATAGCTTCTGAAGGTGTATTGCTGTGTTCCAGAATTTGATAAGTACCAATTGCAATATTTTCCACATCAATACCCAAACCGGAACTGGCGTTGGCTTGTGGATCAGCATCTATTAATAACACTTTTTTTTCTAGAACTCCCAGTGATGCTGCAAGGTTTACAGAAGTTGTTGTTTTTCCAACACCACCTTTTTGATTGGCAATAGCAATGATTTTACCCATTTAATTTTTAAAAATTTAGAGCCGTAAAAATACAATTATTTATGGCTTTGCCAACGTAATTTTGTTAACATTCTTGTAAAGTTTTGAAGAGCTAGTTAACAGTCTCAGTCGCAGTTTTCAGTAAAATAAAAATAAATCAAAACTGCCTACTGCTACTGCAAACTGAACACTTTTATTTACTGCCTTTATTCTTAATCATCATCTCGAGCATATCCCACATTTCCTGTGGAATTTTTTCTAAGATGTTGAATTGTCCTGCACCCTGTAACCATTCGCCACCATCGATTACAATAACTTCACCATTGATATAAGCAGAGAAATCAGAAACTAAATACGCTGCTAAATTGGCTAATTCCTGATGGTCACCAACACGTTTCAGCGGCACTTTCTTAGCCATGTCAAATTTTTCGGCTAAGTCACCTGGCAATAATCTGTCCCAGGCGCCTTTTGTTGGAAATGGTCCGGGAGCAATTGCGTTCATTCGGATTCCGTATTTTGCCCATTCTACAGCCAAACTTCTGGTCATTGCCAAAACTCCGGCTTTTGCAGTTGCACTTGGCACCACATAACCTGAACCTGTCCAAGCGTAAGTTGTTACGATATTTAGGACATTGCAATTGGTTTGTTTTTCGGCAATCCAATGTTTTCCAAAAGCAAGTGTGCAGTTTTTGGAACCTTTTAAAACGATATCGATTATGGTATCAAAAGCATTCGCAGAAAGTCTTTCGGTTGGAGAGATGAAGTTTCCGGCAGCATTATTAAGCAACACATCTACTTTGCCAAATGTTTTCAATACTTCGGCAAGCATGGCTTCAACCTGATCATAATGGCGAACATCACATTGAATAGGCAGGCATTTTCCGCCTGTTTCTTTTTCTAATTCGGATGCGGTAGTTTTTAGTTTTTCCAAATCACGGGATGAAATGGCAACTTTGGCGCCTAATTCCAGGAAATATTTGGTCATGGCTTTGCCTAATCCACTTCCGCCACCAGTAACTACTATTACTTTATCTGATAAAGCATTATCGCGAAGCATTTTTGCTGAAAAATTCATAAGGTTTAATTTTTGTAAATATATAAAGAAACCTTTGAAAAAAAATATGCCAAATTGTAGTTTTCACTAGCAATTCGGCATAAGCAGATAACCTATAAACAAAACAAATTTTTATTTCTTGATGAACTTTTTAGTACTGTTTTTTGATTCATCCTGAATATTTAAGAAGTACATTCCAGAGCTTAGGTCGCTAACATCCATAGTATAAACATAAGTTGAATCCTGATTCACCTTATTTTGCTTTACAATTTTACCTTCGGAATTAATTATTTTATACAAAACAGACTCAGAGAATCCATTTGGAACAATATTTATTTCATTGTCAACAAGCGTAGGATATACTTTTGCGCCTTGTTCCGGATTTTCAGAAACAATCAAGGTGCTAAAATTTACAATAACATTGTCGACAACCAAGCGTGAACCAAATGTTGGTGTAGAACCTTCTTTAGCCATACTGAATGAAATGTACATAAATGCAGGTGTTCCAGCATTAGTCACTGTTATCGGAGTATACACATATTCGTAAACACTATGAGTTCCACTGATATCGAGGGAAGCTCTGCCAATTTCGTTCCCATCTGCATCATTGACTACTAAAGTCGCTTCAGCAATATCATTGCCAACAGGTAAAAACTTATAATCAAATCCAAGCAAGATTACAGAAGCATTAGGTTCAACCGGTACTCCGGGATTCCATCCTGGTCCATCTTGTTCAGGGTCACTAAAGATAGTTGCGATTCCGGGAATGACAACATCTTCAGTAGCATTATAAGCATTGGAAACTTCCATGGCATATTGACCATCTTTGGCTTCGGTTGATGCATAAACCATTGATGGAAAACACCAAGTATATTGAATTTGGTCGCCTACCTGCTCGCCAGTTTGAGTATCAATTACAATTTGTTGCAAAAAAGTCATTCCCCAATTACTTGGCAGGAAATTGGGTTTGACATTTTCAAAGTTGCCATTGACAACCTGTGCCTGAGAGCAAAAAGGAGCGACTAATAAAATTAGCGTTACAATAAAATAATTCTTCTTCATAGCAGTTTTTTTTTTGGTTAATTGAAAAATAAATTTACTCACGAGAGTTTATTTTTTTGTGTTCGTGAATCTTCGGTTTCATAGCAATTTTTCAAAAACAAAGTTATTTTTAAATTATAAGGCAGACTAAAAAAACAGGTTGACAATAGGTGTACAATGCTGAAAATGTTTATGAATCAAAGGTTTGCGTTATTCTAAAATTAGTTTTTGGTGCAAGGATTTGTTACCACTGTTTAATTGGATAATATAAATTCCTTTGCTAAAAGCGCTAAAATTGAATGTTGCTGCCTCAGTTTCAATTTTGTCAGTTACTAAAAGTTTACCAGAAATGTCATAAACAGTCATAGTATATGATTCTGTAAATGCAGTAGTAGCAATTGTCACCAAACCTTTAGATGGATTTGGATAAATAATAAAACTCTTTTCTTTCAAAGAATTTGTACCGAGTAAACAACTTTCTATTGGGTTGTCATATTTGGCTATAAAAACACCGGCAATATTCGGATTTACTGAATTTGAACTTAAAAGTGTAGAGCCTGTAGACGAAGGGTCAAAATCAAGTTGCTGTCTGAACGTGCCTGTAAAGATTATATCATTATTATTGTCTAAAGCAATTGGCAAATACCCATTAAATTCAACAAAGGTAACACTACCAAGACCACCAACATTCATTGACCATTGATGTTCTCCAGTTGGTGAATAGGCAGCTACGAAAGCGCTAACAAGATTAGTCGGAGCGCTGAGAATATTGTCATCAGTTGAAGGATTAAAGTCGCAATTTCCCTGGAATTCTCCTGAAACATAAATGTTATTACAGCTATCGGTTATTACATTGGCACAAAACGAAGACGGAAAAATAGTTGTCTGTGTTCCGCTTGGTGTCCCAAAAAGATTCGACCAAAGCAAGGTTCCGTCATTATTGTATTTGGCTAAAAAAGAAGTATAAAATCCTGCTGTATTTAATGAAGTTGTTGATGGTAAAAATGTTGTAATTCCGTTAAACGCACCGGAAAGAATAATGTTATTTAGAGAATCTTTTTTGACAAAAACGAGGAAAAAGTCGGTTGTGCTATTACCTCTTAGATGTCTGTTCCAAAGCAATTCTCCGTTACTGTTATATTTGGCTAAAAAAGCAGAGCTTATAGCTCCACTCGAAACCGATTGTGAGGTGATAAGAGTAGAAGCTGCAGGATTTGGATCTAAATCAACAGTTCCCAGAAAGATACCACTCAGGAAAATATTGCTGGCAATATCAACTTCAAGCCCGGTGATGATGACTCCACCATTACATCTGAATTGCTTCACCCATTCAAAATTACCATCTTCTGAAAGTGATAATAAAAAGCCATCACTATTTATTGCTGTAAGCGATGTTGTTCCTGCAACCGATGGGTCAAAATCTAATGTCTGGGAAAACACACCTGAAATTAATATTGAATTCCCTTTTTTTCTAACAGCAAAAGTCGTTACTGCATTATCGGTGGTATCATCAAAATATTTTGTCCAGATTTCATTGCCATTGCTGTCCCATTTTGAAACAAACTGACCACGTGTATTGGTAAATCCGGTTAGGAATAGATTATTATTGTTATCAAGAATCATTGCGGAAGCCCGTTCTTCGTTCATGCCAGTAAACGTTGGTTCCAATAAGTCTTTTGCCCAGATAAGTTCGCCATTCGAGTTGTATTTAGCGATATAAACATCCGATTCACCATCGCCATCGTTTGGAATTCCACCCTGATAAACTAATGGAAAACTTGTTACTGAACTTGTATCAAAATCAACTGTTCCGTGGAATAAGCCTGTCACATAAAAATTTCCATCGGCATCAGTGACTGTAGCTCTCGACCAAACACCCTGGTCGTGTTCCGATTCGAGGATTTTTACAAACTGCAGTGTTGGTGTTTGCGAATAATTCTTTTGAGAAAGAAGTGAAATTGTAAGCAGTAGTAATAAGCTGCTTCCGCGAAGTAAAAAATGTTTCATAGCTTTTATTTTTTGGTTTATCCAAATGTATAAAGCATGAATTTCACTTTTAGTTTTTTGAGGTTTACATTAAGTGTACAAGCCTGTAATTATTCGATTTTACAGCGTTTAAGTTAAACAGAAAGAATAAAATCAGTAAGGTTTTCTTCTGTGTTTAATTGTAGTTTTTTGCGCAAGCGATGACGGGCAGTTTTAACACTGTCGGGAGAAATGTTTAAGATAGAGGCCATTTCTTTAATGGACAGATTCAATTTGATAAGCGCACATATTTTTAAATCGTTTGAGCTTATCTCAGGATACTTTTGTTTTAGTCTGGTGTAGAAGTTTTTGTTGACGCTTTCAAAATAATTATCGAAATCTTTCCAGTTGTTGTCCTGGATGGTGTATTTAGAAACCAGCTTTTTGATTTCTTTTTCAGATGTGGGTTCTTTCTTGTTGAGTATCGTTTTTATTTCGTCCAGCAATTCGTTTTTCTCCAGCATCTGAATTGTGATAGCACTCAGCTGACTTTCTTTATATTCGATGTCGTTTTGGAATTGTTGCTCTTTCAATTGTTTTTGGTCTTCCATAAGATTGACCAATTCCTCTTTGGTTTTGAGTAGTTGTTTGTCTCGTTTGTTGATTCGTTTTAAAAAGAAATACAAAATAGTAAACACTACAATCAGTAAAGCCAAAAGCATTATCAAAAGATAGTTCGTTAATTTGGAAACTTCCTTTTCGGCTGATACCAATTGCAGCTTTCTGTTTTTCTCTGAAACATCAAATTGTACTTCCAGACTCTTTACAATCTGTTCTCTTTCAAAAGAGTAAAAGCTGTCTTTAATCGTGATGATTTCATTTTGTAATTGACTTACTTCTTTAAAGTTTTCTTCTTTCTTTTTTAGTTCAATTAAAGCTTCTATAGTTTTGATTTCAAATAATTTATCCGAAAGCGACGCTGCAATTATTCTGGCTTTATTAAAATAATTTTCTGCCTGAAGTAAGTTGCCTTCAAACTTGAGGTACCATTTTCCCATTGCAATCATTGACGTAATTTGAGCTTGTTTGTTTTCGGAAGTCTCGGCAAGAGTTAATGCTTTTTTGAAGTAATCAAGACTGATTTCTTTTTGATTTTTGGCTGAAGCAATTTCACCCATTTTACAATAAGAAGTTGGCAAATAAGCAATATTATTTTCCTTTTCAAATTCATTTAAAGCTAAGATATAATAGTTTTCAGCTGCTGCTTTTTCATTCTTCAGATCATGTAAATAGCCTAAGCTATTATAAGCCAATCCGAGTGTTCCTGACTTATCATTTTTATCTTTTAATTCGGTAACAACTTCACTGCTCAGACGCATGGCTTCGTCATATTTTTTTTGACGGGAATAAATAGTACTGATAAGTTGCAAACATTTGTAGCGGCCAATCAGGGCTTTTTCCGGATTTGTTTTCTCCAGAATTTTATATTCGTTAAGTGATTGTGTGACAAATTGCAATCCTTTTTCAAGGCTGGAGCCATACGAACAGATTCCTAAATAGAGTAAAGATTCAGCATTGTCGGCGGTGCTTTTATCCTTTTTGGCTTTTTCATGTGCCTGCCAGAAGTATCGAAAAGCTTCATTCTCGTTATCTTTCACCAATGCGGCCCAACCTTTTTGCATCAACGGATTCTCTAACGGCGAAGCATAACTGCCCGACGAAAAAAGTAAAATTATTAGAAGGAAAAGTATTCGGATGAAATTCATAATCCAAAATTAGATTTTTTTATTGGCAATCCTAAAATTAGAGGTGTACAATAAGTAGACAGCCATTTAATTATAATTTCATCAAACGTTCAGCGGCCTGGATAAGTGTTGCATCATCTTTGGCAAAACAAAACCGAATGCATTTAGTATCTTTTGAGTTGGCATAGAAAGGAGAAATGGGAATAGTTGCTACACCAAATTCGGTTACTAATCTTTTGGTGAATGTCAAATCATTTTCACTGGAAATGGCGGCATAAGAAACAGCCTGAAAGTAAGTGCCTTCACATGGGAGCAGTTCAAGTTTGGTATCTTTCAATAAATCGCGAAAGAAATCTCTTTTTTGTTGATAGAAATTACCCAAACTATACACATCAACAACATCTAAATATTCTGAAATTGCGGCTTGTGAAATACTATTGACACTAAAAACCAAAAACTGATGCGCTTTTTTGATTTCTTTCATTAAATGTTCGGGTGCTATTAAATAGCCAATTTTCCAACCGGTAATATGAAACGATTTCCCAAAAGAAGAAACTATAATGCTGCGGTTCCATAATTTTAGACGATGATGTATTGAAATATGGGGTTGTTCAAAAGTGATGTATTCATAAACTTCATCTGAAAGAACGATTAGGTTAGGGAAGGAGTCAGTCAATTTTTCCAATTGAAGAAAATCACTTTCTGTCCATGTTTTTCCTGTTGGATTATGCGGATTATTGATGATGATAAGTTTAGTTTTTTCATTTGCTGCAGCGTTTATTGTCTCCCAATTTGGTGTAAAATTATCGTTGAGAGGAACACGGATTGGTTTTGCGTTGCATAACAGGATTGGAGCTTCGTAGCAATCGTAACTCGGATCAAGGATAATAACTTGTTCATTGGCATTGACTAAAGCCTGAATCGCAGCAAATATTCCTTCGGTGGCTCCGGCAGTGATTAGGATTTCATCTTTTGGACTAACAGTTCTTTGATAAGATTGTTGTGTAAGTTTTGCAATCTTTTCTAAAAGCGGCGGGAATCCACTCATAGGCATATATTGGTGTACATTTTCGGCTGCTAATCGGGCTACAATATCAGTTAATCGTTTGTCAACCGGGAAATTTGGAAAACCCTGAGAAAGATTAATGGCGTTGTATTCTGTTGCCATTTGCGACATTATAGTAAAGATAGTGGTGCCAATATTAGGAAGTTTGGACATAAATTTATTTAGGAATTTAAAAGTACAAAAAAAGCACTTCCGTTTGGAAGTGCTTCTCAAAATTAAACTGTGGTAGAATCATTTTTTTTCTTCCTTTTTTGGCATATCAGATGCGCCCATATCACGAATGCAGATATATTTGCCATCTCTTTTTTCGAACAAAGCCATATAATTTCCAGTACTTTTTGTTGTACCCGTAGAATCAACAACTTTGTAACTGCCTAATTCTACTGCCTGATTTCCATCACTTGAAGGATAAACTTCGTTAGCAGTAAAAGAAATTTTTGCTCCTGCTTCCATGCCGTCTACTTCTTCTTTCACCGATTTGTAGATAGCATCTTTGCCTACTAAAGGCGGTTTGTTTTGCGAATAACTTGTAGCATCGTCTGCATAATAAGTAATTCCATCTGCTTTTCGGGCATTCATGGCATCGGCAAATCCGGATTCCAGAGTTTGTAATTCAGCTTTGATAGCTTCTTTGTCTACAGCAGGTGCTGCTGCTACTTCTTCTTTTTTAGGCTGACAGGCAATAACTAAAGTTGTAATTACACCTAATACAATTCCTTTCAAAATCTTGTTTTTCATAAATTGGTTGGTTAAAAATTAATAAATTTTAGGTTAAACCACAAGACTGAGGGCAGAAATGCTTTTATTTTGTATCTTTTTTTGGCATATCAGAAGCGCCCATATCTCTGACGCAAACATATTTGCCATCCTTTTTTTCAAAAAGGCTCATATAATTTCCTTTAAATTTTACTTCACCTTTAGCATCGACTACTTTGTAGCTTCCGATTTCTACCACTTGGTTACCGTCGCTGGAAGGGAATATTTCATTTACTGCGAAAGAAATCACATCTCCTTCAGGAAAAGTCGCTAAATCTTCTTTAATTGATGAGTCGATGGCAAACTTACCAACCAATGGTGGTTTGTTTTGTGAAAAACTGGTGGCATTAACATCATAATATTCTTCTGAAGCTACACTTCTGATATTATACATGTTTGCCATTACAGTTTCCATGGATTCGATCTCACCCTTGATTTTTTCTTTGTCAACTGCAGGTACAGGTTCGACTTTGGGTTCTTCTTTTTTAGGTTGACAGGCAACAGCGAATGCTATCATAACGCCCAACGCAATACTTTTAAGTAATTTGTGTTTCATAAATTGATTTGTTTAAACTATTAGTACTATAGGCAACATCTCAAGATTTAGGATTATAAAGATAATGATATTTATTTTACTGTCAGATATTTATTGGAAAAATTAAAAAGCTTCCTAAATGAAAATTCAGGTCATTTTTGCCAGCTCTACTTCGAGTTTATCAAAGTTTTCTTCATTCTTATCGACTACAAATGGTTTTAGTTTGTTGCATTCTTCAACCGAGCTAAAAAGCATTTTAAAAACAATTTTTGTATTGTCGCCAGGCAATTCTTCAAAGGTTGCCAGGATTTGAAACAGTGGTTTGGAATATCGTTTCCAGGCAATGAGATTTGGTTTTTCAATTTTAATAAACTCAACTTCATTGGGATAATTCCCTTTCTCTGGGCCGTGCATAATAAAGCTCCATTTTCCGCCAACTCTGAAATCGAATTCGTTAAAAGTATTTGTAAAGCCTTTTGGTCCCCACCATTTTTTTAAATGATTTGGTTCTGACCAGGCTTTAAAAACTAATTCTGTTGGGAAGTTTATGATTCGTGAACTTACAATTTCACTATTGGGTGTAGTTGCAATTATTTCTGAGGACATAGTTACTTTTTTACAGCGGTATTAATTATTTCTTCCAAAACTTTCAGGTTAATATCTTCGAGCTTATTAATATAAAGACAACCAACTCCAGTTTTGTGTTTGCCCAATTTGCTTAAATTATCCGCCTGCGACTGCAAGTGCAAAGGGAATAGCGATAAATTTGCTTTTCGTGGTGAAAAACCCAGACGAAGCCAATCGACTTCTCTTCCTGAGGCCGGACTTTTATACCTGACATTTCCAAAACCAATCACTGAAGCGCCCCACATTTTTGGTTCTTCACCAGTTGCTTTTTGCATGATTTCCAAAATCACAAAACTGTCTTTGCGTTTTTGTTCATTTTCAATGCCATTTAAAAAATCGGTCACACTTGCGGTAGTTTCCTTTGTTTTAATTTCTGCTACTTTTCCCATAAGGTTGTAATTGATTTAACTAAAAGATAGCAAAAGTTTAATTTAGTAATTTCCGACTAAGAAAACTAAACAAACTATTATACCAAACCGCTGTTAGCCGTTCGGTTCTTAAACTTTTACATGTCCCCAGTTTTCACCGCTTTTTATTCTGCTGACTTGCATTTCACTTATTCCGAATTGTTTCGCCAACATTTTTGCTCTTGTCTTTCTATTTGGATCGCTCAAGATTTTTTTCAAATGCATTACTTTAGTCAAGGTTAGTTTTCTACCATCTGATTTAAGTTTGGTTTGCTGAACCTTGAATACACTATTTATAACGTTCGGATTTTTTTTTCTGTGTTCAAATTTTTCTTTCAATGTTACCCACCTTAAATTTTTGACATCATCATTGTCAAGGATATGATCTAAATGGATTACGTGTAACTGTTCATCTGATTGTTTTGGGATAAATAATTCAGCGACAAGTTTATATATTAAAAGCGATTTGTCAACTCTTTTTCCATTCTTTTTTATGACTTTGTATCTAATTGTTCTGAATCCGTTGGTTTTTCCACCATTCAATAAAGTTCCGGTTTCAATTGATTCTGTGAAACTTATGAGTCTGCCTTTGTTGGATAAGGCATATCGTTTCTGTAACGGATAGTCAATTTCGAGTTCACGAAATTCTTCGTTGGGATAAAATCTAATCATCTTTGTGGTATTTATGATAATCAAATATAATTATTATTTCTCATAAATTATCTATATCTGGCGCAAGCCTTACACTTTAATTAATCTATAAATTTCCTTAGCAGTTGACACACTCAATAAAAAATACTACTTTTACAACCCAAACAACACTATCATGAGTCAAAAAGTATTGCTCACTTCCAAAGAAGTCAATATCATACTCCATCGTTTGGCTTGTCAGTTAATC
>NZ_JBDSMB010000113.1:0-6821 GCF_039916025.1 Flavobacterium sp.
AACAGCTGTTTCTCGCAATTGCGAATTTTGTTGTAAGTTCACGTTCACGTTTCGCAAGAATTTTTATCTTTAACAGAAAATAATTCGTTCCGAACTTCGCAACTGACGAGAAGCAGCGGAACGTTAGCTACTATTTTTACTCAACAAACTTATAAAAATGAATAAATTAAAAATTTTAATATTAATTCTTTTTTGCTCAAATCTTTTCGCTCAAAAGAAAGCTACAAGCGTACAAAAAGAAGTTGAAAAACCTACAGAATTTACTTTTTCAGATAATGGCTTAACAGATTTTGTTGTGATAAAATGTCCTGACAAAAAACAACCTCAATTATATAAGAAGACAATCGATTGGGTTGCGGTGACTTATAATGTTCCTAGTGAAGTTATAAAAGCTAAAATAGAAAACGAATATATTAGAATTGAAGGATATTCAAAAACCATGTTGAATTTAACTACAGAATCAGGAGTATTTCCTGTAGATGCTAGATACCAAATTGAAATATCATTCAAAGAAGGAAAATATAAATTCGACGTGATTTCTGTTGACTATAAACTCGCAAATTGGATTGAAATAAATCTCACTAAAAGTAAAAGTTCCTTTGAAGACTCAAACGACATGATTGAAAAAACAAATGCAACATTTCCCATGGAAATTTCATCATACTTTAATGATTTAAATTCTAAGCTTAAAAAATTCATTGAAAGTAAACAAATACCTAGTAAAAAATCTGACTGGTAATTAAAACAGTAGCTAACAGCGCATAAACCTCATTGCTGATTTTGAACTAATTCCATGATTTTTCTACGCAAAATATTCTATCTTGCCGAAGAGAATCTGCTCCGCGTTCCGCAACGAAGGTCTATGCGCGAAACGTTACAAGCAAGTGTAGGACGACCGACAGTGCTAACATAAACCGACAGAAAAAAACAAAAATGCCAACGCTTCGCAAAATTAAAAGAGCTGCAATGCCAACACACAAGCCGACCCAAATTGCAGCACATTTAATTTTGCCCAACCGCACCAAGACATTCAGACCGTTGACAATTTGACGGAAACTTTGGGCTGAAAAACGGTTTTAAAACTTAACTTAGCGACCTAAATAATTGACAGAGAATATTTGATGAAATTAGTAACACAGACACCGAAAAAAGCATTGAAAGCCTTCTTAAAGCAAAAGCCTTTGAGAAGTGAAATTGACGTTTTCAAAACAAACCTCATTGCTTTACTCGACAAAATCAGTGTTATAGAAAAACGACCGACAGACGAAAGCGAAGAACATTTAAAAAACGACCTGCGTGACTTTTTGCGTGACACTTATTACCGTGACACAAACGCCATCAACACAAAAGACAAAAAAGACCTTGTAATTCATCTCGGCAAGACAACTGACAGCGAAGTTGGAGTAATTATAGAAGCCAAACGACCTACCAACATTAGTGAAATGGTAACGGCTGACAATCCGAACAAAAAAGCACTACACGAACTTATACTTTATTACTTAGACGAAAGAAATCAAGCTGAGAATAACCAATTGAAACAGCTTGTAATGACCAACGTAAACCAATGGTTTATTGTTGACGCTAACTATTTCGACAAGCATATTTACCGAAATACTCAAATAAAAAAACTTTACGAAACCAAACGCAACGACAAAAAAGACAATCCTTGGTTTTATGAAGAAATTGCAAAAATAGTTTCAAAAATAGATGCTGAAATTCCTTGTGTTTACTTTGATATCAAGGACTATGATAAAGTTTTGCGAAACAACAATAAAGAGGACGACAAAGAATTAATTGCATTATTCAAAATCCTTTCTCCACAACATTTATTAAAACTTGTAACGCCAAACGACAGCAATTCTCTCAATGAAAAATTCTACAAAGAATTACTTCACATCATTGGACTGGAAGAAGCCAAAGAAAACGGCAAAAACATAATTCGCAGAAAAAAGGAAAGCCGCTTCGCGGCTTCGCTTATTGAGGCGACTATTGAGGCTTTGGTTACTGACGACCCTTTTCATCGTTTGCCCGACCAAACTATTTATGGAGAAAATAAAGAGGAAAGAGTTTTTAATGTTTCGCTTGAACTTTGTATTACTTGGATAAACAGGATTTTGTTTTTGAAGTTGTTGGAAGGACAACTCATTACTTATCATCAAGGAAACAAAGATTATCGCTTCTTAAACTCTGAAACAATTCACGACTTTGACGAATTATTCAAACTATTTCACAAAGTTTTAGCAGTAAATCTCAATGAGAGAAGCGAAGTAATAAAAACCAAATACAGCCGAGTTCCTTATTTGAATAGTTCACTTTTTGAAATAAGTGAATTAGAAGACCAAACCATAAAAATAAATTCACTTGACAACAGCGGACAACTTGAACTAATTGGAACAACTATTTTAAAAGATACAAAAAAGAAGGCAGCTTCGCTGCCCACTTTGGATTATCTTTTTCAGTTTTTAGATGCTTACGATTTTGCAAGTGAAGGTGCAGAAGATGTGCAAGAGGACAACAAAACAATTATCAATGCTTCGGTGCTTGGTAAAGTGTTTGAGAAAATAAACGGCTACAAAGACGGTTCAGTTTTCACTCCTGCATTTATCACAATGTATATGTGCAAACAGTCTATTCGTTTGGCTGTGGTTGAAAAATTCAATGAAGCTAAAAAATGGGACATCAAACAATTTGAAGAACTCTACAATAAAATTGACAACAAAAAAGAAGCTAACGAAATTATCAATTCTCTAAAAATTTGCGACCCAGCAGTAGGTTCAGGACACTTTTTAGTTTCGGCACTCAATGAAATTATTACAGTAAAAAGTGAGTTAGGTGTTTTGATTGATGAAAAAGGAAAAACGCTAAGAGATTACGAAATTGAAATTGTAAATGATGAATTGATTATTACCGATGAAAATGGAAACATCATTGCTTACAATCCCAAAAATATTGAAAGCAATAGAGTTCAAAAAACGCTGTTTCAAGAAAAGCAAACAATAATAGAAAACTGTTTGTTTGGCGTTGACATCAATCCAAATTCTGTAAAAATTTGTCGTTTGCGTTTATGGATAGAACTTTTGAAAAACGCTTATTACAAAGCTGAAACCAATTATACAGAACTGGAAACGCTACCAAATATTGACATCAATATAAAATGCGGAAACAGTTTATTGAGCCGTTTTCCAATTGATGCAGATTTAAGCAAAGCCCTAAAAAGTATAAAGTATGACATTAAAGCATACAGAGGATTTGTAAGCGATTACAAAAATGAAAAAAGTCGTGATGTAAAAAGAGGTTTGCAAAAAATTATTGACAGTATTAAAAGCGATTTCAGAACTGAAATAGGCAACAATGACCCGAAGCAAGTAAAACTAAAAAAACAAAGTGGCGATTTATTCACCTTACTAAATCAAGGACAAATATTTGAGTTAACTCCAAAGGAGAAGAAGTTAAGAAAAGAAAAGCAAGAAAAATTAGAAGCAGACATAACCAAACTTTCTAAAGAAATAGAGGAAATAAAAAGTAATGCTATTTATAAAAATGCCTTTGAATGGCGTTTTGAATTTCCTGAAGTATTGAATAATAGCGGAGAATTTGAAGGTTTTGATGTTGTTATTGGAAATCCTCCCTACTTGAATTTCAAAATGTATTCAACAGCTGAGAGAGATGTTTTCAAGAATGACTACAATGAAATATTTGATGGCAAAGCCGACATCTATTATTATTTTTTTCTGCAAGGAATGAGAGCATTAAAACCAAACGGCATTCTTACTTACATTACTTCACGATATTGGGTTGAAGCAGAATTTGCTGAAAAGTTGAGAAGATTTATATCAAACAACTATTCAATTCAAGAATTGATTGACTTTAAAAATGTAACCATTTTTGACGGCATTGGGATTAAAACATCCATTGCAACTTTTAGAAAAACACAAGCACCAAACGGATATACCTTCAATTTAAAATACATTGATACAAAAAAAATAAAGTCAGTTGAAATTGAAAAGTTCACTACTGTTTCTTCAAGCAATGACGACATAAAAGTTAAAGCAAAATGGGTTTTCGGAGAGGAAAACGAATTAGAAATTTACAAGCGAATTGAAACCGACACGATTTTATTAGAAACAATTGCTGACTGCAAACAAGGAATTGTTACAGGACTTGACAAAGCATTTATCACAACAACAAATGACTTCAAAGGTATTCCAAAAAAGTTAGTCAAAACTTGGGTGAAGGTTGGCGACATTCATAAGTATTCAATCAATCCAGTTGAGGACAGACAAATCATTTATTCATCAGAAATTGAAAACCTTACTGATTATCCAGAGTTAGAGAAACGATTTAAACCGTTCAAAGAAAAATTATCAGAACGTAGAGAAGCAAAGTCTGGTAAAATTAGATGGTTTGATTTACAATGGGGACGAGACCCAGTTTTGTTTAACAGCCCAAAATTAATTTGCCGTTTCAAAGCATCACAAAACACTTTTGCTTTTGACGACAACAAATATTATTCAAGTGCTGACACGACAATTGTAGTTTTGAAAAAGGACTTTGCGAAAGAATTCGATTTAAAATTTTTGCTTGCGTTGGTAAACTCTAAACTCCTTGACTTTTATTTTAAGAGTTATGGTAAACTTATGGACTACCGTTTTGAATATTATCCCGGTCCCGTTGGTCAATTAAGAATTAAGAAAGCGAGCAATCAAAAAGACTTTGTAAAAATTGTTGACGAAATACTTATAGCAAAAAGTAAAGACAATACAGCAGACACTTCATCTTTAGAAACTGAAATTGACGAATTGGTTTACGAACTTTATAAACTAACACCAGAAGAAAAAGAAATTGTAAGAAATGCTTAATAAAGAAATACTGAAGCCCACGCATTTGGTGGCACATTTGTATTTTTTGCAAACGCACAGACCAACGCTAAAAAATCCAAAAGAGCCACCAAGCCAACGCACCAAAGACACCGTAAACAATGGACAACAGAGCAACGACAGAAAGAACACCAGCTTGTAACAGCACCTACCCAAAAGGCGGGGTTTCGTGCTTCTCAGACACATTTGTGGTTGCCGAAAGTTCAGTTCTCCGAATGAAGTTTAGTGGTAAAAATCCCGCCCTTCGGGTAGCTGCAAAACGTTACCAGCAATATTCTATGACGAAAATCTTAAAATACATCATTTTTTTATTTCCAATTTTAGTTTTTGGACAATATCCTTTTGAAAAATTTAAAAGCCCAAAAATCTCTTCTTTAGAATTTAAAATGACTGAAAAGGAAAACCGATTAAATTATTCTAAAGTTGTCAAATCATTTTTCAAAGACAAATCAGATTTAGAAGTAACTATAAACGGTAATACCCAAAACTCAAAAGAAACTTATATAGAAGTAAAAACAAAACTGAAAAGTAATAAATATTTTGAAGAAATTCCAGCTCAAGGAACTGATGGTTTTTATATTGCAGACTTCAATGGAGATGGAAAAAAAGATTTCAAAATAGTTTGTTTTTATATGGGTTCAGGACTTGCTTCAATGAATGTAAGAGTAATTTACTTTTTCCAAAAAGAGAACAAAGATTTTACCAAGATTTCCTTTGACGACAAAATGGAAGGAAATAGAATCGAAAGAGATTTAAATGGTGATGGAAACTTTGAAATAATTACACTGAATTTGCAAGAATATAAAAACCACAATTATTGGCTTTTTAATCTGTACAATTTTGTCAATGGTGATTTGGTTTGTGTTAACAATAAAATGAATTACCCAATTATGATTCAATTCTTATTTAAAGAAAATTATAATGTGACAAAAAAATTGAAAAGAATGGAAATGAAAAAGTATGAACTCAAAAAACCGAAAGAATTACTAATAGATAATTAATACTGCTGGTAACAGCCGTTTCTCGCAATTGCGAATTTTGTTGTAAGTTCACATTCGCGTTTCGCAAGAATTTTTATCTTTAACAGAAAATAATTCGTTCCGAAGCTCGCAACTGACGAGAAGCGGCGGAACGTTAGGCATCAGTTTTCCCGAACGAGAAAATACGTAGTAGAAGAGAAAATATAACGAGACTGAAAAAATGATTCTTGTGAATTATTTTTTTCCCTATATTTGTTTTTAATTAACTCACAACAAACACATTTATGAACACTAAATATCCTCTTTCAGCAATTTTCTTTGCATTTGGATTGTTTGTCTCTTTTACCGCTTATTCGCAATCAACCATAGTGTTGCAGCCAGGCCCATCAGAAGGTTATGATGTTTCGTATGGCAATAATCCCGATTATTTAGTTCCTAATTCACTCTCTACTGACTTTGGTTCTGCTCAATGGACTTGCGGCGGTGCGCCTTGCGAGTTGCGCTCTTTGATTAAGTTCAATTTGAATTCAATACCAACAAACGCTGTAATTAGCAGTGCAACTTTATCACTTTATGCAAATCCTACTCAACTCAATGGAAATCCAGCAGCTGGTCCAACTCATGGAACTAATAACTCTAGTGAACTTTTAAAAATTGTATCTCCATGGTCAATAAACACTGTTAATTGGGATAGCCAACCCAATGTAAGTAATTCAGATATTGTTACTTTAGTACAAAGCGTTACGAATTATGACGATTATCTGAATATTGATGTCACTGCAATCGCTCAAGGATGGATTAACAATCCTGCAAATAATTATGGCTGGATGTTAAAAACCCAAACTTCTGATTTTTATAACTGTATGATTTTTTGTTCAAGCAATTTTCCCGATAGTTCTAAACGACCAGTTTTAAATCTAAATTTTCAATCTCCTCTAAACATTAACAGCAATAATCTTTCAGA
>NZ_JBDSMB010000114.1:0-41872 GCF_039916025.1 Flavobacterium sp.
ATTAATCTGGCTTCGTCTCTGTTTTCTGCTGGAAATTCAGCTAATAATTCGGCTGGAAGATTGAACTGGAAATGAGATAATTTCATATAAGAATTTTAGATTTAGGATTTAGGATTTAGGATTTTGAGCCCTAAAATTAAATCGCCCGCAAATATACGATTGTGAGATAGGCGTTGTCAAGTGTTTTGGTGTTTATTTTTGTAAAAGGTTCTGAGGTACTGAGTTGCTTAGGTTCTAAGGTTTATTAAAATTCTGAAATAAAAAAACCAATATATTTTAAATCTTCCCAAAAAGCAGGATAGGATTTTGAAACTACTTCTGCATCTTCAATTGTTATATCTGTTTTCAGTGCCAAAGGCGCAAATGCCATTGCCATTCGGTGATCCTGATAGGTTTTGATTTTTATGTTTGTATGAATTGCATTTGATGGTTCCAATGTTAAGCTTTCTTCAGTAACTGAAACTGTTGCACCGAGTTTTTCTAATTCATTTTTCAAAGCCAATAATCTATCTGTTTCCTTTATTTTCAGCGTATGCAAACCTGTTAAGTGACAACTTATTCCTAATCCGAAGCAAGTGACAGCAATGGTTTGGGCAATGTCGGGAGAATTGTTTAGCTCACAGCTCACAGCTGACAGCTGACAGCTTTTCACTTTACGTAAATGAATCGAATTATTCTGAAAAATAGTGTCAATACCAAAGTCTTTATAGATTTCTGCTAAAACCGAATCGCCTTGCAGACTGTTTTCCTTATAGCTCGATAAAGTAATTTCAGTTCCGATTTTGGATAATGCTACGATAGAATAAAAATAAGAAGCAGAGCTCCAGTCGGATTCTACAATTATTGATTTAGGATTTGGGATTTGGGATTTGGGATTTATTTGAATTTTATTATTTTCAAACGAAGTTTCAATTCCAATTTCGTTTAGCAAAGCCAATGTCATTTTAATATAAGAAACAGAAGTGATTTCGCCTTCCAAAGTCAATTCTAAACCGTTTTCTAGTTTTGGAGCAATAAGTATAAGTGCCGAAATATATTGACTGCTGACATTTGCCGAAAGCGAAACTTTATTCTGCATTAATTTTTTGCCTTTTATTCGGATTGGTGGAAAACCTTCATTTTCTTCGTAGCTGATTTCGGCACCCAATTGTCGTAAAGCATCAACTAAAATTTTAATTGGGCGTTCTTTCATTCGGGAAGAACCTGTCAGAACAACTTGGCTGTTTTCCTGAATGGCAAAATAAGAAGTAAGGAAACGCATTGCCGTTCCGGCATGATGAATGTCGATGTGCTGGATGCTGGATGCTGGGTGTTGGGTGTTGGATGAATTTAAACTTTCTAAGGCTTTTGCCATCACTTCTGAATCATCTGAATTGGAAGTGTTTTCAAGTGTTAGATTTGGATACAACGCCTTAAGCAACAATAATCTATTAGTTTCCGACTTACTTCCGGAAATTTTGATGGAAGATTGTTGATTAACGATTGAAGATTTAAGAAGTAGATTCATTTTTGTTGTATCAACCCTTCCAGGGTTTCAAACCCTGGAAGGGTTTTTATTTCAGTTTATCGTTATTGTGATGACGGTCGTGGTCGCGATTGGTTTTTAAATCCAGTTTTTTATCAAAAGCTGCCTGTAAGTCGACTCCGGTTTGGTTTGCCAAACATAACACTACAAAAACCACATCGGCTAATTCTTCGCCAAGATCTTTGCCTTTATCGCTTTCTTTTTCGGATTGTTCACCATATCTGCGGGCAATTATACGGGCAACTTCGCCAACTTCTTCTGTGAGTTGCGCCATATTTGTCAGCTCATTGAAATAGCGAACACCATGAGTCTTTATCCAATTATCTACTTCTAGCTGGGAGTTTTTTAAATCCATTTTAGTTGTGAATTATAGAAGTCAAATATACAACTCCGGCAAGAAATAAACACTATGCTTTTTTGAGCACTATTTTTTCGGTCTGCTTGTTGACGATTTCTTTGAAGAAGTCTTTCAACACAGAATAATATTCTGCACCGATGATTGCCTGATTGATATCCAAAGTATAAAGCAATTGAATCTGATTTCCGGTATTAGAAATAAGATATTTAAAACTACCCAAACCATCGGGCATTGCAATAGCTTTGGGTTGTGGCAATGTTTCGACTGTATATCCATCCGGAATTGTTAAACTAATGCTATATTTTTCCTGCTTTGGATATGTAAAATCAATTGGATATTGGCGTGTTTCCTGTTTGAAAGGGTTTTCGCTTGTTGCAAAAAAGAGGAAAGGAGAAACATACATTTTGTCGCCAATAATCTCCACAGAATTATCTGTAGTGAAATCGTAATTTTCAATAATTGGCAGGTTTAAATCCGAGCCGTTTTGAACATTGTAATCTGTTATTTCCAATCCTAAATATTTTTTTTCAAGATTTTCGACATAGCTTTCTTTCGCTATTTTATTGTATTTTTCTCTGAACACAAAGGCATTATAATCTAAATACTGTTCTCTGATTTTACCGGAAACATCCCCATTAGAATTTATTTTTCCCATGATGTTAAGAACGTCTTTTGAATTGGAAGTTGGCATAAGATTTATTTCGGTTGAAGTTCCATCTTTTTTGATTAATCGACCAAACCAATTTAAATCTCTAATAGGCAAAACATTCAAATCTGAGTATTTATCTGTAGCATCTAAAAGAATTGTTTTTCCATCTATGTTTGCCGAAGCAATTACGTAATTAAAAAGTGTGCTGCTTGGAAAAGGTGCAATTCCATTTTCTCTTGTGCTGATTAAAACAGGATTCGCATCAATACCAGATATTCGCAACATAGCAACTAACATCAGATTTATTTCGGCCACATTACCTACTTTTTCTGTATAAATCTGTTCCATTTTTTTTCTTGGATAGTAACCAAATCTACCATTCCAATTCATTCTGTTCTTTACAAAATCTAATATCTTTTTTGTTTTTTCTTCGGGAGAACTTACGCCATTTAGTAATGACTTAATGTTTACCAGAAAATAATCAAATTGAGTAATTGCTGTTTTAAAATCTTTATCGTCATAAATAGATTTTGCAACATCTTCCCATGTTGTAGCTATCTGTTTTGGTTCTTTTTCGGGCATCCTCACAATCTGCAGTTCGTGAACAATTTTGCCCAGATAATTATCGATATTGTTTACATAGCTTTCTTCTTTTATTGCCGGAATATTATTTGCTTTGTAAGTTGAATTAATCTGGTTGAAACCTAACTGGATATTTCTATTATTTTCGTCATCATAATTCTGGGTGACATACACCATTTTTTCTTCTTTTACCACATCAATGTAGCCTTTTCTTATTCCTTTGTAAATATAAAGTTCCGGGATTTCTGTTACATATTCAATTTTGTTAACCGGAATTTCATATTGGAATTGAAAATCAGGCAGCGTTGATAAATTCTCCGTTTTTAATTCATATTTCAATTCGATGACTGAACCCACTTTTACATTGGGAAAAGTTAAGGATTTGACTTTCCAATATTCATTTACATCTTCTATAAACTTTGCATCATTGGTAACCTTGCTTTTTACAATTTTATCATTTTCCAGATTATAGGTAAAGGCACTCCTGATTTTTATGGATTCGTCATTTAATTTTTCGTACCCAATGTAGTAGGGCATTCTGAAATTACCCCACTCCAAACCTTCTTTTTTATAAATTTTAAGTTTGATTTGAAATTCAGTATACGATACAAATCCTTCCTTTGTATATTTAAAAAATGTTCTTGCTTTTTTGAATAAAAATGTGGCCGGAGCTGTAGTATCGCCCGGATTACTTTTTTCTAAAAGTTCGGCTTTTGAGACTTTGTCCAATTCCAGTTTTTGGGAAAAGCAATCGACAGAAATCAAAATCAATAAAAGAAAAAATTGATTAAATCTTACCATTATATCATATCTTTTTTAGCACTATTTTTTCGGTTTGTTTCGTTACGATTTCTTTATAATAGTTTTTCAGGATTTCATAATCCTCGGATCCAATAATAGCCTGATTGGTGTCTTCTGTATAAATTAACTGAATTTGATTGCCGGTATTTGAAATTAGGTATTTGAAACCACCAAGGTTATCAATCATTGAAACAGCTCCTGGTTGCGGTAAGGTTTCAACAGCATATCCTGTTGGAATTGTTAAACTTACCATGTATTTATCTTGCTTTGGGTAAACAAAATCTACCGGATATTCACGGGTTTCCTGTTTGAACGGATTTTCGGTTAGCGTGTAAAACAATAACGGAGAAACGTACATTTTGTCACCAATTATTTCGACAGCATTATTTGAGGTGAAATCATAATTCTCTATAATTGGCTTTGATAAATCGGTATTGTTCAGCACTTCATATTCTCCTATCTCTACTCCTTTGTACTTTTTTTCGAGCATTTCTTTATAGTTGTCTTTAGCAACACCATTATTGTTTTCTCTAAATTTGAATGCATTATAATCAAAGTGTTGCTCTCTGATTTTCCCTGACACTTCACCTTTACCGTTGATGCTTCCCATTATGTTTACAACGTTTTTTGAATTGGAAGTTGGCATTAAATTTACGAGTTCTGATGAACCATCCTTTCTGATAATTCTTCCTCTCCAGTTCAAATCTCTTATTGGTAAAATATTGGGAAGTGAAAATTTATTAGTAGCATCCAATAAAACAACCTGGTTATCTAATTCGACACCAGCGATAACATAATTAAAGGAAGTTCTGCTTGGAAAAAGCGAAACTCCGTTTGAACGTGTACTCAAAAGAATTGGATTGGCTTCAATACCAGCGTAACGAAGCATTGCTGTTAACATCAGATTGATTTCGGCATCATTCCCTTTTTTCTCCTGATATGCTTTTCTGACACCATCATTGCAATAAATACTGGAATATTCATCCCAATTCATTCTTGATTTAACATAGCTGAAGATAGTTCCGATTTTCTCGCCATAGGAAGTTATCCCGTTTAATAAAGCATCCAAATCTCTTTCAAAGTAACCTGTCTTTCTTAATTCATCACCAAAACCCTCACTGTCATATATTTTTTTGGTAACCGTTTCCCAATCAGTTGCATAATTCTTAATGGTCTGCCCGGGAAATTTAACCGAAGAGAGTTCTAATTCTATACTCGAAATATAATTTTTTATATTGTTTACATAAGATTCCTCTTTTATTGCCGGTAAATTTTGAGTTGTGTATTTCGTTTTAGCTTCAGAAAAATTAAAGTTATCGTTTGAAAACCTTGTTTCAGTTACTATAAAGCCTGATCTTTCGGTAGATGCAATTGTAATTGTTCTGTGATTTGTTTCCGAAACAACTTGTGGAGTGTACCCTCTAAAAGAGGGCTTATAAATAAAATATTCAGGAATAAACGTTTTATACTCGCTGTATAAAACAGGGATACTCGACTGGAAAAACCATTTTTCTAATGAGCCAAAATTATCACTGGTAAAATCATATTCATATTCAATAATGGATCCTTCTCTGACATTAGGCAGCGTGATTTTCTTTTGCGCCCAGTACTTATTTGTTTTTTCGTCAAATCTGCCATCGCTTTTGAGTTTGGTTTTTTCAATTTTTCCATTAACCAAATTATAGGTAGTTTCATCTGAAAAAGAAACATTCTCTTTGACATTTGGCCCAATGTAATACCTCACATTTTTATTTGCCCATTCATAACCTTCTTTCTTGTATATTTTTATCTTGGTCTTAACCCTAAGCTTTATAACAAATCCATCGTTTTGATTATAATCAAACGTGACTTCTCCTACATCAAACAAAATCGCTGCAACAGCAGAAGTATCAATTGGGCATACTTTTTCATTTAGTTCGGCAACAGTTACTTTACCTAATTCGTGATTTTGTGAAAAGGTATAAAAAGTTACGAGCAATAAAATGGCGATAAATGCTTTTTTCATAAATGTATACTTGGTAACAGTTACCTTAGAGTTATCGGTTTTTGGTAGTATTTATCAGATTGCAATTATTTTTTTTAAATCTTTTTTAAGACAATTTTTTCGGTTTGTTTGCTTACAATTTCTTTATAATAGTCTTTCAATACCTGATACGCTTCGGATGCAATGATAGCCTGATTATTATCCTGCGTGTAAACTAACTGTACCTGACTGCCGTTATTTGAAATCATATATTTAAAACCACCAAGATTTCCAGGCATTGAAAGTGCTTTTGATTGCGGCAATGTTTCAACAGCATATCCATCAGGAATTGTTAAACTTACCATGTATTTATCCTGATTTGGGTAAACAAAGTCAATTGGATACTCTCTGGTTTCCTGTTTAAACGGATTTTCAGTCCTGGTAAAAAACAATAATGGCGATATGTACATTTTATTCCCAATAATTTCTACAGAATTGTTTGATGTAAAAGAATAGTTCTCGACTATTGGCAATGATAAATCATCTTTATTCTGAACCTCAAACTCTCCAATTTCCAATCCTTGATACTTTTTTTCTAATGTTTCTATATGGCCATCTTTTGAAACACTTTTATTATCATCTCTGTACTCAAAAGCATTATAATCAAAATATTGTTCTCTAATCTTTCCTGTAATTTCTCCCTCAGCACTTATAGCTGCCATGATACTCACAACATCTTTTGAATTTAATTTTGGCATTAAGTCAATGTCAGCAGAACTTTGAGACGTCCTGACAATCCTTCCTAAACCATTCAAATCTCTTATTGGTATTATATCAGGCAGTGCATTTTTATTAGTTGCATCCAATAAAATTAATTGATTTGGCAGTTCGACACCAGCAATGACATAATTATAAGCGTTCATACTTGGAAAATCTGTAATACCATTATCACGAGTACTTAACAAAATAGGATTGGTGTCAATTTTCGCATAGCGTAGCATCGCAATCAGCATTAAATTAATCTCTGCAACATTTCCTTTTTTATTTTTAAACGCTTTTTTTACGCCGTCATTGCACGTAAATCCATAATATTCATTCCAAGACATATTAGATTTCACGTAATTAAATATGGCGGTAATCTTTTCATTTGAACTTGTCAAGCCACTTATTGCTTTATCTATTTCACTTTCAAAATATCCTGTTTTATTTAATTCACCTCCAAAATTATCGAATTCATTAATTCTCTTTGTAACTGTTTTCCAATCAGTTATTATTGGCTTAGTATTACCATAATAATCTTTAATAGATGACAATTCATATCTCAATCTTGTAATGTAATTTCTGATATTGTTTACATAGCCTTCATCCTTAAATGCAGGAACATTTTTTAAGGAATAAATAATCCTGTTGCTCAAAAAACTTGAGTTTGAGACTCCAAAAGTTTCAGATTTAATATCAGGGCTTAAAAAACCTGTCATTAATTTATTATAGGACAAATGACCTGAATATTCTACAATTAATTGAATATCTGATATTGGAATTACATCCTGAAAGTAGAAATTTACAGGCTGAAAATAATTATTTGTTTTTTTTCTGATTTTATATTCAATAATAGAGCCTACTTTAACATCAGGCATTGCTATCTTTTTTGCTTTTAAATTTGAAGACATAACTTCAATAAACTGGCTTTCTTTCTTAGGTTTTGTGATGATGATTTTATCATTTTCGAGATTGTATGTTGCTACATCTGTAAACTGAGCATCATCATCATCTGCACTCCAAAACTGCTCTTTAATGTTACCATAGCTATATCCTTCCTTTTTATAAATTTTTAATTTCACTTTAGTTTCATTAATAATATCACCCTCATAATTGAAGTATATTTTGCTAGTCTTAAAAATAACTGAAGCCACCGCAGAGGTATCCATTGAATATGCTTTTTCTTTAAGTTCAGCAACAGTTACTTTACCTAATTCGTGATTTTGCGAAAAGCTATACAAAGTTAAGAGCAATAAAATGACGGTGAATTCTTTTTTCATAGAATGGCTGACTAACTTTGATTTATGTGTTTTGGGAACTTTTCGTTGTTTTTAAATCTTTTTTAAGACTATTTTTTCGGTTTGTTTGCTTACAATCTCTTTATAATAGTCTTTCAATACCTGATAAGCTTCGGATGCAATAATAGCCTGATTATTGTCCTGCGTGTAAACTAACTGTACCAGGCTGCCGTTATTTGAAATCATATATTTAAAACCACCAAGATTTCCGGGCATTGAAAGTGCTTTTGATTGCGGCAGTGTTTCAACAGCATATCCCTCAGGAATTGTCAAACTTACTGTATATTTATCTTGGCTTGGGTAAACAAAATCAATTGGATACTCACGGGTTTCCTGCTTGAACGGATTTTCAGTTGATGCAAAAAACAATAACGGTGATATATACATTTTATCTCCTATGACCTCAACAGAATTGGTTGATTTAAAAGAATAATTCTCTACTATTGGCAGTGATAAATCTTTGCTGTTCTGAACATCAAATTCTCCTATCTCCAATCCCTGATGCCTTTTTTCTAATTTTTCGATATAGCTGTCTTTAGAAATGCTATTGTAGTTATCTCTATATACAAAAGCATTGTAATCAAAATACTGCTCTCTGATTTTCCCGGTGACTTCTCCCTGTGAATTTATAGCCGCAATAATATTTACAACATCTTTTGAATTTGATTGTGGCATTAAATTAATTTCAGCCGAACTTCCATTTTTTCTAATAATCCGGCCAAACCAGTTTAAATCTCTAATAGGCAAAATATTTGGTTGTGAATTTTTATTTGTAGCATCCAATAATACCATTTGCCCATTAGTTTCTACTCCGGCAATAACATAATTATAGGCTGTTTTGCTTGGAAAAATTGAAATCCCATTGTCTCGGGTACTTATTAATATTGGGTTAGCATTAACTCCAGCTTTTCTGAGCATTGCAACAAGAATCAAATTGATTTCTGCTGAATTACCTATCATATTTTTATAAGCTGTTTTTACACCATCATCACAATAAACACGTTTGTATTCATCCCAATTCATTTTTGATTTTACATAATCAAAAACTTTTACTAATCTCTCATCATTTGAAGCAACGCCATTAATAATGACCTTTAGGTCATCCTCAAAATATGAATCTTTATTTAATTCACCTCCAAACATTTCATTATCATAGATGCTCTTGCTTACCGATTCCCATGAATTGGTAATTGGTCTGAAAACTTCTCCAGGGTATTGGATTCCCGATAATTCATGAACTACTGAGGATGTGTAATTTTCAATATTATTGACATACGACTCATCTTTTAATGCAGGAACATTTTCCAGAATGTATGTTCTTCTTTTTTCTGTGAACTCGATATTTTGAGAAGTGTTTAATGTCTTCCTGTATGGACTGCCCATTTCATTCCTATCTCTATCGAAATAGGTAAACGTATTTTTACCTGCGCTTTCTATTATTTTTGGCGTCAAACTTCCTTTAATCATAGGATTGTAAAAGTAATATTCTGGGATGGAAGTCTTATATTCAGAATATACTGTGGGAATCACAGTTTGGAATCTCCAATCCCTGAAACCTTGAAAATAAGATGATTTTATTTCGTATTTAAATTCAATTATAGAGCCTTCTTTAACATTTGGGAAAGTAATTTTCTTAATGTTTGTAGTCTTACTTAACTTTTCGGTGAATTCTCCATCACTCTTTAGTCTGGTTTTTTCAATTTCATTGCCTTTCAGATTATAAGTAACTGCCTTGCTAAAAGTAACTATCTCTACTGGGTCTTTCCCTACATAATATCCAACAGATTTATTGGCAAAGTTTAACCCTTCTTTTTTATAAATTTTGATTTTAGTCTGCACTTCTGTAAGAGAATAAAATCCGGATTCATCATATCCGAAAGATGTTTTACCAATATCAAACAAAACTGCAGCAACGGCTGAAGTATCTATTGGACAAACTCTTTCTTTTAGTTCAGCAACGGTTACTTTTCCTAATTCGTGATTTTGGGAAAAGCTGTAAAAAGTTACAAGCAATAAAATGGTGGTGAGTACTTTTTTCATAATTGTTAGGCTTTAGTAATAACTACTTTTGAATTATCGTTTTTGGCTATGGTTTCTCTGAATTTTCTATAATTTTCATATTTGGATTTGTCGTAAAATCCTTTTTTGATAACCAGCTTTCTTTTGCACAGTATTTTGTTTGGACTTATGGTATTGAATTCAATCTTGTAAGAGCCAAATTCCGTTTCCTGCTCTGTTCCGTTTGGTTTTGCTTCAACAATAAATCCATCCGGAATCGTAATTTCTATTTCGTCTTCATTGGTATAGCCTCTTTCCATTTGAAACGGAAATTCCCGCGTTCTGTATTTTTTTGGAACATACGAACTCTGGTCAAAAGCATTCAGTGCAAACATCAATTTTCCTCCTGTAATTTGGGCATAACCTTCAGCTTCCAATTCTAAATCTTCAGTAAATTCAATGGTTTTAGGGTTGTTATTTAGGTTGATTTTTTTTATCGTCAGATTATTGATGTTATCAAATTCTTCTTTATAATTTTTGATTTGATCTTCTCTGCTCATTCTTTCTTTTCCAAATTCGCTATCATAGCGCAAGGCTTTAGAGATGATTTTTACTTTGCCTATAAAATTTCCATTTTCCGTTATTTGATAAGAACCTTTTGTTGTTTTTACATTGTCTGTTTCTGCAAATATTTTTGTTTTAACTATTTCTCCACCTTCCGGTTTTATCAATAAAACATTTCTATCATCCGTAAAATCTCCCTGGAAACCAAACGGCTGGATTTGGCTTGTACATTCTAACCAAACCAATTTTTTATCTATTGGCAATGTCAGGATAACATGATTTCCCTGTATGGAAGCGAAATCATTTTGCAAATCTTTTGTCTCGTTCTGGCCCGCATAAACAACGGTATAATAAGACGGAACGCCAACGACTTTGAGCAGTGATCGTGTATAATTTGACAATGCTTTGCAATCGCCATAACCTAGTTTATCTACATCTTTAGCCAACATTGGTTTCCATCCGCCAATTCCAACCTGAACACTTACATAACGGGTTTTATCCTGAACATACTTGTAAATAATTCGGGCAATTTCAATTGGATCTTTTTCGGCACCAACCAATTGTTTAATCTTTACTTGGGTTTCTTCCGGAATTTCTTCGGTGTCAGCCAAAAGAGAATTATAATACCATTTCCCGAATTCTTCCCAGTTAGTTGCTTTTCCGTCAACATTTTCCAAATGGAAATTTTCTAAAGCAAAATATACTATTGGAAAAACATCCGAAAATCCAGGACTTAATTCTTCTCTTTTTTTGGCAATTAAATTTGTCGCTTTGTAGTTTATGCTATTTGCTGTTTGCTCCTTTTCGATGTGGAATTTATCAGAGAAATTAACCTCTTTTATTTTTAATTTCAACTCAGGCTTATAGGTAATACTTAGCGAAGTGTTTTCAATACTGACCAAATAATCATCCGATGGACTCCAGGACGGAATAAAAGCGGTATTAGATGTTTCGGTATCAACTTCAAAAACCATAGTAAAAGGATACGTAATTGGGGTGTAATCTAAGTATAGAGCTCTATTATCATTAAAAACGGAAATACCATCAGCTACACTTGTATCTTTAAAATCCTTCCTTTTGTAAACTTTTAATTGTTTGCCAAATGAATCGTAAGCCGTAGCTTCAATTTTAGTTATCCTTCTGTTCTTATCATAATGCTCCGCCAAACCCAAGTTTCTTAGACCCAATTCGTTCAAAACGGTTGTGACCTGAGTTGAACTAATTGTCATTGATTTTTGAGAAGTAATATTGATATCCATTTGATTCAAACGCACAACTGAATTGGCATTTTGCTTCAAACTATCGGGAATAGTCAAGGTAGAATATTCTAATTTTTGTCCAAAAACTGATATGGAAATGAAAAAAAGAAAGAGCGGTAAAATAGGAAGTTTCATCGGTGCTAATTTCACCAAATATATAAAAATTAACTTACCATTAACAATCTTATTCTTTGTTTTTTGTGTCGATAATTATAGTGACAGGTCCGTCATTCAGCAGGGCTACTTTCATATCGGCGCCAAATTGTCCTGTTTGGACTTTCCTGCCCAATTCTGTTTCCATTTGCTGAATGAAAGATTCGTATAACGGAATGGCAATATTGGTTTTTGATGCTTTTAAATAAGACGGTCGATTGCCTTTTTTAGTCGAGGCATGCAAAGTAAATTGACTGACGATTATCATGTCGCCTTCAACTTCTTTTAGCGATAAATTCATTACCTCATTTTCGTCTCCAAAAATTCTGAGGTTGGCAATTTTAGCGGTTAGCCAATTGATGTCTTCTTTATCATCGGCATCTTCAAAACCAACCAGAACCAATAATCCTTTTTGGATATCGGCAACAACTTTATGGTCAATTGTAACTGAACACGAAGAAACTCTTTGGATAACGGCTTTCATTTTGCGTTAAATATTATTGTGAGAAATATAAAAAAATTATTTCACAGAGATTCACAGAGAAAAAAATTAAAAACTGTAAACTGTGACTGTAAACTGCCAACTATTTCCTCGTTTCATCGCTGGCAACTCTGTCATCGTTAAACACGTCCTGACGGTAATGTTCATCATCACCTTCAAGGATTTTGAGATAGCTATTATAACGTGACCAAGCAATTTTGTTGTCTTCTAAAGCTTTTTTAACAGCGCAATTTGGTTCTTCTTTGTGCAAACAATTATTGAACTTGCATTGGTCTTTCAGTTTGAAAAACTCTGGAAAATAGCCACTGATTTCTGCAGGTTCCAAATCAACAATTCCAAAACCTTTTATTCCCGGCGTGTCTATGATTTTGGCATCAAATGACAAGTCATACATTTCGGCAAAAGTCGTTGTATGCTGTCCTTGCTTGCTTTGTTCGGAAATATTTTTGGTTTTAAGGTTTAAAGCTGGTTCCAAAGCATTGACTAAAGTTGATTTTCCAACGCCTGAATGTCCGGAGAACATAGAAACTTTTCCAATCATCATTTGCTTTAATTCATCCAAACCTTTCTTTTCAATAGCCGAAACTTTTAAGAATTTATAGCCAATTTCAGAATAAATGTATTGCAGATACAATTGTTCATCGCGCATGGCCTCATCAAACGTATCAATTTTATTAAAAACCAAAACCGCTTCAATGCCATACGCTTCAGCGGTAACTAAAAACCTATCGATGAAACTGGTTGTTGTTGGCGGATTATTGATGGTAATTAACAAAAAAACAACATCAATATTGGAAGCAATGATATGGGTTTGCTTAGACAGGTTCACCGATTTCCTAACGATATAATTCTTTCTTTGGTGAATATTATGAATAGTTCCGGTTACTGCATCTGAGTTTTCGTCTAATTCATAATCTACCACGTCACCAACAGCAATTGGATTAGTGCTTTTAATTCCCTGCATGCGGAATTTTCCTTTGATTCTGCATTCCATAAAATCGCCTTGTTCTGATTTTACAGTGTACCAACTTCCGGTAGATTTATAAACGAGTCCTGTCATGCCGCAAAGATAACATTTCCAATTTATATTTTTCGGAATAAAAAAAAGTTGCCATTTCTGGCAACTTTAGAAAATAATATTTTTTCAAATTGTTTAATATTTATAACCGTAGGCCGTTCTATTGGAATCTACGTCTGTTTTAATCAAAATAAACTGATAGCCTAACTTTGCAGCCTGCATTTTTAATCTCTTATTAGCAGCCGAATTTCCATTATCCGGTTGATAACTGGCTAAATCTGCACTGGTTCCGATTGGCACTCCTACTTCTAAACCTGCAGTTGAATTTAAATTTTCAACGATGATGACTTTTTGCCAATCTGCTTCTCCGGCAACATCAATTTTGTTTGAAGTTTGTACAACCTGACCTGTTCTGCCATAAGTAATTTTTTCAACGGCATTCTTAGCAATAGTATACTCTACATTTTGACCTTCATAGGTAAATACGATGACATTGTCATCAACACTTACAATTCTTCCTTTAAGTGTTTCACCTATTTGTTTTTTAATCACATCGACTTGGGCTGAGGCTAAATTAAAACCAAAAACCAATGTTAATATTAAAATAATTTTTTTCATATTTTTATTTTTTAGTATTAATAGACTGTTTTTATAAGTTCCAGAGCAAATATAAAAAAACAACTATTACGAACCGCATTAAACCGATATTCTAACAAATTATCCGTTTAACAGTTAATTATCTTCTCCTGATGGCTGATACTTTCCTGGTGAATCGCTTTGAAAATCCTGAGGATAAACTCTTCGCTCAATCCTTTCTCTTCACCATCCAATATCATTTTCCCTAAAATTTCATTCCATCTTTTGTTTTGTAAAACAGCCACGTTTTTTTCCTTTTTCAAAGCTCCGATTTGTTCTGCCACTTTCATTCTGTTACCTAAAATCTCGAGTAATTTACTATCGGCAATATCAATATTGGCTCTGAGTTTTATCATTTTCGTATTAAAATCATCATCTTCGGTAGTTACTTTTTTTACTTTTAAATCTTCAAAAATCTGTTTCAAAGCCTTAGGCGTAACTTGTTGCGCTGCATCACTCCACGCATTATCCGGGTCGATATGGGTTTCAATAATCAATCCGTCATAATTCAAATCCAACGCTTGTTGCGATACTTCCAGAATCATATCACGTCTTCCTGTAATATGCGAAGGATCACAAATCAAAGGCAAATCTGGAAAACGACTTTGCAATTCAATCGCAATCTGCCATTCCGGAATATTTCTGTATTTCGTTTTTTCGTATGTTGAAAATCCTCTGTGAATTACGCCAAGCTTTGTAATTCCGGCATTATAAAGTCGTTCAACGCCACCAATCCATAAAGCCAAATCGGGATTTACCGGGTTTTTTACCAAAACAATTTTGTCCGTGCCAACCAAAGCATCAGCAATTTCCTGAACTGCAAACGGATTTACCGTAGTTCTGGCGCCGATCCAAAGCACATCGATATCGTGTTCCAAAGCCAATTTCACATGAGCCGCATTAGCAACTTCTGTCGCCATCAGCAAACCTGTTTCGGCTTTTGCTTTTTGCAGCCATTTTAACCCAATAGCACCGACACCTTCAAATCCACCTGGACGCGTTCTTGGTTTCCAGATTCCGGCACGGAAAATACTAACATCAGAATTTTTCAATTCGTGCGCTATTTTCAAAACCTGTTCTTCGGTTTCTGCGCTACATGGCCCCGCAATTACTAATGGATGCGACAGATTGAAATCTTCTAACCATTTTCTGTTTTCTTTTGTGATATTCATAGCTTCTGTTATTTTCCGTTTAATATTTCTTTTATCCTATTTGTGTTTTCCATTTCATGAAAAATCTGTTCATAATTTCCGCTTTCCAATAAATTTTTGAATTGCGATAAATTGGCGATGTATTCTTCTAATGATTTTACGACCTGTTTTTTATTTTGTTTGAAAATTGGCGTCCACATTGCTGGTGAACTTTTGGCTAATCTAACTGTGCTTTCAAATCCGCTGCCTGCCATATCGAAAATATCCTTTTCATCTTTCTCTTTCTCAATAACTGTTTTTCCCAGCATAAACGAACTGATGTGCGATAAATGCGATACATAAGCAATGTGTTTGTCATGTGATTTTGGTTCCATATATCTGATTCTCATTCCCAAATCTTTGAATAATTTCAGCCCTTTTTCCTGTAATTTAAAAGTAGTTTTTTCTACTTCACAAATGATATTGGTTTTGTCGACAAATAAGTTTCTTACTGCTGCCGTTGGTCCGGAGAATTCTGTTCCCGCAATAGGATGTGTTGCTAAAAAATTCCTTCTTTTTGGATGATTCGTAACCGCTTCGCATATCGGACTCTTAGTAGAACCGACTTCAAAAACTAAAGTTTCATCCGAAACCAAATCCAAAACTTTTGGCAAAAGTTCCAAAGCAATATCTACCGGAACCGCCATAATCACAAAATCAGCATCTATAGCATCATTTAATTCCGCTTTTTGATGAATGATTCCAAGTTCAATCGCTTGTTGCAAATGATTTTCATTAGCATCAACACCAATAATGACGGCACCTTTATCCAACGCCTGAATATCCAATGCCATTGAACCACCAATTAAACCTATTCCTATTACGTATACTTTCATAAATTCTTATATTTTCAATTGCAATGGCAAAATCAATAGCAATAAAAATTTTTGTCATTGATATTGACATTGATATTGATATTGACATTGATATTTAACTAAATCGTTCTATAGCCTGCTGGATTTTTTCTTCTGTAACGCAAAGCGAAAACCGAATATAACCTTCACCATTGCTGCCAAAAATAGTTCCCGGCGTTATAAAAACATGCTTTTTAATTAATACTTCATCAATAAATTCTTCCGACAAAATGCCATCCGGAAGTTTTGCCCAAACGAACAATCCAACGCTGTTTTTATCAAAAGCACAATTTAGTTTTTCTGCCAATTTAAAAATCAGGTTTCTTCTTTTGGTGTAAATTTCATTTTGCTTTTCAAACCAATCTTTTCCCAGTTTCAAAGCTTCGATCGAGCCTTTCTGAATTCCGTAGAACATACCGCTATCCATATTGCTTTTTACTTTTAGTATTGCATCTATCAAGGTTGGATTTCCTAAAACCATTCCAACGCGCCAACCTGCCATATTGTAGGTTTTGGACAACGAATTTAATTCTAATGCAACTTCTTTTGAGCCTTCAACCTGTAAAATTGACAAAGGATTTCCATTCAGCACAAAGCTATACGGGTTATCATTGACGATTAGAATATTGTGTTTTTTCCCAAATGCAATAAGCTTTTCAAACAGTTCCAAAGTTCCGTTCGCACCAGTCGGCATGTGTGGATACGAAACCCACATCAGTTTTACTTTTGACAAATCTGTTTTTTCTAAAACTTCAAAATCGGGCTGCCAATTGGTTTGCGCCGACAAATCGTAATATACTGCTTTCGCCTGAACCAATTCGGTTACCGAAGCATAGGTTGGATAGCCAGGATTTGGAATCAAAACTTCATCATCTTGATTCAAAAAGGCCAAAGAAATATGCATAATTCCTTCTTTGGAACCCATTAACGGCAGGATTTCGGTATTGAAATCCAAATCAACATTAAAATGGTTTTTATAGAAATCGGCAATTCCTTTTCTCAATTCAGGCAAACCCTGATAGCTTTGGTATTCGTGCGCTTTGTCATCAAACATGGCTTTTTGCATCGCTTCGATAACCGTTATATCAGGAGCCAAATCCGGGCTGCCAATTCCCATATTGATAACCGGCTTCCCTTCCGAAATGAGTTGACGAACTTCCCTCAATTTTCGTGAGAAATAATATTCCTGAACGGATTCTAATCTTTTTGCTGTTGTTATCATTTTTTCAATTTCAAATGTCAATATCAATTACAAAAATCAATTTAAAAATTGTTATTGCAATTGAATTTTGCTATTGTTTTTTGTTCTTGTATTCACCCAACACTTTGAAATGATTGGTCATAATCTCTAAAATCTTCATCGCTTTTTCATAATGCTTATACTTCTCAAAAACGACATCCACAAAAAAAGAATACTGAAATGGTGTTTCAATAATTGGCATCGACTGGATTTTGGTCAGGTTCAGTTTGCAGTTTGTCATCACGTTTAAAACGGTGGCCAGACTTCCCGGCGTATCATCCAACTCAAATTTCAAGGAAGCTTTATTGATTTCTTCTTTTGGCAACAGATTGGCTTCTTTACTGATGATAAAAAAACGTGTCATGTTGTTATTTACTGTTTGAATTTCGGGTGCAATGATAGTTAAATCATAAAGCGTAGCAGCAGCTTTACTGGCAATGGCCGCAATGCCTTTTATTTGCTTTTGATGAATTCGACGAGCGGTTTCGGCAGTGTCTTTATCTTCGACCAATTTAATTTTCGGATGCTTTTTCAAAAAATCCATGCACTGCAACAACGCCATCGGATGTGAGTGAACTTCTTCGATTTCGCTGATTTTTTGTCCGTTCAGCACCATTAAATTCTGAATAATATCCAAATAGTATTCACCTATAATATGCAAATCGTTCTTGTCAATCAAAGCGTAATTCGGAATAATCGAACCCGCAATGGAATTCTCAATCGCCATCACCGCCAATTGTGATTTGTCATGCAGCAAGCTATCGACCAGCGATTCAAACGACAGGCATTCGTTCACGGAAACATTCTGATGAAAATATTCCTGCGCCACCTGATGATGAAACGAGCCTTTGATGCCTTGTATTGCGATTTTTGTATCCATTTTTGAATTTGAATATAAGATTCTGAACTAAATTACTGCGTCAATTCGCTTCGCTCGGGTCAGAATAAAAAAAAATCCCGATTTTCATCGGGATTGTATCTTTATAAGTGAATTTTTATTTCTAAAACAACTATATGACAATCCCTTTCTGTTTCCAGAAAAAATAAAATGAATTGTTATAATAAGTTGCAGTCTGTAACATTTGTGCTTTTTGTATTTGGCTAATGTAAAAAATTAAAACATAGGTTTTACAAGACCTGACAAAAAAAATTACGGCAACGTTTTCGTAAAAGTGTTTTGATTACAACTTCGTCACCCGGCTTGGCGTATCTTTTCCGCTAATAATACTTTGCGAACTTATGGCAATGGATTTGATAATTTCGGTCATATTGTCTAAATCCAAAGTTGAAACTTCATCGCTTAGTTGGTGATAATTCGCTTCTGAATCCATTTTGGAAGTCGAAATAGTATGCGCCGGAACGCCAAGCGCCGCTAATGTCGCATTATCAGAACGGTAAAAAAGATGTTGGTCTGTATAAGGATCTTCATAAAAATTGAAGTTACTACCTTTTAAATTCTTTTGCAGAATAGTTCCGAAATCCGATTTCTCAAAACCTGTAATATAAGCTGAATTCTTATTCCATTTGCTTTCCGTGCCAATCATTTCAATATTGAACATCGCCACCACATCATCGGCATTGATGTTTTTGGAAAAATATTTAGAGCCATAACCACCGACTTCTTCTCCGGTGAAAGCCACAAAAATAATCGTGCGCTCATTGCTATTTAATTCTTTGAAATATTTCGCCAACGCAATCACGGCTGTAGTTCCCGAAGCATCGTCATTGGCACCATTATACACTTTGTCATCTCCGGAACTATCCATTCCCAAATGGTCATAATGTGCCGAGAACACAACATACTCGTTTGGTTTTGATTTTCCAGGCAACATTCCGATTACGTTATTGGCAGCTTTGCCTTTAGCTTTAAAATCCTGACGGTAACTTTTTAAATCACCATAATACTGCAATCCGATTTTGGTAAATTCTTTCTCAATAAATGCTGAAGCTGAATCAATTCCGGTACTGAAAATTTTTCTTCCTTCCATTTTATCGGAAGCCAGTTCTGTTTCAATCCGGACGATTTCTGATTTTTGAATTACTGGTTTTTTCTGCGCCTGAACCACAAAGCATGATAATAAGAACAGAAGTGCAATTTTTTTCATTCTTTATGTTTTTGAAATGTAAAGGTAAGTGTCTTATTTTAAAAAAAAGTTACAGTAAATCTAAAAAACAATGAACCAAAATTTTTTCTGTTTACATTTGCGTTAAATATTTCAGTTATGTCGATAGAAGTTCAGAATATTTCTAAAAGTTACGGAGCTCAAAAGGCTTTGGACAATGTTTCTTTCTCCATTAAAAAAGGAGAAATTGTTGGTTTTCTTGGTCCGAATGGTGCCGGAAAATCTACCTTGATGAAAATTTTGACCACATTTCTTAATGCTGATGAAGGAATCGCGACTGTCAATGGGAATGATGTAACCGAAAATCAAAAAGCGGTGCAGCTTTCGATTGGCTATTTACCGGAACATAATCCGTTATACCTGGATTTGTATGTTCGCGAATATTTAGCATTCAATGCTGATGTTTATAAAGTCTCGAAAGCGCGTATTGAAGAAGTCATTCAGCTTACCGGTTTATCGCCTGAAAGCCATAAAAAAATCGGGCAATTATCGAAAGGTTTCCGTCAACGTGTTGGCTTGGCAACTGCTTTGCTCCACAATCCTGATGTTTTGATTTTGGATGAGCCAACAACCGGATTGGATCCAAATCAATTGGTGGAAATCAGAAACGTAATTAAAAACGTTGGAAAAGACAAAACCGTTTTTCTATCTACGCATATCATGCAGGAAGTTGAAGCAATTTGTGACAGAGTTATCATCATTGATAACGGAAAAATTGTAACGGATAAAAAATTAGACAAGTTAGTTTCGGAAGAAAAAGAGCAAATTATCGAAGTTGAATTCGACAAAACTATTGATGAAACTTTATTAGCAGACTTACCAAATCTAAAATCTTATAAAAACACCGGGGCAAATCTTTGGGCATTAACTTTCACAACAGAAGAAGATATGCGTCCAAAAGTTTTTGATTTTGCCCACGATAACGGACTAAAAACGTTGCAGATTAGTTTGAAAAGTAAAAATCTGGAGCAAATTTTCAGAGAGAAAACTAAGAAAAGTGATTAGTGAATAGTGATTAGTGAATAGTAATTAGTGAATAGCTAAAAAATTTTACCTACTAATTACTCTATTAAGGATAGATAACACTTCCCTGATACAATTCCTGAACATCAACAATTGGCGGAACATTTTTCAAAACAACATTTCCGGTACTATTTAAAATTCCCGTAATGCTCTGAATTGGATTTACAATCATATCATTTGATCCACGATGATAAACTTCAATATTTTGAGCAATTAAATTCTGAGCTTCCATTCGTCCATCTCCAAAATAGAAATTAAAAGTTGCCAAATTAGTTTGCCCTGAAATATAAAACCTTGACACGTTGTTGTTGGCAATGTACAAAGAATAATTATTGACATTCAATATAAAATCGCCAGTTCCGGCACCGGATTCACCGTCACCGTCTTTGTCCATTGAAATAAAACCTATGTAGGGAAAAGTCAACACACCGTTCGAACTTATATTCCTATCCGTTTTAGAATAGACTTCTTCCAGCGTTGGCGTAGTTACTAAAATTCGAATTCTGCCATAAGAACGAACCCAATTACAACTGGCTTCATCTTTAAAAATAAGCTGATCTCCGTTTTGTATTACCTCAACATTGCTAATGAAATTTTCACCTGCTTCAATCTGCACTTTGGTTTCAGGACCTTCAGTAATAACGACTTCAATGCCGCGATAAACTTTTATTTTCTTAAACGGCAGAACGGGTACGTCTTTAGTTATAATAGCACCTGTACTTTCTAAGCAATCACTTGGTTTTTCGCAAGCGCTGAACATCCAAAACAAAACTATCAATAGTGAAAACTTCTTCATACCTCTCATTTTAAATTCTGTATCCGATTCCAAATTCTAAAGCCTCTGCCAAAAACAAATGCGTTTTGATGGTAAATCCACCAAATACTTTTTTCGTAAAATAATACTTCAAACCTACTCTGTCGTAAATTGGAATGTCTTTTTTAAAGGGCTCATAGACATAATATCCAATCTGTGCTTCAAGAGAAATCCTGTTAATCAGCAACTCATGTCCAACAAAAACCCCCACTCTTTTATAATCGGTATCCGCACTGATGTTTGCCTCAGGATATGCAACTGAATAATACCGAATATATTCTTCAATGGATTTTGTCAGGAATAATTCGGTTCCTAACTGCAAAGCCGATTTTCTGTTGATACGCTTGTCAGCATAAAATCCAATATGGTAAAAAGGAAATTGTCCGCTGCCAATGATTGGGTTTTCATTTATCCCCGTTCTAAGAACAAAATTATAATGAATTGGTTCTTTATATGATTTGCTGATTAAAGTCGTGTCTGCCTGGCGTTTGAAATCGTCTGAAAAATTATAATTCACACCAAGATTCAACAAATACGTATTGATACCGCTGTTTGGCGATTTCACTCTTCCGTTGGAATAATGCGTAAATAAAATTCCGGCATGAAACCCAACATTTTTGAACAGATTCTGATTGTCATAGGCCATTCCGATATTGGTATTTCCCATTAATTTGCTACCGAAAGCCCTGTTTTTGCTGTTATGGACTTTGTCATACGGATTTGTCGTGTAAGCAATTCCTTGTGCCAGCTTGAACTGCAACTGTCTTTTCCAAAAATAAAAATTATATAAAGCGCCAACAGAGTAGTTTTGCCCTAATGGCTTGCTTTTAAAATCCTGATATAAAAAGTAGGCTCCAT
The DNA here is from genome assembly GCF_039916025.1 of Flavobacterium sp. Lineage (GTDB taxonomy): Bacteria > Bacteroidota > Bacteroidia > Flavobacteriales > Flavobacteriaceae > Flavobacterium. The sequence goes on from NZ_JBDSMB010000114.1 coordinate 22,168, forward strand.
AATCAGGGTAATTATAAGCTGTCTGCCATTCTTTGGAACCATCCGTTCTTTTGACAACACTCAGCCAAAAAGCCTGCGGATGTCCGTTAACCAAATGATACATATCTTCGGTATGTGGCAATACATTCCCTCTTAAATAAGAAGCTTCAACCACAAAAGGATTATTCTTTTGGCTAAAAACAGAAATGCTAATCAATAAAAAAAGAAAGTGAAATTTTCTCATCCTAAAATTTAAAACGCACAAATATAACTGAATATCTTTAGGAGCGAATGATTCGGGCATTTTTAACATCCATTTTCCCGCCATCCGCTATACAAGGTGTCGCTACTGTCGGGGCTAGTTAGGATTTGTCATTTGTGAGAATTAAAATTATATTTGAGGAAAATAATGCAATGGAAAACCTAAATAAGAATTTAATAATTGTCGTTTGCCTTGAATTGGCAGCCTTTTTTTTAATGAGATTTCCTTTTTGGGCAATATCTGTAACAGTAATTAATATTTTGGCAATTATTTTTTTAGCAAAATACAAACCCCGACACTACAAATTTTCCATTCTTGGCTTAGCTTTACTTTTTATTCTCCCAATGACTATTGTTTTATACCTGATGAGTAAAATACAATGCTAAAATACTTCCTTTGCAATTGCTTTGATATTCTCCGCTTTTCCCATTGAATAATAGTGTAAAACCGGAATTCCGGCAGCAACCAATTCCTTGCTTTGCTGTGTGCACCATTCAATACCAATTTGTTTTACGACATCATTGTCTTTAGCTTTTACGACTGCCATAATCAAATCATCAGGCAATTCCACGCTAAATCTATGTGGAATTAAATTCAACTGCTTTTTGGTAGCAATAGGCTTCAAGCCAGGAATAATCGGAATTGTGATTCCGGCTGCACGGCATTTAGCAACATAATCGAAGTATTTTTTATTGTCAAAAAACATTTGAGTAATGATATATTCGGCTCCGTTTTTTATTTTTTGCTTCATGAAATGTATATCGCTGTCCAGACTTGGAGCTTCCATATGCTTTTCGGGATAACCTCCAACGCCAATACAAAAATTAGTCGGAGCCGTATTCTTCAAATCTTCATCCAGATAAATTCCGTTGTTCAGATTGCTGACTTGTAAAACCAAATCGGTAGCGTATTCATTTCCTTCTTTTTCAGGTTTGAAATAGGTTTCGGTTTTCAACGCATCGCCACGAAGCGCCACCACATTGTCGATTCCAAGGAAATCTAAATCAATCAATAGATTTTCGGTGTCTTCTTTGTTAAAACCACCACACAAAATGTGCGGAATGGCATCTACAGAATATTTGTTCTGGATTCCGGCACAGATACCAACCGTTCCGGGACGTTTTTTTACAATCTTCTTTTGCAAAAGTCCGCTTGGCAATTCCTTGAATTCATATTCCTCACGATGATAGGTTACATCAATAAATGGAGGATTGAACTCCATTAACGGATCGATGCTATCAAAAATCGACTGAATGTTTTGCCCTTTCAATGGCGGTAAAATCTCAAACGAAAACAATGGTTTTCCGTTGGCGTTCTCTATATGTTGGGTTACTTTCATTTTTATTTTTTATCTTTTTATGGCGTTACCCTACGGGTCGGGCTTTCTGCAGTGCACGGCACTTGCTGCAATCCCTAACGCAATGAATTTTCTACTAATCCGCAATATTTGGATTGAGCCATTTTGTGGCTGTTTCTGTTGAAATTCCTCTTCTTTTTGCGTAATTTATGACTTGATCTTCTTTTATTTTTCCGAGTCCAAAATACTTGCTTTCAGGATTTGCAAAATAATATCCCGAAACCGATGAAGCCGGCCACATCGCCATGCTTTCGGTAAGTGTTACTCCGATTTCATTTTCTACATTCAATAATTTCCAGATGGTTGGTTTTTCCAAATGGTCGGGACATGCCGGATAACCTGGCGCTGGGCGAATTCCTTTGTATTCTTCATCAATCAAATCCTGATTACTCAAGTTCTCATCTGAAGCATGACCCCAAATTTCCTTACGCACTTTCAGATGTAAATATTCCGCGAAAGCTTCAGCTAATCTATCGCCAAGCGCTTTGACCAGAATCGAATTGTAATCGTCTAATTGTTTCTCAAATTCGGTTGCTTTTTCGTCAACACCAAAACCAGTTGTCACACAAAAGCATCCTATATAATCTTGTTTCCCACTGTCTTTTGGGGCAATAAAATCAGCCAAAGCAATGTTTGGAGCACCAGCCGTTTTCTGTGATTGTTGGCGAAGGGTTAAAAAAGTTATCGGTTGTCGGTTATCGGTTGTGAGTTCAATATCGTCATCGTTAACAGTATTTGCCGGGAAAATTCCGAGAATTCCTTTTGCGGTCAACCATTTTTCGGAAACGATTTGACTTAACATTTCTTGCGCATCAGCAAATAAAACTGTTGCTTGTTCGCCCACAACTTCATCTGTCAAAATCGCCGGATATTTTCCGTACAATTCCCATGAACTAAAAAATGGTGTCCAGTCGATAAAATCAACCAATTCCGAAAGTTGGACTTCAACGGTTTTGGTTCCGATAAAGTTTGGTTTTATTGGAGTGAAATTATCCCAATCCAGTTGCTTTTTATTCTTGCGCGCATCTTCAATCGACAAGTAATTTTTATCTCTGCTTCTATTCAAATAACCATCGCGAAGCTTGTCATATTCTTCGCGGATTGCTTTTACATAACTTCCTTTGGTTTCTGTTTGGAGCAAATTACTCGCAACAGTTACCGCACGCGAAGCATCGTTTACGTGAACTACAGTTTCTTTATATTCAGGTGCAATTTTCACTGCAGTATGCGCACGTGATGTTGTCGCACCACCAATCATAATCGGAATTTTGATGTTTAGTTTATCCATTTCTTTGGCCAGATAAACCATTTCGTCGAGCGATGGCGTAATCAATCCACTCAGACCAATAATATCAACGTTTTCACGAATAGCAGCTTCGATAATTTTTTCGGGCGGAACCATAACTCCCAAATCGATGATTTCAAAGTTGTTGCACCCCAAAACTACGGCCACAATATTTTTACCAATATCGTGTACATCGCCTTTCACCGTTGCCATTAAAACCTTTCCGGCGCTTGATGATTTCCCGTCTTTTTGTGCTTCAATAAACGGCAATAAATAAGCTACTGCTTTCTTCATTACACGTGCCGATTTTACTACTTGAGGCAAAAACATTTTTCCGCTTCCGAATAAATCTCCAACGACATTCATTCCGGCCATTAGATTCACTTCGATAACTTCGATAGCTTTTTCAGAATTTGCTCTTGCTTCTTCTACATCTATTTCTATAAATTCATCAATTCCTTTTACTAATGAATGTGTCAATCTTTCTTGAACCGAACCGCTTCTCCATTCCTGAATTGCTTTTTCATTAGCTTTGAAATCGCCTTTGAAAGTTTCGGCTAAATCCAACAATCTTTCAGTCGCATCTTCTCTTCTATTTAGCAGCACATCTTCAACATGCTCTAATAAATTCTTATCTATCTCATCATAAATCTCAAGCATTTCCGGATTTACGATTCCCATTGTCATTCCGTTTTGAATTGCGTGATACAGGAACGCCGAATGCATTGCTTCTCGCACTTTGTCATTGCCACGGAACGAAAACGAAACGTTACTCACTCCGCCAGAAATTCCGGCATAAGGAAGGTTTTCACGAATCCATTTTGTTGCTCTGAAGAAATCGAGAGCGTTTAATTTGTGTTCGTCCATTCCGGTTGCAACCGGGAAAATATTTGGGTCGAAAATGATATCTTCTGCCGGGAAATGAACTTCATTTACCAGAATATCATAACTTCTTTTACAGATTTCGATACGTCTTTCGTAATTATCGGCTTGACCATTTTCATCAAAAGCCATTACGATTACAGCTGCGCCATATCTTTTAATCAACTTGGCGTGATGGATGAAAGCGTCTTTTCCTTCTTTTAATGAAATCGAATTCACGACACCTTTTCCCTGAATTATTTTCAAACCAGCTTCTATGATTTCCCATTTGGAACTGTCAATCATAACCGGAACTCGGGCAATATCTGGTTCGGCAGCAATCAGATTAAGGAATTTTGTCATCGCATAAACGCCGTCCAACATTCCCTCATCCATATTGATATCGATGATTTGCGCGCCGCCTTCTACTTGATCTCTTGCTACAGTAAGTGCTTCGTTGTATTTCTCTTCTTTGATTAAACGCAGAAATTTACGCGACCCTGTTACGTTCGTTCGTTCTCCTACATTTATAAAATTGGATTCCGGAGTAACTATCAAAGGTTCTAATCCTGATAGTTTTAAATATTTATTTGCCTGCGCCATTATATCGTTTCTAAAATATGTCTTGGTTTGAATTCTTTGGCAACATCGGCAATAGCTTTAATATGGTCTGGTGTTGTTCCGCAGCAACCGCCAATAATGTTAATCAAATTATCTTGTAAATATTCTTTAATCAAAGCCTGCATTTCTTCCGGCGTTTGGTCGTATTGCCCAAAAGCATTTGGCAAACCTGCGTTTGGATGCGCCGAAATATTTAACTGCGTATTATGAGCCAAACGTTTCAAATACGGTTTCAATTGGTCAGCACCAAGCGCGCAGTTGAATCCGATACTCAATAAATCGATGTGTGCGATAGAAATCAAAAATGCTTCTACTGTTTGACCAGAAAGTGTTCTTCCTGAAGCATCGGTAATCGTACCTGAAACCATTACGGGAATATCAAGATTGCGTTCTTCTTTGACTTCTTCGATGGCAAATAAAGCTGCTTTTGCGTTTAGTGTGTCGAAAATAGTTTCTACCAATAAAACATCACAACCACCGTCAATCAAAGCTTCTACTTGTTGTTTGTATGCAATTCGTAAATCATCAAAAGTTACGGCACGGAAACCAGGATCATTGACATCTGGCGACATTGATGCTGTTCTGTTTGTTGGTCCGATTGAACCTGCAACAAAACGTGGTCGGTCGGTGAATTCATCGGCAACTTCGCGGGCGATTTTGGCTGATTCATAGTTTAATTCATAAACCAAATCCTCCAAATGATAATCTGCCATTCCGATTGTCGTTCCTGAAAATGTATTTGTTTCAACGATATCGGCACCAGCTTCAAAATACAAACGGTGGACTAGTTTTACAGCTTCTGGCTGCGTGATTGAAAGCAAATCGTTGTTTCCTTTTAGCGGATGTGGAAAATCTTTGAATCGTTCTCCGCGGAAATCTTCTTCAGAGAAATTGTTGCGTTGCAGCATGGTTCCCATTGCTCCGTCGAGCACGAGAATCCTTTGTTGAATTGCTTGTTTTATTTTTGACATAATGTTGTTACACAAGGTTACTCAAAGTTTTCACAGAGTTTCCCAAAGTTTATTATTTGCAATTAATTATTATTGAATGCACTGATGCCCTAGCCCAGATATTAGTGGAAATCCTTTTCTTTTTTTCTTTAAAAAAGAAAAGATTGCAACGGATAGCTGGAATAGCTTCAAAAAAATATAAAAATGTTATCGTGAAAGTGAGAAGAATTCTCTGGGTTATCTTTTCTCGATCAATCGAGATAGAATGTAGCACCTTCTTTTGGCAAAGGGTTGCTAAGCTTTCAACGGGTCTATTCCCTCGAGCTTTCGTGATAACAAACAATAAATTTATGAACAGTGCAAAGTAACGGCATAGAATTCGTTTTTGCAAGGAAAATAAAAAAATAAAAACCTACAACGTTTGCGTGCTGTAGGTTTTCGGTGGTTGAGTTAGTATAAACTTTTATAGCCAAACGGCTTCTTTGATTTTTGCTTTTTCAGCAATTTTGAGGATATCGGTCAAAACTCCACGCGCCGTTACTTGTTTTCCGGCTCCTGCGCCTTGGATGACAATTGGAATTTCGCCATAGGATTGGGTATAAATCTCAATCAGATTATCGGCACCTTTGAGTTGGCCTAATGCCGAACTTTTGGGAACCGAAATTAGTTTGACTTCCAATTCTTTTTTGACAACATCAAATTCGCCAACATAGCGAAGACTGTGATTTTCGGCTTGGGTGATTTTGGCAATATGAAATGGTTTGTCAAAAAGTTGCTTGTTGATTGAGTATTCGCCTTTGGAATGGGTTTCATTCAAATTTGGGAGCAAAAGGGATGAAATCTTAATATCGGAAAATTGGAATTCTTGTTCTATTTCGCGAGCCAGAATCAATAGTTTTCGTGCTACGTCATTGCCGGATAAATCTTCACGGGAATCGGGTTCTGTGTAGCCGTTTTTTTCGGCAGCCAAAAGAATATTGGAAAACGGAATGTCTTCTGAAGAAAATCTGTTAAAAATATAACTCAGTGAACCTGAAAAAACGCCACGGATTTTGGTGATTTTTTCTCCGGAAAAATGCAAATCATTAATAGTTTGCACAACTGGAAGTCCAGCGCCAACATTGGTTTCGTAAAGAAATGTCTTGTCATATACTTTTAGGTTTTCTCTCAATTCTTTGTAGAAATCGAAATGAAGTGTATTCGCTTTTTTATTGGCGGCAACAATATCAAAACCGTTTTGGATTAACGGAATATAATTTTTGATGATTTCTGAGCTTGCCGTAGCATCAACAGCAATTAGATTCTCAAGTTCTTGTTCCTGCACATATTCAATAATATCTTCAATTCTGAATGGAATTGCCGATTGTGCAAAATTGGCTTCCCATTGATTTTTGAGTCCGTCTTTTTCAAAGAATGCCAAAGTGGAATTGGTGATGATTGGAAATCGCAGGTCGATATTTCTTTTTTCGAGGAATAATTTTTGGCTTTCAATTACTTGGTTTACTAATGTGCTTCCGACATTTCCAATTCCGAAAAGGACGATGTTTATTCTAAGCGCTGACATAAGCTTGTTGTTTTTGTTTGTTAAAAATAGGTTCTAGGATTTGGGCCAATTGGTCGAATTCAATTAAGAAAGCGTCATGACCATGAATAGATTTGATTTCGTGGTAAAAAACATTGTCTCGAATGGATTTTAATTCGTGATACGTTTCCCGATTTTCGTCCGGAATAAAAAAGTAATCAGTATCAACAGCAACGATGTGAATATTGGTTTTTATCTCTTTCAGGATTGACAGAAAATCTTTTCTGTCGCGCGTAATGTCATTTGTTTTTAACAGATGGTTCATTAGTTTATAAGCTGCCAACCGGAAGCGGTTTTTGAGTTTGAAGCCATGATTGATCAGCCAATTCTCAATTTGAAAAATAGAAAGGTTATCTAATTTATTTCTTTGAAATCGTTGGTTGACAGATTGTGGTGTTCTGTATAACAGCATCGCGTGCAGCCTTGCATCGACAATTGGATCATCTGAATTATTGAGGATTTGATCCTGAATCAAAACATTCGCAATTACCCAATCGGTCGCTTTCCAATCGGAGGCAATTGGAATTAAATTTTCGACTTTATCCGGAAAGAGCGTTGTCATTTCCCAGGCTAAAGCGCCGCCAAGACTTCCGCCAATTACAGAAAAAATGGTTTCGATTTGCAGGAAAAATAAACCTTCCCAAAAAATATGGGCAATATCACGAACCGTAAAATCCTGATAATTGGAAATCAGATTTCCAAAATTATCATCATACCCATTTCCTGGAATGTTGAATGCAATTACGGTGAAATAGTGTGTATCGATAATTTTATCATCACCAATCAAATCATTCCACCAACCATTTTCACCAGTCACTGTTGAATTCCCAGTCAATGCATGATTGACAACTACTATTGGTGCTGTGCCTAATGATTGTCCAAATTGTTGATAGAACAACGGAATGTAAGGTCTTTGTTTTCCATTTTCTAAATCAAAATTAAACAAGTCTATTTTTTCTAAATTTTTCATTTGAGTTTTTTTTGTGATTTCTTTTTTAAAAGACTGTCTTCAACCGCGAAACTGAAGACAGTCTTAGCAAACAAACAACCTAACCAATGGTTTTTCTTTTATATTTTATGCTGCTTCAATAGTTTGAAACTCTTTCAAAAGGGTTACAGAAATCGGTGTCCGGTTGACCAAATTATCCTGAACCGGGCATCTGTTTTCAACGGCAATCAACCATTCTTTTAGTTGCTCTAAAGTGGCATCAGCTGTTGGTTTTACCACTACTTCAATGGAACCGAAACCTGCTCTTTCATTGCTTGTTTTTCCCTGGTATTTATCTAAACTCAAGGTTCCGGTAATTTCCACCTGAAGCGATTTTAAAGTGATCCCTTGCTCTTTGGCCACTAATTTTCCAACGGCATTGATGCATCCGGCATAGCCAGCCAGGATATATTCTAATGGACTTGGGCCTTCCAATTCGGGTGATTGGTCATTTTTGCTAATTCTAACGTCAAAGTTTTGTGCTTTGACTATGAACTGATTTTCTTCTTTTGCGTAACCGAGTACGCTAACAATTTTTGTGCTCATTTTTATACTGTTTGTGGGGTTTTAATTGTTGCGAATACTGCTTTTAAATCCGCTTTCAAATCTTCGATATCTTCTAATCCAACGGATAAACGGATTAAATCTTTGGTTACACCGGTTGCTTCCTGCTCTGCATCTGACAATTGTTGGTGCGTTGTACTTGCCGGGTGAATTATTAACGATTTGGTGTCGCCAATATTTGCTAAAAGCGAGAATAAACTAGTTTTATCTGCTACCGTTTTTGCTGCTTCAAATCCGCCTTTTAATCCGAAAGTCACTATGCCGCTTTTTCCTTCCGGAAGATATTCGTCAGCTAACTTTTTGTATTTGGATGTTGCTAATCCCGGATAATTTACCCAGGCTACTTGTTCTTGTTTTTCCAACCATTGTGCTAAAGCCAAAGCATTTTCACTGTGTTTTTTGATTCGGATTTCTAACGTTTCTAATCCTTGGATCGTTTGAAAAGCATTAAACGGACTCAAAGCTGCACCAAAATCGCGTAATCCTTCGATTCGTACTTTGGCAATAAATGACGCTGCGCCAAGTGCTTCGTAGTATTTTAATCCGTGGTAACCTGCAGAAGGTTCGGTGAATTCAGGGAATTTCCCGTTGCTCCAATCAAAGTTTCCTGCATCGATGATAACGCCACCAAGAGAAGTTCCGTTTCCTGTAATGTATTTCGTCAAAGAATGAATTACGATGTCGGCACCAAATTCAATTGGGCGAAGCAAATAAGGTGTAGCTACCGTATTATCAACAATAAATGGCACTTTGAACGCTTTGGCTTCTGTTGAAATCGCTTTCAAATCGAGCACATCTAATTTTGGATTTCCCAAACTTTCTACGAAGAAAGCTCTGGTATTTTCCTGTGCGGCTTTAGTAAAATTTTGGGGATTGGATGGGTCAACAAATGTTGTTGTGATGCCTAATCTTGGCAAGGTTACTTTTAGCAAATTGTAGGTTCCACCATACAAACTGTTGGAAGCAACGATGTGGTCGCCTGCTTTTAGCAAAACCAAAAGTGTTGTTGCAATAGCTGAAGTTCCGGATGCAGTAACTACTCCTCCAATTCCACCTTCCAGTTTAGCCAGTCGTTGTTCAAGGATGTCGTTGGTTGGGTTGTTTAATCGTGTGTAGATGAATCCGGCTTCTGCAAGTCCGAAAAGATTGGCAGCGTGATCTGAATTGTTGAATACATACGATGTGGTTTGGTAAATTGGGACTGCTCTTGTTCCTGCGTTTTTAGTAACATCGTGTCCTGCGTGCAATGCGTTTGTTGCGAATTTAGTTGCGCTCATGTTTAGAAATTTAAGTGTTAATGTTTATGATTATTTTAAAATTTTTGAGTTTAAGAATCTGAAATGAATTCAGATTAAATAAAAAAAAGTCCCTTTGGATGGCTTACCAAAGGGACTTTTAGGATAGTTATATAAAACTACAATTAGGTCTTCCGCATTTGGTAACAGGATATGACGATACAACAACACATCATGTGCATCATTGTGCGGTTCATCATCATATTTTTTGCTGTTACATTCATTTTCTTGAACTGAACTCGTTTCAGTTTCTTTTTTAGTTATTTATTTTTTGTTTTTAAAGACCCTGAAATAAATTCAGAGTAAAAAAAAACCTCTGCGGTTTGCAGAGGTTTGATTGTATATATTTTAAAAATTAAAATTATGCAATAGTTATCTCTGCGGATTTTTCCACATCATACGACACATATTGCAAATCATTAATTTCATTTTTTCTTTCTATTTGATGATGCAAACTTCAGAACTATTTTTGAATAAAAAAAATTAAATCTGAAAATTTAACATTTGAAGTTTGATTATATATATTTAAATACTACGTATTTAGATTTTTCTAAAAATCATAAATAAATAAAAAAAGCAAAATAGTTTTTCGTATTCTAAATAGTCTTTATACATTTGCACACGAAAAAATGAGAGGAAAAATTTGAACTGATTGCAACCTCGTTAAAAAATGCTAAAGCAGCATTTCTTCTTTAGCACTTAGTCCCAATTTCTCTTTTTTCGCTTAACATTAATATTAAACTAAGTATAGTTATGGCTTATTTATTTACGTCGGAGTCAGTGAGTGAAGGACATCCAGACAAAGTTGCAGACCAAATTTCTGATGCATTGATTGATAACTTTTTGGCATTTGATGCTGAATCAAAAGTGGCTTGCGAAACATTGGTTACGACTGGTCAGGTAATTCTTGCCGGAGAAGTAAAATCGAACACGTATTTAGATGTTCAACAAATTGCGAGAGAAGTTATTCGCAAAATTGGATATACAAAAAGCGAGTATATGTTTGAAGCTGATTCTTGTGGAATTCTATCTGCAATTCATGAGCAATCTGCTGATATTAATCAAGGTGTAGACAGAGCAAGCAAAGAAGAGCAAGGTGCTGGTGACCAGGGAATGATGTTTGGCTATGCAACAAACGAGACTGAAAACTATATGCCTTTGGCTTTGGATTTATCTCATGCTTTGTTGATTGAATTAGCTAACTTAAGAAGAGAAAATAACGAAATTAAATATTTACGTCCGGATGCGAAATCTCAGGTAACTTTAGAGTATTCTGATGACAACAAACCGGTTAGAATTGATGCTATTGTAATTTCTACACAGCATGATGACTTTGCTCCGGAAGCTGAAATGTTAGCCAAAATTAAAAGCGATTTAGTGTCGATTTTAATTCCAAGAATTAAGGCAAAATATCCTCAATATGCTCATTTGTTCAATGACAATATTACTTATCACATCAACCCAACCGGGAAATTCGTAATCGGTGGACCGCACGGAGATACAGGTTTGACAGGAAGAAAAATCATTGTTGATACTTATGGTGGAAAAGGTGCTCACGGTGGTGGTGCTTTCTCTGGAAAAGATCCAAGTAAAGTTGACCGTTCTGCAGCTTATGCTACACGTCATATTGCCAAAAATTTAGTTGCGGCAGGTGTGTGTGAAGAAGTTTTGGTACAGGTTTCTTATGCAATTGGAGTGGCAAAACCAACTTCTATCAACGTGGTGACTTACGGAACTTCAAAAGTTAACTTGACTGATGGAGAAATCAGCAATAAAGTAGAAGCTATTTTTGACATGCGCCCATACTTTATTGAGCAACGTTTGAAATTGAGAAATCCAATCTATAGCGAAACTGCAGCTTATGGACATATGGGAAGAAAACCAGAAACGGTTACCAAAACTTTCAAACTGCCAAATGGTGCGCCAAAAACTGTGACAGTTGAATTATTTACCTGGGAAAAATTAGACTTCGTAGACAAAGTAAAAGCTGCTTTTGGATTGTAAAATCTGAAACTTTTAATCATAAAAAAAACCTCGCTTTTAGTGAGGTTTTTTGTTTTTTAGCCCCGATAGTAGCGGCATCCTTTTTATAAATTGCCACGGGTTAAAACCCGTGGCAATTTATAAAAAGATATAGTGGATAGCGGGAATAGCTACAAATTATACTTCAAACTAAAAATAACATATCTCGGCTGCACTTTGTATTGTGATGTACGTGTTGAAAACTGACTAAAACTATCGTCATTTAACGAAGTTGTGTTTAGCAGATTGGTTGCCGAAACTTTATATTCCCATTTGCTGTCTTTTGTTTTTTGGTAAATCAGGCTAGCGGACAAAAAATCATATTTATTCTCGACGGTTTTGTCATTGTTGTAGTAATGATAATACTCATATTCTGAAACAAAAGAAAAACTTTTTAAGAAGAAATAATCCAATCTGATTGTTGGTTTGTCGGTGAAAAAAGTATCCGTTGGGTAATCATTAATTGTATAGCTGTAACCGATTTCTATATTCGGCAAATTTTTATAATTCGTCGATGCTTTGATACCGTATGTTTGATTGAAGCTTTCGTTGGTCACCGCAACGTCAAGAAAAGTGGTTCTGTCAACCTGAATATTATTGTACTTCGACCAGTTCAGATTTGCATTGACTGAAGCTTTGTAATATCTTAAAAAGGAACGTCCGTAATTTCCAAAAAACATAAGCGACTGATCGGCAAACTCCGAATTATAAGGTGATGAAATTTGGTTCACGTTATAGAATAGCGCTCTTGTTTTGACACCGTCAACTGTTCTGTTATAACTGACAAAAGCAGAGATGTTTTCAAAATTGAACATATTGTATTTGAAATAACGCAATGAATGTGATTGCTGAATCGCATTTTCCAATGTTCTGTTTCCGCTTGACAAACTGCTGTAACTGTTTAACACAAATCCTTGCGCCTGACGGTTGATATCGGTAAAATTATTGGTAAACGAAAAATTATATGTCAATGATTCCGCTTTTTTAATTTGATAAATCGCTGTAAAATCAGGCAATACTCTGGTGAAATTTTGCTTGTAATTGGTTGCTAATTGTTCGTTGTTCAATGCATACGCATGCAAACTCACACCTGGCGTTAAGGTGAATTTTCCTGTCAGCATTTTGTAATGCAATCCAAGGAAAGCATCATTAAACCGGTAATTTACGTCGTTTGTATTTTGCGTATTATCTAAGTCATTTACGGTTCCGTTGTCCAAAATTTGGTACATGCTTGAATCAAAATTCTGAACCGAAAAGGTATTCCCCAACGTAACGTTGATGTTGCTTTTTGGCGTAAGCATATAGTAATAATCAAGCTTAGTATCCAATTTATTGGTTTTGACAAAACGATTCTGATTCAAGTCTGTTCGGTTTTGGCTATAATCATAACCCAAAATATTTGTCGGTGGACTTGTGGCCTGACTTACAAACGGATCTGATTCCAAATTTGCATTATAAAACGGATTTTCGTCCTGATACAAATGTTGCATTTCTAAAGCAAAAACGTTTTTTTCTGAAGCCGTATAGTAAAAACTCAGGTTTTGATTTACCGTTATTGGGTCTTGTTTTTTGGCCGTTAAAATATTTTCTGTAGTGGAATTGCTGCTCTCATCGATGGTTTCTCTGAGAAGTGAATTGTCTTCATCCTGCTTGGATATTTTGGTTAGTATATCATAATCAAATTGAAAATTCACGTTGGGTTTATAGCTTGAACTCAATTTAAACAATCCTAATTTATTTTTTTGATGTGCAATTTCCTGACGGTTTTCTGTTGAAGCAACAGCTTCTGAATTATCATTTAAAAAATTGGTCGTCGACTTTGTTTCCAAATCTGTAACCGAAGAAGACAGGATTCCGAAACCACTTAATGTCCATGATTTCGATGGATTATAAGAGAAATTCGCAGCGCCAAAATCGGTATCGATTTCCTTGGCTCTGTTATTTCTCAATAGTGAAATTCCCAAATCATTGCTCGAAACATTAAAGGTGCTTCCGCCTTTTGCCATCATATTTTTAAAACCGCCTGTGAATTTAAAATAATCCTGAATCGTCAAAGGCAATTCGCCAATATTGTTCGTATTTGTTATAACGTTGATGCTGTATTTTGGATTGTAATAAAACAGTTTGGGATTGACATTGTATCGGTCAAATTTTCCGTCCGGGCCAAAACCTCCGCCAGCTGTGACATCTCCAAACCAGAAGTTTTTCTTTCCGGCTTTGAGTTTGATATTCATCGCCACATTATCCTGATTGTTTTCGACACCTTTTAGTATCGAATTTTCGTTGTAATTTCTCAGCACTTGTACTTTATCAATAGCATCAGCCGGAATATTCTTTACGCCAAGCTTGGTATCGCCATCAAAAAAGTCTTTGCCTTCGACCATTAATTTGGTCACTTTTTTGCCTTCTACTTCTACTTCACCATCTTCGTTGACTTCAACTCCGGGTAATTTTTTCAGGATATCTTCCAGTTTTCTTTCGGTTCCGGTTTTAAAAGAATCGGCATTATAAACAATGGTATCGCCTTTTATAGAAACTGGCATTTCACGAACAATCTCAACGCCTTCGAGTTCGATACCGCCAGTTTCCATCGTAATGTTTTGGGTGATATTCTGGGTTTCGGTTGTAACCGTAATTTCCTTGTTTTGCATTCCAAGGTAACTCAGTTTAATCGAGTAAGTTGAATTTGGCTTTAGATTCAGAACAAATTTCCCTTTGTCATTCGTAATCGCATAAGCGTCCATGGTTTTGGTTCCCTGGTTCATCGCCATAATATTTGCCATTTCGAGTGGCGCTTTAGTCGCATCCTGAATAACTCCTTCAAAACGGATGTTTTGGGAAAAGGAAAACGTGGAAAACAATAAAAAAAAGTAGAGAAATTTATTCATAAAAAGCTTTAAATTTGGGTGTTACCGACTATAAACGTTGTCCATTACTTCTTTATGTATCGTATCAAATTCTTCCTGGCTTACTTTTTTACCAACGTTTGGAACTTTGATTTTGACGTTTTCTTTGTTGCTCAAAACTATTTTAGAGCACAATACAACGGATTGCCCATCATTTAATTCCAAAATCAGACCAGGCAAACCCCAATAATTCATCGGCCCTAAACTAACGGGGATATCCGGAGTATACCAGGCAGTTATCTTTTTCTCTTTGGGTTCATCAAGTGGGAAAAGGGAAATTTTAGCTTCCTGTTTCTTCAGATATTCTTCATATTCTTTTTTGGCCTTCTCAGAAACCGGAATAATAACTTCAGCTTTGTAGCAGGTATAGTCGCCAATTTTTCTGGTTTCGTCAATTAATTTCCATTCAAAAGATTCAAGTGGATCAACAATTAAAAACTCCTGGCCAACAATATCATCCTCGACAATCTTTATTTTATCCTTAAGATTCATATATTTTTTACCTTCGCCGGAAAAAGTCATTGAGACCTGAACAGCATCATTTTTAGCGTTCGGTTTTTCTAAAGTCTGTTGCTTTTCATACAACGCTTCTTTTTTATTAAAAGTAAGAGTGAACATTTTCTCCGAAGCCCTTTTCTGAGCATCTGCATAAGCTTTTTTATAAGAAGCATCAGCATCTGGTTTGACACCAAATTCTTCTCCGTTTTTAAAAATACGCTTAAAGTAATAATCGGCTTTTCCCTGAAACTCCTGGGCATTTATTGAAAAGCTAACAAGTAATAATGATAAGGCAAGGATTGTTTTTTTCATAAGAACAGATTAATGACCCATTCTTATTTGCATTCCGCCTCTTTGTCCCTGATTCATTTCACTCATCTCCTGCATCTTTTTTGTGACTGTTTCATCGTAATCTTTTTGCGAAATTACTTTACCGTTTGTAGGTGCTTTTATCTCAACTTTATCTTTGGAATTCAATACAATTTTGGAACACAAAATAACAGTCTTCCCATCATTTACTTCGAGGATTAATCCAGGCAAACCCCAATAGCTTTCAGGCCCTTGATTCACCGGAATTTCAGGCGTGTACCAAGCTGTGATGGTGATTTCTTTTGGCATATCGATATCATCCATAAAGTTGGTTTTTTTGTCTTTATCTTCTTTTTTAGCTTCACCTTCTTTCGCTTCTTCCTGCTTTTTAGGCCTGAAGTTTCTGAAATCTGATTTGCTGACAGGACGAATTGCTGTTGCTTTAAAACAATTGTAACCGCCAATCATCCGGGTTTCGCTTTCCATTTTCCAGTTTAATTTTGGCAATGAATCTTTTACCAAAAATTCTTTTCCCATAAATTCTTTATCAACAGTGTAATTTTTGTCTTTTACATTTTTGTAGTATGTTCCACCGCCGCCCATCATAGAGCTCATCATTCTGATACCGCCTTGTTGTCCGCCCGGAGCATCTAGTTTTTCTTCTTCTTTATAGATGGATGCTGATTTGTCAAAATTAAGAATGAATGTTTTTTCAAACATTTTTTTCATTCGTTCTTCAATCATTTTCTGCATATCGGGAGTAATTTCTTTGTTCCCTTCAAAACGGGATTTGAAATCGGAAGTGCTGGTTTTTGATTCATAGACTGCCATTCCCTGAAAATCTTTTTGTGCATTTGAAGTAATAAATGCTAGCAGAAATAGTGAAGTATAAAGTAATTTTCTCATTGTTTCTTAATTTTGAAAGAACAAATATGACGAATGATATTGAAATCTGTTACCAATCTTTTGTTAAAATATATTTTTGGAGCTATTGAAATTAATTTGGTTTAATGTAAATTAGCGCTAATATGAAAAACGCCGTTTATTTCTTTTTATTATTCTGCTCCACGATTAGTTTTTGTCAAAATCAAAAGCTGAAAACAACAGCGTTGGATACAAAGGAACTTGAAAACAAAACCTATATTGGTTTTGATGGATTGGGAAACAATTATTACATTAAGGACAACGTTTTTATCAAAGAAAAGGATGCTCAAAAATGGGAATATAAAAACGTGGCTTTGGGAAAAATAACTTCTGTTGATTATGTAAATCCACTGAAAATAGTCATTTTTTATGAAGACTTTAATACCATAATTACACTTGACAATCAGCTCAACGAAATTCAGAAGCTCAATCTTTTTGACATTGACAATACCATTTTTGCTTCAAAAGTTGGTTTGGCTTCGCAGAATCAGTTTTGGATTTACAATGCGCTTACACAGCAGATAATGTTATTCGATTATCTGAAAAACACTTTCAAAAACATTGGAAACCCTATTCAGGAAAGTATAAAATACACCCAATCTGATTTCAATAATTTTTATTGGATAGATGAAATCAATAATTGGTATTCTATTGATATTTTTGGTAAAGTAACGTTGTTGGCCAATATTCCTCCTTTTGAAAAAATTCAGATTATCGACAATGAGAAGCTGCTGTTTTCGAGAGACAATATTTTGTATAGCCTGAATAATCAAACCAAAGTTATTCACGAAATAGAAATTGTTGAGAACTCGTTCCAAAATTATTATTACAAAGACCAAATTTTGGCTATTTTTACCAACCAACAAATTAAGAATTATAAAATAAAATTACCATAATGCACATAGCAGTAGCAGGAAACATCGGAGCAGGAAAGACAACGTTAACAAGGTTTTTGGCAAAGCAATTCAAGTGGGAACCTCATTTTGAAGACGTAGTTGACAATCCGTATTTGGATGATTTCTATCACCAGATGGAACGTTGGAGTTTTAACCTTCAGATTTATTTCCTAAACAGTCGTTTTCGTCAGGTATTGCAAATTCGTGAAAGTGGTAAAAATATAATTCAGGATAGAACCATCTATGAAGATGCGCACATCTTTGCTCCCAATTTGCATGCTATGGGCTTGATGACCAATCGTGATTTTCAGAATTACTCTGATCTTTTTGAGTTAATGGAAGGATTGGTTGGAGCGCCTGATTTGTTGATTTATCTGAGAAGCTCCATTCCAAATTTGGTTGCCCAAATCCACAAACGCGGACGTGATTATGAAAATACTATTTCCATTGATTATTTAAGTCGTCTGAACGAACGTTACGAAGCCTGGATTCATACTTATGACAAAGGCAAATTACTAATCATAGACGTTGACAATATTGATTTTGTGAATAATCCGGAAGATTTAGGTTTTGTAATTAATAAAATCAATGCCGAGATAAACGGACTTTTTTAAAGACTTTTAAATAAAAAAAATGGCTCACAATTGCGAGCCATTTTTTTATTCCAATATTGAAACTTATTATTTCAATGCTTCAACTTTAGTTTTTACTTCAGCTTCTGAACCTTCAAAAGTTTCTGTACTTGATGTTCCACCAACTGTAGTTGTAACTGTTGCTTTAGCTTTACCATTAGTATTGGTAATTACTACTTTTACAATTTTCTCAGCAGTTGGAGCCATAGCACCTTCACCTTTTTTAGCACAACAGTCATCTTTCTTTTCAGCGATGAATTTTCCATCAGCATCATAGTGAGAAAGACAAGCTTCTTTTTGTTCTGGTGAACATTTTAAAGAATCACACATTGCTGCACATTCTTCTTTAGTCATGTCTTTGCATTTGCTCATATCGCATTTGCCCATATCTTCTTTGCACTCCATTTTCATGTCGATTGTGCATTTCATTTCTTTTGCACCACCTTCGTTACCAGCACCTAAGATTGGAGCGATTACTAATCCGATTAAGCAAGTTAATTTGATTAAGATGTTCATTGATGGTCCAGAAGTATCTTTAAATGGATCTCCAACAGTATCTCCGGTTACAGCCGCTTTGTGAGCATCAGAACCTTTATATGTCATTTCACCATTAATCATAACTCCAGCTTCGAAAGATTTCTTAGCGTTATCCCAAGCACCACCAGCGTTGTTTTGGAACACAGCCCAAAGAACTCCAGATACTGTAACTCCTGCCATATAACCACCTAACATTTCAGCGATTAATTGGTTGTTATCTCCGTAAACTAATTTACCTAATAATACAATTGCAATTGGGAAACCAATTGTTAGAATTCCCGGCAACATCATTTCACGTAATGCCGCTTTTGTAGAAATTTCAACACATTTACCATATTCTGGTTTTCCTGTTCCTTCCATGATTCCCGGAATTTCTTTGAACTGACGACGTACTTCGTACACCATGTCCATTGCAGCTTTTCCAACAGAGTTCATTGCTAATGCAGAGAAAACTACTGGTATCATTCCACCTACAAATAACATTGCCAATACTGGCGCTTTGAAGATATTGATACCATCAATTCCAGTAAAAGTTACATACGCAGCAAATAATGCTAAAGATGTTAATGCAGCAGAAGCGATTGCGAAACCTTTTCCTGTTGCAGCAGTTGTGTTACCAACTGAATCCAAGATGTCTGTACGAGTTCTAACTTCTTTTGGCAATTCACTCATTTCAGCGATTCCACCAGCGTTATCAGAGATTGGTCCGAAAGCGTCGATTGCTAACTGCATAGCTGTTGTAGCCATCATTGCAGAAGCAGCAAGAGCTACTCCGTAGAAACCAGCTAAAGCATATGTTGACCAGATTGCAGCAGCAAACAATAAAACTGTTGGGAAAGTAGAAATCATTCCGGTAGCTAAACCAGCGATTACGTTAGTTCCTGCTCCAGTAGATGATTTTTCTACAATTTTCAAAACTGGTTTTGTACCTAATCCTGTGTAATATTCTGTTACTGATGAAATAGCTCCACCAACAAATAATCCAATTAAAGTAGCATAGAAAACTCTCATTGAAGAAATAGGTTGTAAACCTTCACCAAAGAAAGTCATTTTCATTTCGGCAGGTAACATCCATTTAACCAAGAAGAAACAAGCTATTGCAGTTAAAACAATAGAAACCCAGTTTCCGATGTTTAATGCTTTTTGAACTTGTGCTTCTTTAGCATCATCACTTGAAATTTTCACTATCATAGTTCCTACGATAGAGAATAAAATTCCGAAACCAGCGATTGACATT
>NZ_JBDSMB010000115.1:0-8832 GCF_039916025.1 Flavobacterium sp.
GATGAAAACTTTGGCTTTAGCCGTTATGCCGAGCGATTGGGCAGAAGCGCCAATTCGTTTGACGAAATGTACGGATATCTTCAAAACGAGTTGACATATATTGATACTATTTCGTTGCAGATTTTGGAAGAAAAACTGAAAAAAGTCCAACCCAAATTAGTATTGATTTCAGTTCCGTTTCCGGGGAATTTATACAGCGCTTTTCGTTGCGCGCAATTCATTAAAAAACTTTTCCCAGACATAAAAACATCTATGGGCGGCGGTTTCCCTAATACCGAACTCCGAGACTTAAAAGACAAACGTGTTTTTGAATTCTTTGATTTCATTACGCTTGACGATGGTGAACTTCCTGTTGAATTATTGCATTCGGCAGTTTGTAATAATGAATCTGAATTCAAACGAACTTTTTTGCTTGAAAAAAACGAAGTCGTTTATAAAAACAACACAACAAAACCCGATTATAAACAAAGTGATGTCGGTACGCCCGATTATTCCGATTTGCTTTTAGAAGATTATATTTCGGTTATTGAAATCGCGAATCCGATGCACAGTCTTTGGAGCGATGGACGGTGGAATAAACTCACAATGGCGCATGGTTGTTACTGGGGAAAGTGTACATTCTGTGATATTTCTTTAGATTATATAAAACTCTACGAACCAATTGCCGCAAAAACTTTGGTCGACAGAATGGAGGAAATCATTGCCCAAACGGGAGAAACTGGTTTCCATTTTGTGGATGAAGCGGCACCGCCGGCATTGATGCGCGAAGTTGCCTTAGAAATACTTCGTCGTAAACTAACGGTTTCGTGGTGGACGAATATTCGTTTCGAAAAAAGCTTTACTGCCGATTTGTGTATGCTATTCAAAGCTTCGGGTTGCATTGCCGTTTCGGGCGGATTGGAAGTAGCTTCAGACAGGTTATTGGAATTAATTCAAAAAGGAGTAACGGTAGAGCAGGTGGCACAAGTCACGCGCAATTTCACCGAAGCCGGAATTATGGTTCATGCTTATCTGATGTATGGCTATCCAACACAAACCATTCAGGAAACAGTTGACAGTTTGGAAATGGTACGTCAAATGTTTGAATTGGGAATTCTGCAGTCGGGTTTTTGGCATCAGTTTGCGATGACAGCGCACAGTCCGGTTGGGATGTTCCCGGAAGAATTTGGTGTAATCCCCGAGATGAACGACATTACTTTTGCTAACAATGATATTCAGTTCAAAGATAAAACAGGGATTGATCATGATAAATTCAGCTTTGGACTAAAGAAATCGCTGTTCAATTTTATGCACGGAATCTGTTTTGATTATGAGCTTCAGGATTGGTTTGATTTCAAAATTCCGAATACTACAATTCCATCCGATTATATTATTTCAAGTCTTGAGCAAGAAGATAGTTTTACCACAAAACCCTCTGCAAAAATCATTTGGATAGGAGGAAAGCCACAAACAGAAATTTTTACCAAATTTAAAAAAGGGAATTCATGGGAAATGATGAAATTAACTTTTCACGATAAAAGAGAAACAGTTGAAATTTCATTGGAAAAAGACAAAGCTGATTGGTTTTTAAAATCGCTCGAATTGCTTTCTGTTTCGAATGAAAAAGCGGCTACTTTTGCCCAACTCAAAACCAATTTTGAAAACCAGTTTGAAGATTTTGAATTGTTCTGGTATTCAAAATCAATGAATAACCTGAGAGAATTTGGTTTGTTAGTGATATAAATTCTTAATAACTTGTTTATTTTTTTTGTCTAAGGGACAATTAGTTCTGTTTTTTTTAGCATATTTTTAGCGGCTGAACAAAACTCATTTGGCAGAGATAAATAATTATGAAGGTTAAAAAAACGTTTCCCAAAATACTCTGGTTAATATTTTCTTCGAGTATCTTTTTCATACTACTCTATTTTGCGTTGTTTTATTATACAAAAAAGGCAGAAAAACAAGTTTATAGAACCACTATCGAACAGTTTGACAACGAGGTTAACAAGCTGCTTGAAGTTAATTCGAAACCTATTTTTGTTGCGATTAAGAACGACACCAACTGGGATGAATTTATAAAATTTATAACAGAACAGAATGTCAATTGGTATAACGAAACCATTGGTACTGAACTGGAAATTTATGAAGCTGATTATTTAGGTGTTTATGACGCTAACATGAATTTCATCATTAGAACGCCAACAGCTAAGATAAAAACCATTGACTTTATTCCGAAAAAGGAGATGGAATTGCTGAAAAAAGTCGGGATAAATAAATTCTACTTAAAAATTCCAGAAGGAATAGTGGAGGTAACCGGAGCAGCGATTCATCCATCTAATGACCCATCAAAAATGAAGTCTAAAACTTATGGGTACTTCTTTGTTGTCCGTTTAATGGATTCGAAATACATTAAGAATCTTGAGAAACTGACAAGTTCCTCAATACTATTTTCGGACAAGGATATTGATTTGCCAATACCAGCCCATAAAATATCTTCAGAGTATACTTTAAGAGATTCTAACAATCAATTTGTTGGCAAGCTTTTGTTTAAAAGAAATTTCGAAGTGTATTTTGAAAATGCTATCAGAATATTGTACATCATTATCGTCGCGTTTATTATTAACCTTATAGTTAATTTAATCTATACACGAAAACTGGTTTATTATCCTTTGGATTTGGTTAGAAGAGCATTAGAATCGGGAAATAGAAGAGCCATCAAAGAATTGAAGAACACCAGCGGTGAGTTCAGCTATATTGGAAACTTATTCGAGGAAAACAGCAATCAGAAAATTGAGCTGATAAAAGCAAAGATAAAGGCAGAAGAAGGCGACCGGTTGAAATCTTCGTTTCTGGCCAATTTATCGCATGAAATTAGAACCCCGATGAATGCTATTAATGGCTTTACCGAATTGCTTCTTAACACCAGTATTAGCGAAACTGAAAAGCTGGAATATCTTAATGTCATAGAAAAGAGCGGAAAAAACCTGGTTGGGATCATTGATGATTTGATTGAAATGTCAAAAATTGAATCGAATCAGCTTACGCCGAATTTGACTGTAGTCAATTTAGAATCCTGCATGAATGAGCTTTATGAAACCGTTAAAATTACGATTAAGAATAAAGACATTGATTTTAGATTAATCCAGCCGAAAACTCCAGCGAAGTTCAATATTATAACCGATGATATCAAGCTCAAACAGGTTATCATCAATTTGCTGACCAATGCGCTCAAATTTACAGAACGTGGTTCGGTTACTTTTGGGTTTGAAATAGATGAAGAAAAAGAGTTAATCAATTTCACTGTAAAAGACACAGGATTGGGGATTGATGAAGATAATCATAAAAATATCTTTGACAGATTCAAGCGTGTTGACAGCGATATTTCGATAAAAGTTGGTGGCTTAGGTTTAGGTTTAGCTATTTCAAAAGCTTATATCGATTTACTTGGCGGGACGATTACTTTAGAATCAAAAGTTGGTGAAGGTTCTACATTTTATTTTTCAATTCCGCTGCAATATTCAAAAGTGGAGCATATTAGTGTAAAACAGATCAATAATGTTGAAATTCAAAAATCTGAAGAAGAAACCATATTGATTGCGGAAGATGATAACATCAATTTCTTATTGTTCCAAAAGATGATGCAGAACAAGAATTACAAAATTATAAGAGCTATCAATGGTCAGGAAGCGGTTGATATTTGCCTTAATAATCCAAATATTGATTTGGTACTTATGGATATTAAAATGCCAATTATGACCGGTTTTGAAGCGATGGAACAAATCAGGCCGATACGACCAAATCTTCCTATAATTGCACAAACAGCCTATTCGTCATCGGAAGATAAAATGATAATTGAAAAGGCAGGATTTAATGGCTATCTGACAAAACCATTGAGTAGGGAAAACCTGTTTGAAATGATTAATAAATATTTAGACAAAGAGAATTATAATGAAATTTAAGCAGCTACTTTTTTGCTTTATCTTTATTTCAGCCTCAATGTTTTCGCAGGAAAGCGAATCAAAAACAGATACGCTGAGCGTTGAAAAAGAGAAAAAACTATCATTGACCTTAGATGTTGTCAGTCGATATTTATGGCGTGGACAATGTTGGGGTGGAGACTATATTGCAGTTCAGCCTACAATAGAATATGCGGTTACACCAAAATTAACATTAGGCTTTTGGGGAACGACAAATTTCCAAAACGATTATTTTTATTCAGATGGAACACCGGGTAAAGGGTATCAGGAAATCAATTTTTATGCGACTTATAAGCTCAATGATTTTTTGCAGTTTCAGGTTTGGGATTATTATTGGCCATCAGTAGAAAAAGTGGAAGGTGTGGATAATAATTTCTTTAATTATGGAGAAGATGGTGTAAAAACGGTTGATGCTATGTTGTATTTTGATTTTTCAGAAGGATACAAATATCCTTTTAATGCTACAATAAGTACGCTTGTTGCCGGAAATGATTTCCGTTATGACAACAATGATGAAAATCCAAAGCAAAACTTTACAACCTATGTTGAATTGGGTTATACTTTTACTCTTTTTGAAAAATCATCAATGAAATCCTTGCAGGGAATAGAATTGGATCCTGTAATTGGTGCGGTTTTGAATAATAAAGCAGGGTATTACAGCTATGCTGATTATGACAAAGTTTCGTTTTGTAATATGGGAATCAAAGCTACCAAAGAAATAGATTTAGGGAAGGGAATCACGATGCCATTGTCATTGAACTATGTTCACAATGATGCAACACAAAACACGGAAACCTTTGGTAAAAATTTTATTGTCGCAGGAATCAGCTTCAGTTATTAATAAAAAACTCCAAATGAAAATTTGAAGTTTTTTATTTTAAGCTGGTTCACCATAAAGGTCGAACTCGGTAGCGTCTATAATTTTGATATTGACAAATTCTCCCGTTTTCACATAGAATTTTGAAGCATCAATTAGGACTTCGTTATCTACATCCGGACTGTCAAATTCGGTTCTTCCGATGAAATATTGTCCTTCTTTTCTATCGATAATACATTTGAATGTCTGTCCCACTTTTTCCTGATTCAAATCCCAGGAAATCTGCGATTGTAAATCCATGATTTCGGCAGCACGTGCTTGTTTTACTTCTTCGGGAACATTGTCTTCCAGTAAATAAGCATGTGTGTTTTCTTCATGAGAATAGGTAAAACAACCTAAACGTTCGAATTTCATTTCTTGAACCCAGTCACGCATTGTCTCAAAATCTTCCTGCGTTTCTCCCGGATAACCAACAATCAAAGTTGTTCTGATGGTCATTCCCGGAACAGCAGCACGGAACTCTTTTAATAATTTGGTCGTTTTTTCTTTTGTTGTTCCGCGGCGCATTGATTTCAGGATATTATCTGAAATATGTTGTAACGGAATATCAATGTAATTACAGATTTTTGGTTCGCGTTTCATCAAATCCAAAACATCCATTGGGAAACCTGTTGGGAAAGCATAATGCAAACGAATCCACTCGATGCCTTCAACTTTTACTAAGTTTTCTAACAACTCAGCAAGGTTTCTTTTTTTGTATAAATCCAAACCGTAATACGTCAAATCCTGGGCGATAAGAATTAATTCTTTTACGCCATTTTTAGCCAATCCTTCTGCTTCTTTTACCAATTTCTCAATAGATTGCGAAACGTGTTTTCCACGCATAATTGGAATAGCACAAAAACTACATGGTCGGTCACAACCTTCAGCAATTTTTAGATAAGCATAATTTTTTGGAGTCGTAGTTAAACGTTCTCCTAATAATTCATGTTTATAATCGGCGCCAAGTGCTTTTAACAAAAGTGGTAAATCGGTTGTGCCGAAATATTGATCCACATTTGGAATTTCTTTTTCTAAGTCGGGGCGATATCTTTCAGATAAACATCCGGTAACAAAAACCTTGTCTACAATGCCATTTTCTTTTTTATCAACGTATTCGAGAATAGTATTAATCGATTCCTCTTTGGCATTATTGATAAAGCCGCAAGTATTGATTACTACAATATTACCTTCCTGTTCGTGCACTACATCTTTTCCGCTGGCTTTCAATTGTCCCATTAAAACCTCACTATCGTAAGTGTTTTTGGAACATCCAAGTGTGATAACGTTGATTCTATTTTTCTTTAATGACTTAGTTCTCATAGACTTAAAATTGGAGTGCAAAATTACGCTTTTTATTTCGATTAAAATTGTTAAAATAAAAAACCACCTCGAAAGAAGTGGTTTTATTATTATGTGATAACTAAAAATTAAAAATCTACCGAGTAACTTACGGTTATATTATTATTGTATCGGCTAACTCTGGCAGGATCAACCAACCCTGAAGACAGGAATGTGTAATTAAAGTTTCTATGGTCGTAGGAGTAGGCAACATCTATTCTGCTATCGCCAAAAGTATATCCTAATCCGCCAGAATATCCGGTCAAATCACCAAAAGTCTGATCTACTTTATAAGGGCTTTGGTCAAAACGATATCCTCCTCTGAAACTAACTTGTTTGTATTTATATTCACCACCAACACGAACCTCAATAGCATTGTCAAGTGCAGAACTCAAGTAAGAATTTAATCCAGTATAATCATCTTTTGGTCTGAAAGAAGTGTTGCTATAATCTTTTGTGGATACATCGGCACTTAGCAATCCTTTTTTTCCAAAAACATAGGCGATACTTCCTGTCCATTTGCCTGGAGTTTGTATAGTATAAGGCAAATAAGCCATAGTAATTCCAGGATTATATACAATTGGATTTATTGGGCCACAATCTGGACAATTTGCGAAAACAGCTTGTCTTTGCTCGTCTTCAAGCCTGTACCAGGTTGGTGATTCATAAGCTACTCCAAGACGTAAACTTTTTGTTGCTTTGACAATGGCTCCAAGATTAAAAGAAAATCCATTACCAAAGGTATGTGTTTCAGTATCGAATTGTACTGATTGTAAACCTGTTGTAGAATCAACGGTATCATAAGCTTCATAAACTGAGGTTGTTTTTATAATATCCGTATAATGATAGTTTAGGTTAATACCCAAAATCAATATGTCTTTATAAGCTGTGGCAAAGTTTGCTGTAAATTTCCCATCATATCCGGTTGTTATAGTATAATTATCCTGAAAATAATTTCCTCCAGAAGGAACATTGGAAACATAGGTTGAATTGGCATCATCATCTGAAACAGGGTTAAATATATAAGCATTATACCCAAGAAGAGCTTGTTGATCAATAAAATTTAAGTCTTCGAAATAAGCATTTCGAAGTGTCTCTAATGTTATTCCGCCTTCCTGAGGTAATCCATTAGCAAACCTTAAAAAATACTTATCAATAGAATTATAAGGATTGATTCCCGATGAATAAATGCTATTGTTGAAATTGTTATTATTTTCATAGTTAAATGCAAGGGTAAATTTTTTCCAATCGTTTTTAGGATTATTGTCAACAAATACAAAAGCGACCCCAGCTTGATTTAAATCTAAAGAACTGTCATTGTCTTTTGATGTGGTACCATAATATCGTGAAATGTTTTTGGAGTTGTAGTTTGCTGCTGTAAATGTGGCATAATTGTTATTAAAAAAAATGGAACCGGCAGGATTTTGATTGATAGAAGACAGGTCGCCGCCCACGGCTCCAAAAGCGCCACTCATTCCTCTAAATCTGGCAGAACCAGTTAAATTTTCAACGGCAAAGCGAAGAGCATCTTCAGGAGTTGTTTCTTGAGCCTTTAATCCTGAAAAAGTCAATCCGGCAATGATGATAGTAATGTATTTTCTCATAATAAATTTAATTTTTAGTCAAAAAAATATCTATGCAATTTGTTCAATAACATAGATATTTTTCTTTTTTAGTTTTTTT
Source organism: Flavobacterium sp. (assembly GCF_039916025.1). GTDB lineage: Bacteria > Bacteroidota > Bacteroidia > Flavobacteriales > Flavobacteriaceae > Flavobacterium. The sequence continues at coordinate 7,837 of NZ_JBDSMB010000115.1, forward strand.
TATCTTCTTCCTCCACCAGATGAAGATCTTCCACCACTACTGCTTCCGCCTCCATAGCTTCCGCCACCATACGAAGATGATGAAGAAGAAGATCGTGTGTTTGAACTTGGAGTGTATGAACGTACTGAAGTTGATTCAGTAGTATTACTTCTTGTTGGTTGAGATGAAGTGTTAGTTCTTGTTGGATTATAATTATTACTTCTAGGTTCGGTTGAAGAAGTTCTTGTGTTGTTATAATGAGTAGTTCTAGTTCCAGATGTTGTATAAGAGCTATTTCTATTATTAAAATTTGTGCTTCTCGTCCCATTTCTCACACCAGATCTGTTTCCATTTCCAGAATATGCATAAGCAGTACCTCTTCGGTTTCCATTGTAATAATAGTTATTGTGATAATGATTTCCGAACCAATTATTGTAGTAACCTCCATAATATCCATAATAACTTGGACCATACCAATTACTCCAACCTATGCTCCAACTTGGACCGTACCAACTATTCCATCCCCAACTAGGGCCATACCAATTATTATAACCCCAATAATTTCCGTACCAGTAATTATTCCAATAACCATAACCCCAATTGCTGTCATAAACATTTACGGTTACGCTTTGAGGATTATTTCCCCAACTTGAATTATTTTCTGTTCTATTGATTGTATCATTATTTACAGTGCTGTAATTGTCAACATCAGTGAATGACTGAGAGTCTTTATTTAAATCACTAAAATATTCTTGGTATTTATCTTTTTGAGAATTGTCCTTGTTTGCGACTTCTCTTTTGTTTTGAGAGTTTCCATCACCATCATAGTAAGAACTATTTTGATAAGAGCCACATGAGGAAACTGCAACTGCGATTAATCCAAATAGTGTATAAATGGATAATCTTTTAACTGAATAAGAATAAGTTTTCATATCTATAGCATTTTTAATTGTTGGACTATACAAAAATAGTTAGTTTTGCCGAACTATTTAGTTAAAATTAGTTAAACAATTTTTA
>NZ_JBDSMB010000116.1:0-32209 GCF_039916025.1 Flavobacterium sp.
TAATTCTGAATTGCTGGATATTTCATTGAGTTTATTATTGTTTTTATGTTAAATCAAAATTTTAGGACAGCTAATTTGATTAATTATTTGGTATAAAAAAAATAATCTTTTGTTTATTTTGTTAAAATAGCTGTATTATTTTCATTTTTGATAATTCCGATACCTATAAATTCATAATTTGCTTGTTAAATAACTGAAATGTTTCTAATTTAAAAATTAAAACCACAAAAAAACCCGTCTCGTTTTTAGAACGAGACGGGCAAATAAATATTTTTTTAAATTTTTCTTTTAATAACCTGCGCCTGCGCCTGCAATCACTTCGATTGGATGCCAGGTTGTTTTGGTTTCCTGGAAATCAAAAATCAGATGCGGAGATTCATGTTTGTCAGCAAAATAATCGCCGTCTTCACGAATGACAACACGTTTTAAATTCTCGATAGCTAAATCCTGAATTTTAGAGATGGTTTCTGAGTTATTTCCACAATACAAAATCGCATTGACATCTTTATGAGCTGCAAACTGAGTCAGTAATTCCGTTTGGTTTCCGGTCAAAATATTAACCACACCGCCGGGAACATCTGAAGTTGCTAAAACTTCAGCAAAAGTAACCGCACAAAGCGCCAATTGTTCCGAAGCTAAAACCACGCAAGTATTTCCGCCAGCAATGATAGATGCAATTTGAGTTACCAAGCCAAGTAAACTACTTTGTTGTGGCGCAAAAACCGATACAACTCCGGTTGGTTCCGGCACAGAAAAGTTAAAGAAACTTCCCGAAACCGGATTTACGCTGCTATATAATTGTGTGTATTTATCACACCAACCTGCATAATAAATCAAACGGTCAATGCTCAAATCAACTTCTTGTTGTGCTTTGGCTTTGCTGATTCCCTGCAATTCTAATTCTTCTATAAACTGTGCTTTTCTTCCTTCCAGAACTTCTGCAATCCGGTACAAAATCTGATTGCGGTTGTAAGCTGTTTTGTGTGCCCATACGCCTTGAGCGTTTCGAGCAGCTACGACAGCATTTCTGAAATCTTTTACAGAAGACCAACACATGTTGGCTATCGTTTTTTTGTTCACGATAAGTGGATAATAACGTCCCGATTCGGTTCTTGGAAAACTTCCTCCGATATATATTTTATAGGTTTTCAAAACTTCTATTCTTGACATGATGTTAGTTTTTATTCAAATTTTAAATAAGGTTCCAATCCGTGTAAACCACCTTCTCTACCGAAGCCGCTTTCTTTATAACCTCCAAAAGGAGATGCCGGATCAAACTTGTTAAAGGTGTTCGCCCAAACAACTCCGGCACGCAATTGTGATGTCATGTTGAAGATTTTCGAACCTTTATCTGTCCAAACACCAGCTGATAATCCATAAGGTGTATTGTTTGCTTTTTCGATAACTTCATCAACCGTTCTGAACGTTTGAATTGCTAAAACTGGCCCGAAGATTTCTTCCTGCGAAATCCTGTTGGACTGCGTTACTTTCGTGAATATTGTTGGTCTGCACCAAAATCCTTTTGATGGTAAATCGCAAGCTGGCTGGTACATTTCAGCACCTTCCTGTTTTCCGATTTCGATATATTTATTGATGGTTTCCAATTGCTTTTTGGAATTGATTGCACCGATGTCTGTGTTTTTATCCAATGGATCACCAACATGTAATGAATTCATTCTGTCTTTCAGTTTCTGAACAACAACATCAAAAACAGATTCCTGAACATAAAGACGTGAACCTGCACAGCATACGTGACCTTGATTAAAGAAAATTCCGTTTACGATTCCTTCCACAGCTTGGTCTAATGCTGCATCTTCAAAAATGATATTGGCTGCTTTTCCGCCCAATTCCATTGTAGATTTTTTAGGTGTTCCGGCAATCGCTTTCATGATAATTTTACCAACTGCAGTTGAACCTGTAAAGGCAATTTTATTGACATCGGGATGATTCACGATGTGTGAACCTGTAGCTCCGGCACCCGAAACGATGTTTACAACTCCGGCAGGCAAACCAGCTTCCTGAATAACTTCAGCAAGTAAATATAATGTCAACGGAGTAGTTTCAGAAGATTTGATTACGACAGTATTTCCTGCAGCCAAAGCTGGGGCAATTTTCCATGCTCCCATCAACAAAGGAAAGTTCCATGGAATAATTTGACCTGCAACGCCTAGTGCTTTTGGTTTTCTGTTTGGGAAAGCATATTCCAGTTTATCTGCCCATCCGGCATAATAAAAGAAATGTGCTGCTGCCAAAGGAACATCAACATCACGCGATTCGCGGATTGCTTTTCCACCATTTAATGTTTCTACAACTGCAAATTCTCTTGCTCTTTCCTGTATGATTCTGGCAATTCTGTATATATATTTTCCGCGTTCTTTTCCGGATAATTTTGACCAAACAGTATCGTATGCTTTACGCGCAGCTTTTACTGCTATGTCAATATCTTCTTCATTTGCTTCAGCCACTTTGGCTAAAACTTTCTCATTAGCTGGATTTATTGTATCAAAATACTTTCCTGATTTTGGCGCGACAAATTTACCATTGATAAACAAATCGTAAGTATCTTTAAGCTTAAAGTGAGTAGTACTTTCTGGTGCCGGATTCAACTTCCAGTCAGAACTAAAATCTATTGTATGTGTTTTTTTCATTCGAACTAAACTTTAGAAAAATAATCGTTTGATTGGTAAATGCCTGATTTTTGTTTTACTATTTGTAGCAAAACATCGTTGGCTAAACTGCTGGCTCCAAAACGGAAATACTCATTAGTCAACCATTTCCCACCAAGGGTTTCTTTTACCATTAATAAATATTGAAGGGCTAATTTTGAGTTTGAAATTCCGCCTGCAGGTTTCATTCCAATCATAATTCCGGTTTTATAATAATAATCACGAATTGCTTCGAGCATTACTAAAGTCACAGGCAAAGTTGCGGCTGGTTTTATCTTTCCTGTAGAAGTTTTGATAAAATCTGCTCCGGCATACATGGCGATATCACTTGCCTGACGCACTTTGTCGAGGGTTCCGATTTCACCTGTTTCGAGGATAACTTTTAGTCGAACGTTTTTCCCACAAGCTTCTTTTATCATTGCAATTTCATCGAAAACAAAATTATAATCACCGCTGTGGAATTTTCCACGGCTGATTACCATATCCACTTCATCGGCACCTCCATCGACAGCCATTTTAGTATCTAATAATTTGATTTCAGCACTCGATTGACCGCTAGGAAAAGCTGTTGCAACCGAAGCCACTTTTACGCCAGTTCCTTTAAGTTCGTTAACTGCTAGTTTGACAAAATTTGGATACACACAAACTGCCGCTGTGGTTGGTAATCCTGGCAATTCATCATGCAAATGATGTGCTTTAAAACAAAGTTGTTTTACTTTTTCGTCAGTATCAGCACCTTCTAAAGTAGTCAAATCAATCATGTTCAAAGCCATCAGTAAGCCTTGCATTTTTGATTCTTTTTTAATACTTCGGGAAGTAATTCTGGCAATTCTATCCTCAATCCCAACCTGGTCAATGCGTGGGGAATTTAAAAAATCAATCTGTTTCATTTAATAAATTTAATTAAATCAGCGTCAACTTATCAATTTCAAATCGACACGAACAGACAAATATATAAATATCTTAACGACTAAAACCCAATATTGGTAATTTATTCCCATTTCGTGTAACAAATTATCGAACTGTGAAGTCTAACATTTCTTAAACTTATATCCTCTATTTTATAATTTGTTAACTTAGCGGATTAATCAAACTAAACCAATCAATGAAAAACATTAAAATGAGTATTCTGGCAGCTGTGGTACTAATGGCTTCCTGTGCTAAAAAAGAAGAACTTACTTCCGGTATCAATAAAAAAAATATGGATACTAAAGTAAATCCTGGTGATAACTTTGCCGATTATGTAAACGGAACATGGCTTAAAAACACTAAAATTCCAGCTGATAAAGCTTCTTATGGTGCTTTTGATATGCTCTATGACCAGTCTCAAAAAGACGTAAAAGCAATTATTGAAGACGCGGCTAAATCAAATGCTGCAGATGGTTCTGACGAACAAAAAATAGGCGATTACTATGCTTCATTCATGGACAGGAAAGGCAGAAATGCCAAAGGAATAAAGCCTTTAGAATCTGAAATGAAAGCTGTCGATGCGATTGCAAACTATAATGATTTGGCTAGCTATTTTGGCAAAGCAAACAGAGCAGGTGTTTCTGTTCCCTTTGTCATCTTTGTGAATCAGGATTCAAAAAAGCCAAATGAGTATGCATTAACCACATGGCAAGGCGGAATTGGACTTCCGGAAAGAGAATATTATACTTCAGCTGATGCCAAGATGGCTGACATTCGCAAGAAATATGTTGCCCATGTTGAAAAAATGCTGCAATTAGGCGGAGTAGAAAATGCTGCTGATAATGCTGCAAAAGTTATGGCACTTGAAACTACAATAGCTTCAAGCCACATGAAAAAAGAAGACACCCGTGATGTTGTAAAACTATACAACAAATATAATACAGCCGATTTAAAAACACTGATGCCTGATTTTGATTGGAGCGGAATGCTTACAGCCGCTGGAATGGAAAAAGAAAAATCAATTATCATATCACAGGTTGAGTATACTAAAAGCCTGAATAATATAATTAAAAACACGCCTATCGATACTTGGAAAATTTATCTTAAATGGGGTGTTATAAACAGAAATGCCAACCGATTAACTGCAGCATTAGACAATCAGAATTTTGAATTTTACAGCAAAACATTATACGGAACAGAAAAGCCAGAAGAAGACTGGAAACGTGCTGTAAACAGTGTGAATGGCGCATTGGGTGAAATTGTAGGGAAAGTATATGTTGAAAAACACTTTTCGCCAGAAGCTAAGGAACGCATGGTGACATTGGTTAAAAATTTATTGAAAGCCTATGCCGAGAGCATCAAAAAATTAGATTGGATGAGTGCTGAAACTAAAAAACAAGCTTTGGCAAAAGTGGATAAATTCATGATTAAGATTGGTTATCCTGATAAATGGAAAGACTACTCTTCTTTAAAAATTGACAAAATCGATTTATTTGGAAATGCTCAAAAAGCAGTTGAATTTGAATACCAAAGAAACTTAGACAAATTGGGCAAACCGGTTGACAGAACAGAATGGGGCATGACACCTCAAACGGTAAATGCTTACTACAACCCTTCGCTTAACGAAATCGTATTCCCAGCTGCTATTCTGCAACCGCCTTTCTTTGATTTAAAAGCAGACGATGCTGTAAATTATGGTGGTATTGGTGCTGTAATTGGTCATGAAATTGGTCACGGTTTTGACGACCAGGGAGCCGCTTACGATGGTGATGGCGTTATGCAAAACTGGTGGACAGCAACTGATCAAACAGCTTTCAAAGCAAAAACAAACGCATTGGTAGCTCAATACAGTGGCTTCAGCGCATTCCCGGATTTGAATGTAAATGGAGCATTTACTTTAGGAGAAAACATTGGTGACTTAGGTGGATTAAGCATTGCTATCAAAGCATATAAAGAAAGCCTTGGCGGAAAAGAAGCACCGGTTTTGGATGGTTTCACTGGCATGCAGCGTGTTTTCTTAGGTTGGGGACAAGTTTGGGGAGAAAAAGCACGTGAGGAAGCTGTTCGCAGCCAAATTGCAGGCGATCCACATTCACCGGCTAAGTTTAGAATTAATGGTGTCGTTAGAAACGTACCTGAATTCTACGAAGCATTCAAAATCAAACCAACAGATTCATTATATCTTGCTCCGGAAAAACGAGTAAAGATTTGGTAATCTTTTTAAAATAAAGAAAAAGCCCGGTCTCGTTCAAAAAAACGAGATTAGGCTTTTTTATTTAAAGCGAATTTCTGATTATCAAATCGGAAGGATTTTCAATTTGTTCCTTCCTGGAATTTAACACCATTGAAGCGAGTGTTTTCCCCATTATTTTAAAATCAGTTGAGATTGTTGTTATGCCATTTTCTACAACTTTTTTTAATGGTGTATCATTGTAAGATATGATTCCGAAATCTTTTCCAATAATTAAATTCTGTCTTTTTGCCTGTTCGATTACGTTTACCAAATGCCTGTCTGTTGGTATAATAAAAACATCACCTTTATGGATTGTGTTTTCTTCAAAACTGGTTATAATTTCATTTTCAAATAAACTATCATTGCAAAACTTAGTAAATCCGTCAACCATTCCCAAAGGTTCCTTATCTCCAGGGAAAATCATTATCATTTTTTTATATTTTGACAATCTTGATTTGCCTTTTTGCAAAGCCACATAAATGTCTTTTGAAAAACTTTGATGAACAGATGGAAAATCATTTAAATCAATATTCGTCTGATCCAAAATGTACACATCCTGTTTGGGTAATGTTTTGATTATGGAATCCGCACCGGCTAAATTTGTTGGCATAATAATATACTTTGAGTAATTACCATTGCTTTCATGAACGAGCTTTTTGAACATTTCAATATTAAAATGATGAAAGAAAATATCAATTTGAGCAACGCTATTTATCTCTTCCATAAACGAATTATAAATGTCTTCTTTGAAAGAATTCAATTCATCAAACAATAAAAAAATCCTTTGTTCAAAGCTAAACTCAACGCTCTTTATATAATACCCTTTACCCAAAATGGCGAAAACAATTCCTCTTTTTTTCAACTCGTCATAAGCTAATAAAACGGTATCCCGTGAAATCGAAAACTCCAAACTGACTTTATTTACCGAAGGTAATTTGTCTCCTTTCTTCAATCTGTTTTCGGCAATGGCGACTTCTATAGACCAAACGATCTGTTTATATTTGGGTGTTCCCGACTGGTTTTCAATGCTAATTAATTTCATAATGTAAATAACTGGTGGTAAGATACAAAAAAACTGGTAGGTACTGGTATGGTCAAATAATACTATTTTATACTTTTATTGCCAGATTTATAAAAAACCCATGGTAAAAAATAATTTTTCTCAAATTAACTCTTCGATAAATGCGAAATTATTGGGTTTTATGCCTGATGAAAAAGAAGTTTTTTGTTATACCATGGCAAACAAAAAAGGAGCTGAAGTAAGCATAATGAATTATGGCGCAACGATAATGTCTTTAAAAATTCCACTGGCTACTGGTGAAAAAATTGATGTTGTTTTGGGTTTTGATACTTTGGAAGATTATATCAACTCGTATAATCTGCCAAGTCCACCTTATTTTGGAACAACAGTCGGAAGATTTGCAGGACGAATTAATAATGCGGAGTTTTTCTTAAACGGAAAGCGGAATTTTCTAAACAAAAATCATGGCGAACACAATCTGCATGGTGGAATTTTAGGGTTTAGCAGAAAGTTTTGGAAAGTCATAGAGTCTACTTCTGATGAAAATCCATCGATTACTTTTGAATATGTAAGCCAAAATAACGATGAAAATTTTCCAGGAGAATTAACTGTTCAGGTTAGGTATACTTTGACAGAAGAGAATGAACTTCAGGTTATTTTTACTGCCACAACATCAGAAGATACGATTGTCAATTTAACTCAACACAGTTATTTCAATCTTGATGGTCATACCAATGCTATTTCAAATCAAAGTCTGATAATTAATTCCAAAAAAATCGTAGAAACTAACAAGGAACTCATTCCGACTGGGAATTTTGTGTCTTTAAATAATCATCCTTTTGACTTCGCTGCAGCTAAACCAATTCCAACTTTCATAGACAACACCTTTGTATTGGAAAATGAAAATGCAGCCACACTTATCAGTGAAAAGAACAGACTAAAATTGTCGGTTATAACCGATCAACCTGCGGTTCACATATATGTCGGAGGAAATTGTTTCGATAAAATCAAAGGAAAAGAAAATGCAGATTATCATCCAAAAAGTGGTATTTGTTTCGAAACACAAAACTTTCCCGACGCACCAAATCACGTTTGTTTTCCAAATTCAATTTTGAAAAAAGGAGAACAATACAACCATCAGACAACATTCAAATTTGAAAACATTTAATATGAAAAAAGCCCTTTTCATTCTATTTATAATCACTCTTTTTTCCTGTTCTTCAGGTGGAGGAACAGAACCTATAATTGAAGACCATTTTATTCGTGCTGCTGATATGTCTTATCTTCCATTAATTGAAAGCGAAGGAACAGTTTACAAACACAATAATACAGCTGAAAACGCTATCACAACCTTGAAAAATGCGGGTTGTAACACAATCAGAATACGGCTTTGGAAAAATCCTTCCGATGCACATTCCGGAATGACAGAAGTAAAGACTTTGGCACAACGCGTCAGAGCAGCTGGTTTAAAAGTTTGGTTAACGGTACATTATTCTGACACTTGGGCCGATCCTGGAAATCAAACAAAACCTGTGGCTTGGCAAAGCATGGATTTTAATACACTGAAAACAGCAGTTACCGATTATACCAATCTAATTATGACCGAAATCAATCCGGATATTATTCAAATCGGTAACGAAACAAATGATGGAATGCTTTGGCCGGAAGGCAAATTAACAACCAATGAAAGTCAGTATCTACAACTTGTTTCTGCCGCATCGGCTGCAATTAGAAGCAAATCAGCCACAACAAAAATCATGTTGCATTATGCCGGAATTTCGGGAAGCGATTGGTTTTTCAACAAAGTCGCCAATATTGATTATGATTATATTGGATTGTCATATTATCCTATTTATCATGGAACAAGTTTAGTAACTTTACAAAACACAATGAATACTCTTGGACAATTATATGATAAAAAAGTATTGATTGCCGAAACCGCTTACCCATTTACATTAGGATGGAACGATTATACCAACAATATTGTTGGACTTCAAAGCCAAATAATACCAACTTATCCAGCTACAAATGATGGACAAAGACAATACTTATTTGCTATAAAAAATACCGTAAAGCAAAGTACTAACGGAATCGGATTTTGCTATTGGGGTTCTGAATGGATTGCTTTCCGTGGACCAACTTCTACAAATGGCTCTTCTTGGGAAAACCAAGCGCTTTGGGACTTTACAAATAATTCGCTTCCCGTAATGGATGCTTTTAACGCTAATTAATCATGAGAAATTTACTTTTATTATTGCTCGTTTCGGCATTCGGCTTCAGCCAAAATAAACCTTTTGCAAAAGGCGCCGATGTAGGTTGGTTGCCTCAAATGGAAGCCACAGGTTATAAATTTTATGATGCCGACGGCAAAGAAAAAGATTGCCTGCAATTGCTGAAAGATCGTGGAATGAATTCGATTCGTCTTCGGGTTTGGGTAAATCCAAATGACGATAAAACAAGCGGACATTGCAGCAAAGAAGAAACAGTTGTTATGGCATTGCGTGCCCAAAAAATGGGAATGAGTGTGATGATTGATTTTCATTATTCTGATTCCTGGGCTGATCCTGCAAAACAATTCAAACCAAAAGCTTGGGAAAAACATTCATTTCCTGAATTACTAAACGATGTTTACAATCACACCTTTGATGTAATCAATGCTTTAAAAGTTGCCGGAGTAACTCCGGAATGGGTTCAAATTGGGAACGAAATCCCAGGCGGAATGTTATGGCCTGATGGCAGCACCAATCACTGGGATCAACTCGGGCAATTATTGAACAAGGGATACGATGCAGTAAAAGCCGTTGACAAAAACGTCAAAGTGATTGTGCATGTCGATGAAGGAAATAATAACCAAAAATTCAGAACATTCTTTGATAATGCTACACGACAAAAAGTACGTTATGATGTGATTGGTTTATCGTATTACCCGTTTTGGATTAAAAAAGATTACACCGAAGTCATAGCCGATTTAGAATTCAATCTGAATGATATGGTAAAACGCTATGGCAAGGAAGTTATGATAGTAGAAATCGGCGGCGAAGATGACAAAGTTCAAAACACTTATGATCTCTTAGCTACCGCGATTAAAGCCGTGAAAAATGTACCAGACAATAAAGGGATTGGCGTTTTATATTGGGAACCACAAGGTGCCAGAAGCTGGAGTCATTACAACCTTAGTGCTTGGCAAGCTGACGGAAAACCATCTCCGGCATTAGATGCTTTTAAAGAATAATTTAAGATGAATAAAAAAATATTTCTATTTGGATTACTGTTTTTCTTTGTGTTGTCTAATGCACAGAAAAAAATAAACTTTGACGAAGGCTGGAAGTTTCATTTTGGAAACGCAGCCAATCCGGACAAAGATTTTAATTACAGCACAGCAACCATTTTTTCAAAATCTGGTAGCGCAGCAAAAACCGCTATTAATCCCAAATTTGCCGACAGCACCTGGACATCCATCAACTTACCACACGATTGGGCGGTGGAACTTCCGTTTGAAAATTCACCAAGTTTTGATGTTGAATCTCATGGCTACAAACCTGTTGGTGGTTATTATCCCGAAACCAGCATTGGCTGGTATCGCAAACATTTTTTGGCAGATAAAAAAGACGCAAATGATCGTTTTCAAATTCAGTTCGATGGAATTTTTCGCAATGCTTCGATTTGGGTTAATGGTTTCTATGTCGGCAACAACTTTAGCGGTTATGTCGGACAATCCTATGACATTACAGATTATATCAATTTTGATAAAGAAAATGTAATCGTCGTTCGCGTTGATGCTACACAATATGAAGGCTGGTTTTATGAAGGCGCCGGAATCTATCGTCATGTTTGGCTTAATCAATACAACAACTTACACATTCCCGAAGGTGGTTTGTTTGTGCATCCGCAAGTAAGCGGCAAAAATGCTTTAGTAAACATTGAAACAATCGTTGAAAACAGAAATCTAAAGGCTTCCAATTGTGTCGTTTATTCTTATATCACCGACAGAAACGGAAAAGTAATCGCCAAAACTTCAGAGCAAAAATTGTCACTTGCTGTAAATGGAAAATCAACAATAAAACAAAAACTCAACCTCAACAATGCTCGTTTTTGGTCATTGGAAGATCCATATTTATACAAAGCATTTTCAGTTGTTAAACAAAATGGTAACATTGTTTACCAAACCAAAACCCGATTTGGTGTCAGAACAGTGAGATTTGATGCCAATGAAGGTTTCTTTCTGAATGGAAAACATATCAAAATTCAGGGAACAAATAACCATCAGGATCATGCCGGAATTGGTAGCGCTTTACCAGATTATATGCAATATTACCGAATCAAGCTTTTGAAAAAAATGGGTTCAAATGCGTATAGAGCGAGTCATAATGCGCCGACGCCAGAACTTTTGGAAGCTTGTGACAGTTTGGGAATGCTGGTTTTAGACGAACAACGTTTATTAAACAGCAGCCCGGAATATATCGCCCAATTTGAGCGATTGATTAAAAGAGACAGAAATCATCCATCCGTATTTTTATGGTCAATTGGCAATGAAGAAGGCTGGATTCAGAAAACAGAAACCGGTAAAAAAATTGCGCAAACGCTTTTGGCAAAGCAAAATGAATTAGATCCTTCGAGAACAAGCACATATGCCGCAGATATGGGTAATGAATTCAACGGTGTTAACGAAGTAATTCCGATTCGCGGATTTAATTATCGTCAATTTGCAGTTGCTGATTATCATCGTGATCATCCTAATCAGCCACTTCTTGGAACTGAAATGGGAAGCACGGTAACTACCCGAGGAATTTATGAAAAAGACAGCATCAGAGCTTATGTTCCCGATCAGGATATCACAGCTCCTTGGTGGGCAAGCAAAGCCGAAGACTGGTGGAAATTGTCTGCCGAAAACAAGTATTGGTTAGGCGGTTTTGTATGGACAGGTTTTGATTATCGTGGTGAACCAACGCCTTATAAATGGCCAAATGTCAATTCTCATTTTGGTCTTATGGATGTTTGTGGTTTTCCAAAAAATATTTATTACTACTACCAAAGTTGGTGGACAAACGAGGACGTTTTACACATTTCACCACATTGGAACTGGCCTGATAAAATTGGAAAGTCAATTGATGTTTGGGTAAACACCAATGCCGATGATGTGGAACTTTTTTTAAACGGAAAAAGTCTGGGTAAAAAAATAATGCAGAGAAATTCTCATTTGCAATGGGAAGTCACATACGAACCAGGAACGCTGGAAGCTGTCGCTTATAAAAAAGGCAAAAGGCTAACCACAAAAATAGAAACCACAGGTCAAGCATCAAAAATTTTTGTTTCCCCAGACAAAACCACGATGCTTGCTGACGGAAAAGACGCAACGGTAATCAATGTTTCTTTTGTTGACAAAGATGGAAAAGAAGTTCCTGATGCAGACAACATGATAAGCTTTACGATTTCCGGTGATGCCAAAATCATTGGTGTTGGTAATGGAGATCCAAGTTCGCACGAAGCAGATAAATGTGTGGATGGCATGTGGCAACGAAGCGCTTTCAATGGAAAATGCCAAGTCATTATCCAAGCCGGAAAAACTGCAGGTTCAATAAAATTAGAAGCAAAAGCAAACGGATTAATTTCTGGTAAAATAGATTTAGTCACAAAATAACCAATATGAAGAAACCCTATTTATTAGTATTTCTAATTATAAGTATAACTTCATGTAAAAATAAAATGGCGTTAACTAAGGAAAATATCTATCCTCTAGAAACTATTTTAATTCCAAACCATTCGGAATGGACGAAAACACATTATCCAGAAAAAATCAAAGAGTTTAAGGCAAATCCACTTAATTTCGGGGATATAGTTTTTATTGGAAATAGCATTACCGAACAAGGAGGAGAATGGAGTAAACGATTGAATAATCCAAAAATAAAAAACAGAGGCATTTCTGGTGATATGACAGAAGGTGTTTTGGCTCGCTTGGGAGAAATTTATTACTACAAACCGAGTAAACTGTTTATTAAGATTGGAATCAATGATTTATTTACTGATAACTTGTCAGCAGAATATGTTGGGAACAACATCTTAAAAATAGTAGAAAATATTCACTTAAAGTGTCCAAAAACAAAAATTTATGTCCAGACCATTTTACCAACAACTACGGAAAAAATAATTTTAAAAATAAGAACAACTAACACTATTTTAAAAAATAATGCACTAAAAAACAACTATACATTAATCGACTTGCATAGTGTTTTTGCAGATGAAAATGATATGATGAAAAAAGAATTAACCGTTGATGGTGTCCATCTTAGTGAAGCCGGATATGATGTTTGGGTGGATTATATCAAAAAATATATCGAGTAAATGAAGAAGAAATTAATCCAACATACTTCAGAGCATTTCGAAAAATTGTTTCATTCGCAACCTCAATCTATTTTTCTTTCTCCGGGAAGAATTAATATTATTGGCGAACACGTTGATTATAACGACGGTTTTGTAATGCCCGCAGCCATCAATAAATACATTTGCTTTGCGATTTCTAAAAATGAAAACAGCGAGTGCGCCCTTATTGCCAAAGACTTAAACGAAGCCTACAAATTTGACATGAAAGACGAACTGAAACCCGTAGAAAAAATGTGGGTGAACTATATTTTGGGCGTGTTGAGTCAGTTAAAAGACAAATACGGATTAGTACAAGGTTTCAACATTGTTTTCAGCAGTACGATTCCAATGGGCGCCGGACTTTCTTCTTCTGCCGCTTTAGAATGTGGGATTGGTTATGCAATGAATACTTTGTTTGATTTGGGTTTAACCAAAGAAAATATTGCGCTAATCGGGCAAAAATCAGAACATACTTTTGTGGGTGTTAATTGTGGAATCATGGATCAGTTTGCTTCGGTTTTTGGCAAAAAAAACAAAGTCATCAAACTCGACTGCAACACATTGGAACATGAATATTACAAAGCCGATTTTAAAAAATATTCGTTACTTTTATTGGACAGCAATGTCAAACATACGCATTTGACTTCAGGTTATAATGTGCGCAGACAGGAAGTTGAAGCTGGTTTGAAGATTATTCAAGAGCATTTTCCTCAGGTAAAAACATTCCGGAATTGTACCGAAAATATGGTCCTGGAATTAAAAGAAAAATTGGGCGATACTGTTTTCAGACGCTGTCATTTTGTAGTGAAAGAAATTCAACGTGTGCTAGATGCAGCTGCTGCTTTATCACAATCTGATTTCAAAAAACTAGGCGAATTAATGTCGGAAACACATCAAGGTTTGTCAAAAGAATATGAAGTGAGTTGTGAAGAAATTGACTTTTTAGTCGATGCAGTCCAACATGAAAAAACCGTTTTGGGCTCCCGGATGATGGGCGGTGGTTTTGGCGGTTGTTCTATTAATTTGGTTGAAAAAGGAACCGAAGAAACTCTTATCAAAACCATTTCCGAACGCTACGCAGACGCTTTTGGCATCGAACTTAAAGCATACAAGGTAAAAATTTCAAAAGGCACAACACTTTACAAAGACAATCATGCAGCCATTCAATAATAACGAACATCCGCACCGCCGCTACAATCCTTTGCTTGACGAATGGATTTTGGTTTCGCCACATCGCAATAAACGTCCATGGCAAGGCCAAAATGAAAAGTTGCACGAAGACAATCGTCCCGAGCACGATGATAATTGCTATTTGTGTGCTGGAAATGTTCGTGCTAATGGCGTGAAAAATCCTGATTACACCGATTGTTATGTCTTTGAAAACGACTTTTCTGCTTTGCTGAAAGAAGAAGTCAATTATGAAAATAAAAACAATTCCTTATTCCAATTAAAACCCGAAAGAGGCATTAATAAAGTCGTTTGCTTTTCACCAAAACACAATCTGACTTTGCCGGAAATGGAAGTTTCCGATATTGAAAAAGTTGTGCAAACCTGGGCCGAACAATACATCGAATTGGGAAGCCACGATTACATCAACTATATTCAGATTTTTGAAAACAAAGGCAGCGTGATGGGTTGCAGCAATCCGCATCCACATGGACAAATTTGGGCACAATCTTCTTTGCCAACGCAAGTTGAAAAGACTCAAAAAAGCCTTCGTGCATACTATGAAAAAAACAACACCAGCTTATTAAAAGACTATTTGGAAGCCGAGTTGAAAAAGGAAGAACGCATCGTTTTGGAAAACAATCACTTTGCAGTTGTAGTTCCATTTTGGGCAACCTGGCCTTATGAAACGATGATTATCAGCAAGAGGCATTTTGGGAATATCATCGCGATGAACAAAGAAGAAACCAAAGCTTTTGCCGACATCATTAAAGGTATTACAGTGAAATATGACAATCTTTTTGAAACATCTTTTCCATATTCAGCCGGAATTCATCAGTCACCAACTGACAGAGTTATACATCCCGAATGGCATTTTCACATGCATTTTTATCCGCCATTATTACGCAGTGCTACCGTGAAAAAATTCATGGTTGGATACGAAATGCTGGGTGAAGCACAGCGCGATATTTCACCTGAACAAAGTGCAAAAATTTTAAGAGACTTACCAAACATACATTATAAAACTAAAACCAATTGATATGCAAACCTTAGCCACTAAAGATTATATTGTTTTCTTCTGTTATTTTATTCTAATTGTAGGCTACGGATTGTGGATTTACAAACGAAAAAAGAAAGCTGTATCCGATAGTAAAGATTATTTTCTCGCCGAAGGTTCACTGACTTGGTGGGCAATTGGTGCTTCGCTGATTGCTAGTAATATCAGCGCGGAGCAATTCATCGGAATGAGCGGAAGTGGTTTCAAAATGGGATTAGCTATTGCAACTTACGAGTGGATGGCGGCACTGACATTGATAATTGTTGCGGTGTTTTTTATTCCGGTATATCTGAAAAACAAAATATTCACGATGCCTCAATACCTGAATCAGCGCTATAATGGAAACGTGGCGATGATTATGGCCGTGTTTTGGTTGTTGCTTTACGTATTGGTAAACCTGACTTCGATTTTATATTTGGGCGCTTTGGCGATAAGTAGCATTTCGGGACTGAACCTTTCTTTGTGTATGGTTTTCTTAGCGATTTTTGCTGTGATGATTACGCTTGGCGGAATGAAAGTTATTGGTTATACCGATGTAATTCAGGTTTTCTTTTTGATTTTGGGTGGATTGGTAACGACCTATTTGGCGTTAAATCTAGTGTCTGAAAAATTTGGCACAACCGGAGTTATTAATGGATTCCATCTCATGAAAGACAATGCTGCCGACCATTTTCATATGATTTTTGACAAGACCAATCCGAATTATATGGATTTACCCGGACTTTCGGTTCTTATTGGCGGAATGCTAATCGTTAATCTAAATTATTGGGGTTGCAACCAATATATCACTCAGCGTGCTTTGGGAGCCGATTTAAAAACGGCAAGAAGTGGAATCCTGTTTGCGGCTTTTCTAAAATTATTAATGCCACTGATTGTTGTTATTCCTGGAATTGCAGCGTATGTTTTATATCAAAAAGGAGGCTTCCAGACAGAAATGCTTCAGGATGGTTCGTTAAATCCTGACAGAGCTTATCCGACTTTATTAAACTTATTACCGGTAGGTTTGAAAGGACTTTCATTTGCGGCTTTGACTGCGGCCATTGTGGCTTCCTTGGCAGGAAAAGCAAATAGCATTGCGACTATTTTCACTTTAGATGTTTATAAGAAAAAAATCAATGAAAATGCCGATGAGAAAAAACTAGTCAGCGTCGGAAAATTGACAATCATAACCGTAATGATTATTGCAGTTGGTATTGCGCCGCTTTTAGGAATTGATAAAAAAGGTGGGTTTCAGTTCATTCAGGAATGTACCGGCTTGGTAAGTCCAGGAGTTTTTGCCATGTTTATTATGGGTTTCTTCTGGAAAAAAACAACTTCAAATGCAGCTTTATTCGGAATGATTGGTGGTTTATGTTTCTCAATTCTTTTTACAATCCTGCCTCGTTTTGTCGACTTACATTTCCTTTATGATTTTAGCTTTGCCGTTCCAAATGCCAATGGTATTTATGAAATTCCTTTTATAGACAGAATGGGATTTGTGTTCCTGATTTGCATAATCGGAATGTATCTTATCAGTATATACGAAACCAAAAAAGGTGTTCAGACAAATGGTTTGGAAGTAGACAAATCGATGTTTAAAGTAACTTCGGGCTTTACTGTTGGATCGATAATTATAATTGTAATATTGACAGCGCTGTATACTATCTTTTGGTAAAATAAACTTTGATAATCATTAAAATATAAATAAAACCCAGTCTCGTTCAAAAACGAGATTGGATTTTTTAGTAAGTTTGAAATAGCAAACTATAACTCCCAAAAAATGAAACTAAAAACTTCCCTTTTATATTTCATAATAATTATACTTCCGGCAATTAGCTTTAGCCAAATCGCTATTACCAACACAGCCGAGATTGCTAAAATAAAGGCTGGCAACACTTTTTTCGCTATGAAAGATCCGGCTTCACCAAAAGCAGCAGCTTATGTTGAGGCTATCAAAAAAACCTGGACGCTTTCAAAAGTTGAATGCATAAAATATACTGATGTAGAAAAAAACATTGCGCCTAATAACAGCTTTGTTACTATTGGCGCCAATATGACAAGTTCCAACAGCACTATGGAGAGTACAGAAACGCGAATTTATCTGGAGCTTTGGACGACCAACGGAAATTATACTTACGATCCAAAAAAGAGAAAGCACTTCAACCAGGCCGATAAAATTTCACTTGCAACCATAGAACTTTTTGCCGATTTCACAGCGCAAAACTATCCAAGCAGCCTTTACAAAATGGATTATGATGCAAGCGGACATCTTGAAAACTGGAGTTCCAACATCATTGCCAATTACATTCAGCAACTGACAATGCTGCTCAATAAAGGTGAAACACGCGAGATTAAAACTGCCTTTTACAAAGACGAATTCAAAAAATTATCCTCTGAAACGCTCTTCATTCCAGACTATGTAATGACTAAGTTTTCCAAAAATGCTGATGATAAAACCAAAAAATATGAAGTTAAAGAAATCTTTGACGGTTTTAATCTGAACTACAAACTGCTTTCACTGGAGGAACTTAATGAAAAGATTCTAAACAATCCGACGCCATTTTATTACTTATTGTTCATCAAAACCATTAACGAGAAGTTTGTTACTGTTACCAATTCTAAAACTGGTGAGATTATCTATTCTCAATATTCAAATTCGCCATCCAATTTTAAATCAAACGATTTGAAAGATTTGCAAAAAGCACTTCAGAAAAAATAAACTAACCTGGCTTGTGATTCAACATTCGGCTAACGTGTTCAAACAATTGGGGAAATTCATTTTTGAACTGCTCCGGAGTTTCGAAATAATGCTCAACAATAACAGCAATGAATTCGTATGCGTTTGTGTAGGCATAAATCCTGAAATAATCGGAATCAATTAGCTTTTGTCTGTTGGGAGGATAATTGACCTCTTTATAAAGCCGTTTATAATATTTCCTGAAAGTTAATGAACTACCATCATTGCTGCTTAAACTATGATGTTGTATCGCATGGGTAAATTCGTGAATTCCGAGATTTAAATTGTCATTATTTATTTCATAACCTTCTATAAAATCTTTCCATGAAAAAACTATGGCTTTGAGCCTCGGATTGAATTCCCCTTTATAATATTCCTCACTTTGAGTAGAACAATATATATCCGGGTAAATAATTATTTTATCAAAGGAATTGATTAAATATTTTCGCATGCCGAAAGTCAGCATTACATACGTAGCAGCCACCAGAGTCTGAGCTTCATGGTTGGTTAGAAATCCTTCTCTGGGAATCAATTGATAGGTCTCGGTAAAACAGGCAAGCCGGTGATGGAAATAAATCTTATGTTTTTCGGAAAGCGTTTTATAATACTGGAACTTTTGGCGAAGAATATATTCCTGTTCGGGAGATATTTTTTTGGGTTTAATGTAAAGGTGAATGAAAAGTGGCCTTCCTAAAAGATAAATTGAGATATCGTCCATCAAACTAAGGATGAACATTGTGAAATAAAGCAAAACAGCTCCAAAAACAAATAAAACAATCACTATAAAAAAAGCTTCTCCCATACTTGCAAGATAGAAAAAAAGCTCAAGAAAATCCTGATGGCTTAAATCTGATGTACAACCTACTTATCTTCGACCAACATAGCAGCTAGTCGCGCATCTCTTTCATAAATATCTTTATAGAAATTGATATTGCCTTCATCATCAACCCAGCAAGTAAAATAAGCAATATAAACAGGGATTTTATTTTTAAGCGTGTGCCATGATTCTTCACCCTTATTCATTGCTTCATCTATTTTTTCGGGTGTCCATTTATTATCATCCTCCAAAATTAAATTGGCTAACTCCTTTGGTTTTTCTACACGGATACAACCATGGCTAAATGCGCGTTTCTCTGCACTAAACAATTCTTTGGCAGGTGTGTCGTGCAAATAAATGTTATTGTTATTTGGAAACAGGAATTTAACCAATCCTAAGGAATTATCTTTCCCTGGTTTTTGTCTGATGTTTTCACCTTCCCATTCCATATTGTGCTCTGCTAAATAATTTGCGTTTTTCTCAATTCCCGGAAGGATTTCTTTTTCTTTAATACTTGTAGGCACATTCCAATATGGGCTAAATACTATAAAACTCATCATCCCGCTAAAAATGACCGTCTTGTTCATCATGTTGCCCACTACAACATTGGAACGCAAAACAACTTTCCCTTTTTTGAAATAAGTTAATTGATATGACGGAATATTAACTGCAATGAACTCTTTGGCTTTCGTCACATCGGTAGAAATCCATCTGCAACGTTCCATATTTACAATAATAGTTCTGATACGTCTGCTTATTGGCACATTCATTTCATCAATATGCTTTGGCAGAATAGTTCTGGTTAATGTAAACCCATTTCGTTTTTTGTATTTTAAGACTGCTTGTTGGAGCTTCTCTTCATATATTTTACTGCCAGAGTCAACATCAATATCACCGGTCAAAAACAATCGTGTTCTAATTTTAGCCACAACAGCTGAACTATCTCCGGGCTTAATCGAGATAAAGCCGGCAGGAACTGCAATCGCATCCCAACCACCTTTTTGTTCGATTGCTCTGTATTTTTTTAATACTGCTTTGAGTTTGTAATATTGCTCAATATGCTGTTCTTTATTGTAAATGATCTTTGGGTCGACCAATAAAGAATCCATATAAGCTGCATAGGATAGTTTTTTTCTGGGCATATACCATTCAAGTTCGCGCGATTTTTTGGTGTCAATTCCCTGCACTACTTTATCTGCATAGTAGAAATAATAGTTTGATAAAAATAACTCAACATCAATATCAGGTTTATCAGAATCTTTTTGAAACAATTCGTCAAGTGTTTTTTTATACGGCACTTTACTTATCACACCGTCTTCAAATAGATGGTTTATTCTATTGAAGATAACATCTGCGGTTTCTTTTCTGCCTTTTTTATCATACCAGATATAATCATAGTCATTTTTTTGGTATAATAAAACCACTTGCTCTTTATACTCCGCCAATTCAGGATATTTGGCATAAAAGGTTTCTACCAAAGTGCTGTCAAAAGACTCGGAAAAGGAATCTTTCTTATTTTTTTCTTTTTTTTCTTTGTTGACACAACTCAAACTGGTCAGGGAAATACTCACCAAAAAAATCATTAGTAAAAGTCTGTATAACGGTATATTATTCATTAAAGTTTGGTTTATTCATTTATAAAATTACAAAAACTAATAGCATAGTATGACAATCGTAAGTACTATATTTACTTCTTAGTTTCTCATTACAATGTTAAACCAAATTAGCAAAGCAATCCTTATGAAAAAAACGCTTCTTCTTATAGTATTCCCATTCTTTGTTACTACAATCAATGCGCAGGATAACCTCAAAACACAAATCAACAATACACTTGATGCCTGGCACAAAGCCGCTGCAGAAGCTAACTACAATAATTACTTCGGTGCCTTAACGGATGATGCGGTTTTTATCGGAACTGATGCTACAGAAAATTGGAGCAAAGCTGCTTTTCAGGCGTATGCCAAACCTTATTTTGAAAAGGGCAAAGCATGGAGTTTTACCGCTTTAGAAAGACATATTTACTTTAGCGAAGACAAGAAAACCGCTTGGTTTGACGAACTACTTGACACACAAATGAAAATATGCCGCGGTTCCGGAGTGCTTGTACTTGTAAACAGCCAATGGAAAATAAAACACTATGTGCTGTCGATGACAATTCCAAATGACAATTCTGATGAAGTCATAAAAATAAAAACTCCTATTGAAGAGGCTTTAATCATCGATTTGAAAAACAAGAAAAAGTAAACCCTCTTACTTCCCGAAAACCATAATCTTTCTTTTCTCGTAACTTAGATAAGAACACAAATTCTATGATTATGGATGTCAACAGAAAAATTAATATTTTATTCGAAACCGCTGCGTTTATTACAATAGCTGCATTAGTGTTCCTTGTTTTTTATTTGGTTCTGTTTTTTCCGCTATAAATATAATTGCCCTAAGAACTTACTAATGTTTTTGTTTGGTTCTGTTTGGTAGAAAAGCGCTGTTTCGTGTCAAAATCAGCGCTTTTCGCTTTAAAACAATTCAGTTGTTATGCAGAGGTAATCTAAATAAGGCAAAATGCACCTTTATGCAAAACCGCCTTTTTTGTTTTACCGTAAATCAATTTACAAACAAAATCAAAAGATTATGACAACAAAAAATAAACCCAAAATGACAATCGGTAAAAAGATAAAAATTGCAGCATTGAGTGTGCTTGGATTTTTTCTTTTGATGTTTGTGATATTGGTATATCACATTGCTACCGCAAGACCACTTGACAATGCTACCATACAAGTGAGTCGAATAGATTTTGACAAACCTTTTGATTCATTAAGTACAATTGAAATCAAACAAAAATTGCACAATATCGCCGGCGTTAAAAGTGAAATCATCGTAAAAAGAAATGTTGTAGTTTATTTTCACGATAACCGAATTTCCGACTCCAAAAAAGTTTACAATGAATTAATGACTAAAGGAAATTATAAAGCCGAGCGTTTTGTATTACCTGAAGGTCTTGCCAATAAACAAGTTTGCCCAGTCATGAAGAAAGATGGCGCCAGCTATAAATTTACCAAGTTCATACAAGGAATTTTCAATAAATCTTAAATATAAAAACTATGACTAAGTATTCAAAATTTGCACTATGTGCATTAGTACTCGGAGCAGTTTGTTTTACATCTTGCAGTAAAGATGATGATCCAGCTCCGCCAGCCTCAATCTATGCCAGATTAGGAGGCACAACTTTGGTTGCAGACCCAGATAATCCTGGGCAAATGATAGAACAAGGACGCTTAAGCTATCGTAAAGTGGTAAACTCAACGATTGGTTTAATCGTTGCAGACGTACAAGCAAATGCTTCCGGAAATTTAAGCGCACACTTTGCACCTTTACTTGCAGAAACAGGAGCTACACAGACTACTAATTTAGCCGAATTATCAGATAATTTAACTGACTTCTTCTCGTTTAATACAGGTGGAACAAATGCAGTAAACACTTATTCTGGTCTTTCTATGGTCGCTGCCCACAATCCTATGTCAAATCCAAGAATGGGAACTACGGCAACCGATGCTAACTACACTAAATTTGAAGGTTATGTAGGTGCAGCAGCAGTTTCGAATGGTGTTGCAGCTGACACGCAACTTTACGCTGATATCGTGGATGTATTAGAATCATTAAGAGATCCTATTGTTCAATAATAAGGTTTTTTGTTTTGTTTAGTGAAAACGCCACCTTATTTTCTAGGGTGGCGTTTTTTATTTTATTTTAAATGAGCTAACATTTCTTCAGTCATTGTTCCTAAATCAAATTCATGCTTCCAGTTCCAGTCTTGTCGCGCACTACTATCATCAATCGAAGCTGGCCAGCTATCGGCAATCTTCTGACGGAAATCCGGTTTATAGGAAATGGTAAATTCCGGAATGTGCTTTTTAATATCGGCAGCGATTTCAGCAGGTGTAAAACTCACGCCTGATAAATTATATGAAGAACGTATTTTAATTAATTCAGCCGGAGCCTGCATGATTTCTACTGTAGCTCTAATCGCATCATCCATATACATCATTGGCAGTGCCGTTTCTTCCGAAAGGAAACATTCATATTTTCCATCACTCAAAGCTTTGTGGTAAATATCCACAGCGTAATCTGTGGTTCCCCCACCTGGTTCGGTCGACCAGCTAATCAATCCCGGATAACGGATGCTTCGCACATCAACACCATAAATATTATGATAGTATTCACACCATCTTTCGCCAGTTTGCTTACTAATCCCGTACACAGTTGTCGGCTCCATAATGGTATATTGTGGCGTATTATTTCTTGGAGTTGTTGGTCCAAAAACAGCGATACTAGATGGCCAGAATATCTTTTTTATCTTTTTGGCTTTCGCCAGATTTAAAACGTGAAAAAGCGAATTCATATTCAAATCCCAGGCAAACGCTGGATTTTTTTCTGCCGTTGCCGATAGCAAAGCTGCCATCAGATAAACATCTGTAATTTGATATTGCTCAATTAAATGCTCAATTTGATTGTAGTCTAAAGCATTTACTACTTCGAAAATACCATTATTAACAATGTCGTTATTCAGTTTTCTGATATCGGAAGCAATAACATTGTCATTGCCATAAATGCTTCTTAACTTTTGGGTAAGCTCGGTTCCAATTTGACCGCAGGCTCCAATGATTAGGATTTTTGTACTCATGTAGTGTTAGTTGTTTGTGCCACAAAGATACCGTTTTTAAGAAAAATAATTTCTGCAAAAAGGCAGTTTTCTTTTTAAGAAAATTATAATCCCTTTAACTACTTCATACTGAAGTTTCCTTTTACCTTTGTACCTTTGTGTCTTTAACGCTTGCTCATGAAATTATCTTTTTCAACATTATTATTTTTATTGGTATTCTTTTCTTCTTGCAAGGAAGATCCAAAAGATCGTGCTATGGAGCAGGAAAAAGAAACACAAAAGAGAGAAGTTATATTTTCCAATATTAATAACGGTTGGAATTTTAACTCGCAACCCATAAACCAGACTTCTAGTGAATTGAGAACAAATTGGGCCGAATGGCGCGTATTCTTAAACGAGTTAGGTCAAAAACCCAAAAGCAGTATCGGTGCTTTTCAGCAAAAAGCAAAAACCCTCTCGAAAAGAGCGGCTGAATTAAACAACAACATTCCTATTAAATATGATTTGCCCGAAATAAAAAGCAGGATTGCGGTTATTACAACTAAAGTCAATGCTTTAAATCTATACATTAACCTGAATCAAATTCCGGATAAAAAGATTGTCGAATTAGTGCAGGAAGTCAATACTGAATTGGCGTCTATGCAATCACAATTTGACGAAATCAAACGTAAAAGCGAAATCAAAATAGAAGAAGGCGAAGCTGATATGATACGAATATTAGATACTGCCAGAGCAATTCCGACAAATCCAGTTCCAAAAATTATAAAATAAGTTTTGAGTTTAACTTCATTATACAACGGTTATCTCCATTCGACGAAAGTCAAACAAATAGTAGATACACTCGAAAATCCTTTAAGCAAAATGCAGTTAAAAGGACTTTTGGGCTCGTCGTTCTCGTTTGTATTTCAGGCAATTTTCAAGCAAAGCGACAAACCGTATTTACTTATTTTCAACGAAAAAGAAGAGGCTGCCTATTATCTGAACGATTTGGAACTAATGATTGGCGCCAATGATGTATTGTTTTATCCAAGTTCATATCGTCGTCCTTATCAAATTGAAGAAACAGACAATGCCAATGTTTTATTGCGTTCCGAAGTGTTGAACCGAATCAATTCGCGAAAAAAACCAGCCGTAATTGTTACTTATCCAGAAGCACTTTTTGAAAAAGTAGTTACCCGAAAAGAACTTGAAAAAAACACTTTAAAAATTGCTGTTGGCGAAACGGTAACTATCGATTTTATAAATGAAGTTTTATTTGAATACGAATTCAAACGCGTTGATTTTATTACCGAACCCGGTGAGTTTTCCGTTCGTGGCGGAATCCTCGATGTGTTTTCGTTTTCGAATGACAATCCGTATCGTATTGAGTTTTTTGGCAATGAAGTTGACAGCATCCGAACCTTTGATGTTGGAACGCAGCTTTCGCTGGAAAAGCAAACCAAGATTACCATTATTCCCAATCTTGAAAATAAATTCATCAAAGAAAACCGTGAAAGTTTCCTTGAATATATCAGCGAAAAAACAGTTTTGTGTATTGAAAATACAGAGTTTCTAACAGCGCAATTAGACAAACTTTTTTCAAAAGCAATTGAAACATTTGACAAACTTTCAAAAGATGTCAAACATGCTGAGCCAGAACATTTATTCCTGAATCAGCAAGGTTTTTTGCGCAAGGCTTTGGATTTTTCTATTGTTGAATTATCAAATAAACCGCTTTTCAAAACGACCAAATCTTTTGAATTTCATATACAACCTCAGCCTTCATTCAACAAGCAATTTGATTTGCTGCTGAACAATTTGAGCGATAATCATTTTAACGGTTATGCCAATTATTTGTTCTGTTCAAATGAAGCGCAGGCGAATCGTTTTCATGATATTTTCGAATCGATTGACGAGGAAAATAGTGAGAACATTCGAAAACAATATCACACAATCGTTTCACCTTTATATCAAGGTTTCATTGACGAAGAAAATCAGGTTGCCTGTTATACCGATCATCAGATTTTTGAACGTTATCACAAATTCAACATCAAAAATGGCTATTCCAAAAAGCAAACGCTAACGCTAAAAGAATTGAATTCATTGTCTGTTGGCGATTATGTAACACATATCGATCACGGAATTGGGAAATTTGGAGGTTTACAGAAAATTCAGGTTGAAGGCAAAACGCAGGAAGCCATAAAATTGGCTTACGCCGATAATGACATAGTGTATGTGAGCATTCATTCACTACACAAAATTTCAAAATACTCCGGAAAAGACGGAACGCCACCAAAAATTTACAAGCTTGGTTCCAATGCTTGGAAAACCTTAAAGCAAAAAACAAAAGCACGAGTAAAACACATTGCGTTTAACTTAATTCAGTTGTATGCAAAACGTCGTTTGGAAAAAGGTTTTGCCTGTGCACCTGATAGTTATTTGCAGAAAGAATTAGAAAGTTCGTTCATCTACGAAGATACTCCAGACCAAATTACAGCTACGCAAGATGTCAAAGCCGATATGGAAAAAGATCGCCCGATGGACCGGTTGGTTTGTGGCGATGTTGGTTTTGGAAAAACGGAAGTCGCTATTCGTGCGGCTTTCAAAGCCGTGGATAACAGCAAACAGGTTGCGATTTTGGTTCCGACGACTATTTTGGCGTACCAGCATTATCGAACATTTACCGAAAGGTTAAAAGACATGCCAGTCAATATTGGCTACCTCAACCGATTCAGAACTGCCAAACAAAAAGCAAAAACCATAGAGGATTTAGCTTCGGGAAAATTGGATATTCTTATCGGAACACATCAATTGGTAAGCAAAAATGTTGTGTTCAAAGACTTAGGTTTGCTAATTGTAGACGAAGAACAAAAGTTTGGCGTAAACGTAAAAGACAAACTCAAAACCATTGCGGCGAACGTTGACACATTGACTTTAACCGCAACTCCTATTCCGAGAACTTTGCAGTTTTCGTTGATGGCTGCACGGGATTTATCTGTAATTACGACGGCTCCGCCAAATCGTTATCCTATCGAATCACAGGTTGTTGGCTTTAGTGAAGAATTGATTCGCGATGCAGTTTCGTATGAAATTCAAAGAAATGGTCAAGTGTTTTTCATAAATAACAGAATTGAAAACATTAAGGAAATTGCCGGTATGATTCAGCGATTGGTTCCTGATGCAAGAGTTGGTATCGGTCACGGCCAAATGGAAGGCAACAAACTTGAAGAGCTGATGCTTGGTTTTATGAATGGTGAATTCGATGTTTTGGTGGCAACAACCATCATCGAAAGTGGTTTGGATGTGCCAAATGCAAATACGATTTTTATCAATAACGCTAATAATTTTGGCCTTTCTGATTTGCATCAGATGCGTGGTCGGGTTGGGCGAAGCAACAGGAAAGCGTTCTGCTATTTTATTTGTCCACCATATTCTGTCATGACTGATGATGCCCGAAAGCGTATTCAGGCATTGGAACAATTCAGCGAATTGGGTAGCGGATTCAACATCGCGATGAAAGATTTGGAAATCCGTGGTGCCGGAGATTTATTGGGTGGCGAACAAAGTGGTTTTATCAACGAAATCGGTTTTGAAACCTATCAGAAAATCATGAACGAAGCCATTGAAGAATTGAAAGAAAACGAATTCAAAGACTTATATCAGGAAGAAAATGAAAACGAAAATAAAGAATACGTAAAAGAATTACAGATTGATACCGACTTCGAATTATTGTTTCCTGATGAATACATCAACAATATTACCGAGCGTTTGAATTTGTATAATGAACTGGGGAATATTAAAGATGAAGCTGGTTTATTAGTTTACGAAACAAAACTTATTGACCGTTTTGGTCCGTTGCCAAAAGAAGCAAAATCATTATTGAACAGTATCAGAATCAAATGGATTGCGACGCAAATGGGAATCGAAAAAATCATTATGAAACAAGGTAAACTGATTGGTTATTTTGTTGGCGACCAGCAATCGGAGTATTATAATTCGAAACAATTCAGACGCATGCTTCAGTTTGTACAGCAAAATGGAAATATCTGTAAAATGAAAGAGAAGGAAACCAAAAACGGTTTGCGCTTACTCATCACTTTTGAAAACGTAAAATCCATAAACAGAGCTTTAGAGTTTATGGAAATGATGGTAAAATAATCAGCTAAAATATTTCTTGATTTGATGCGCCAATTCTTCCGAATTTACTCTTTCAATAGGATGTTGTGTATTGGGCAATACTAAAAACTGACCATTGAGTAATTCGCGATAAGCTGCCATACTTTCTTCAATGCTTACCATCATATCTTTGTCTCCGACAGCAATTAATGTTGGTGTTGTAATTGTTGAAAAGTCTTCATTATTGAGTGCCGGAGATTTCCCTAAACCTAACATCATTTCAGCAGTTTTTGGCAATAACCTTTCCCAGTTTTGTCCGTGTAGTTTTTCTAAAGCGGAAGCAAATTTCGGCACTTTTTCTTTGATGATTTCGGGATTTAGCATCGAAGCTTCTTTCTGTGAACCTTCAACTGTCCATTGCATTTTTGTTGCCAAAGTGAACAATTTCTGTATTCTTTCGGGATGGTTTTTTGCCAAATAAAGTCCGACATAACCGCCCATACTATAACCAAAAACAGCTATTTTTTCTATCTTATTTTCATCTAAAAATTCCAAAACCTGATTCGCAAATCCGGGAATGGTTAACGGATTATCTGAAATGCTTTTACCATGTCCATCAAAATCAAATGTGTAAATTTCAAAATCATCTTTCAGGAAAGTTGTCAGTTCGATGAAATTTTCGGCACTTCCCAATGCGCCGTGAAGTAATAAGAGTTTTTGCATATTGGTATAAATAAAAAACCACCCGCTGGCGAGTGGTTTTGAATTATAAAAGTTTAATTCTTCAATATTTTGAAATTAGCTTCTCTGTCATTAATTTTCAACTTGAAGAAATAAGTTCCGGTTGCAAATTGAGAAATGTCAACATTTGTGCTTAATTCATTCAGTTTTTGGTTGTATAATAGTTGTCCCTGAACATTATAAACGGCAACTTCGGTAATGGCATCTTTAGAAGTGATGTTTACTTTTCCGGTAGTTGGATTTGGGTAATAACTATAATCTAAGAAATCATTATTTTCTTCTCCCAATGTTCCTGTACAGGTTATAGTCGCATTCCATCCATTACCAACCGTATTTTGATCTGAATCAAATTTAAAGGTTAGTGAACCATCCGGAGCTGTTGAATTAAATGTTCCTGGATTTGCAGTTCCTGTTAAACCTGCACCAGCTGATAACTCAGGAGAAAATTCATCCGGACCATTATAAATATGCAAAAAGTCCCAATTTAGTTCAAGACCGAAACTTGCGAAAGTGACTCTTAATTTTAGCCCTGAATTACTTGGTGTCATAGTTCTTGTCCAGGATTCCATATTGGTGTAAGTGGCAGATATTCCTCCTGTATCTGTAAATGGTGTATTTGAACAGAAATCAAGTGCAGCAGTAGCAAATATTTTCTTTCTTGCAGCTGGCAAAATGTTATCACATAAAGGTCGAACCCGTATAGCGTAATAAACATTTGGATTTAATCCTGTTGCAGTATATGAATTGGTTGTAGCGGTATTCCAAACAAATACATTTGATGAAGTTGGCGTGACTGCAACTTCCCAGGAAGTTGCTGTACCAATTTCATTCCATGTTATTTGAACCGAATTGGAGGTAATATTTGAAGCAATTATTTCTGTGACAGTATTTGGACAACTGGTTGCGCAATCTGTACTTAAACATGTAGACGCATTAATACTATTTAAAATAACTTCTGTTGGCTGTGGCCCAAAACCATTACTCAAACTAATTCCAACACCGCTTACTAAATGACAATAACTCATTATAGTTCCCTTTTCTGAAAATGATGGAATTGGTCCTCCTGCACAACTTCCTTCACCATTATATCCGGCTGCCGGTCCACAACCGTCTATTCTTGTATTATTGCCATTCCAAACACAGGCGTGTGTATGTCTTGATCCTAAAAGATGTCCAAATTCATGCGTTATAACATTCACAGTCCAGGAATAGACTGGCACATTCGTGTAGCTGAAATTTACATCTGAATAACTGTAATTTTCACTAGAGCACAATCCACCTATGGTAACTGCAAGCCCACCCAAACCACCTGTTCCATCCGGTTGCGGATCGATGCCAATCAGTTGTCCTACATCGCCATCAAATACCGGAGTAATCTCAGCAAAAGTATCAAGATATGTTCCTGAATCCATTCCAACACCTTCATACGGATCGCCTTCTGTCCATATAAACATTGATTTTAAACCTACTGAAATTCCATCATTGTCATATAATGTCTGCACATTATTAAAGACAGAAGTCACCCAGTTGGTTGTTGTCGCGATATTACTTCCGTTGATTTCATATAAGTTTGTATCAACTTCAAAATACATTGAAACACATCTGGTGCTATTTATACTTGTAGTGGATTTTTCGATTGGTTTTATTGGAATATTATCATCCTGAACATGACATTCAAAATTGTTTGACACTTTCATTTCAGCATCAGAATAGACTATATAATCTGTTTGATTATTTAATTTGTTCAATTTACCAACAACAATGTTTCCTAACTCAGAACTGGAAATAATTCCGTTGAATTCGCCATTAAAGAAATTGAAAGATGAAACTGATTTTGTATTTCCGTTGATAATTCCGCGGTAGTAAACTCCTTTTTGGTAGTTAACATTTTTACCTTTGTCTGTATCGACATGAAAACCTTCTACAAAAGGATTCACTTTATACAAAAGCACAGCGATATTTTGATTTTGATATGGAATTTCTAATTCAATGGTTCCATATTGATTAGTAACAATTTCATTGATTTTTTCAAAATTTATTGTTGCCAAAGTTGCTCCTTCAACAACTTTATTTACATCGTTATCAATGATGTTTGGAGTTGCAGTCAAGACAGAAATAGGTCTAAAGCTGGCTTTTAAATTCTGTAATTCGGATACTTTTTCAGCAACCTTATTTTGTGCAAACAAATTTGTCAAACAAAATAATGCGGTTAATAGTAGGTGTTTTTTCATTAGTGATAAATTATTTTTTGCTAAAGTTATTTAAATTCAGAACAAAACAAATTATAATCCTGAATTTTAGGATTTTACTATTTATAAATTATGGAATTTAAAAAACGATTAGTAAGAATTAATCACTTAGAAATGAAAGAAAGCATCTTCAATATGCTCTATTTTGTAAATGTTGTCTTCTTTAAAAATCGCAATAATATCAAACCGGACTTCAGCATCTAAATCATTAGAAATTATATATTCATTCACGGCTTTGACCAGCAATTGGATTTTCTTTGGTTTTACAAAATCCTGTGGCAATCCAAACTCTATACTCGACCGCGTTTTGACTTCAACAACTGCAACTACATTTTCTTTTTGCGCAATGATATCAATTTCTGCCTTTTGAAATGTCCAATTGGTTTCCAATATAGTATAACCGTTTTGTTTCAAAAAACCCGCCGCCAATTCTTCACCAAATTTTCCAAGTTCGTTATGTTCTGCCATTATTTTAGATTGTTAGACCAATTAGATTTGTTAGACTGGCTTAGATTAATCTAACTATCTAAGATGTCTATTCAAAAATCACTTTGCTTTCTTTAGCATTTACTTCTATAGAAACCTGTCTTCCAAAAATCAATGCGCGATTGTCTCGGATGTGTCCGGCCGGGAAATTATAAATGATTGGAATGTTTAATCCCTTAACCGAATCTTCTATGATTTCTAAAGCATTTCTTCCCCATGGAATATCATTGTCTTTCATTTCTGTCATAGCGCCAACAATAATTCCCTTCAAACTTTGCAGACAACCATTGCGTTTCAGATTCGTCATCATTCGGTCGACATGATATAAGTATTCATCTAAATCTTCGATAAACAATATTTTATCTGTGCAGTCAACTGCCGATTCTGAACCTAACAAACTATATAAAATAGAAAGATTTCCACCAACAAGTTCGCCTTTTGCTTTTCCGTTGTGGTTTAGGGCATCACAATCTAAAGTGTATTGCAATTTGTCCCCAAACAAAGCAGCACACAAAGAATTTTTGGCATCATCTGTCGCTCTTGGAATGGCAACCGGCATAGTTGCATGCAGTGATTCAATTCCCATTCGGTTTAAATGACTGTGCAAAACCGTCACATCGCTAAAGCCAACAATCCATTTTGGGTTTTTTTTGAATTTGGTAAAATCTAATTTATCAATGATTTTTACTGTACCATAACCGCCGCGAACACACCAAATCGCTTTGATGTTTGGATTGTCCATTTGCTCCTGAAAGTCTGCCGTGCGTTGCTCCTCAGTTCCTGCCAATTGGTAATAATCCAAACCAATTGTGCTCCCGATTTTTACCTTCAATCCCCAACCTTCGAGCAAATCAATAGTTGGTTTTAAATTGTCGTCAATATTTTTTCTAGCAGTAGAAACGATGGCAACAGTGTCGCCTTTTTGCAGATAAGGTGGTGTAATCATCTTTTTTTGAGAATGAAGATTTAAAAAGAATAAAGATAATAGAATATAGAATATAGATTTTTTATTCATTTTTGAAAATGATATGAGCAAAT
>NZ_JBDSMB010000117.1:0-15315 GCF_039916025.1 Flavobacterium sp.
CGAATAAGATGCAACCGCTTTAAACTCCTGGATTTCTCTTTCTCTTTCAACAATTAATCTAACCGAAACAGATTGCACACGACCTGCTGATAAGCCGCCTTTTACCTTTTTCCATAAAACCGGAGAAAGTTCATAGCCTACTAATCTATCTAAAACTCTACGCGCTTGTTGTGCATTGACTAAGTTATAATCGATTTCTCGTGGATTGTCAATAGCTTTTAAAATCGCATTTTTTGTGATTTCGTGGAAAACAATACGCTTGGTTTTGGCTTTATCTAGTTTTAATTCTTCCGCTAAGTGCCAGGAAATTGCTTCTCCTTCTCGGTCTTCATCAGAAGCTAACCAAACCATATCGGCATTTTTAGCTAAACCTTTGAGTTTCGCAACTAAAGCTTTCTTATCGCTGGAAACCTCATATTTTGGTATAAAACCATTGGCTACATCTACACCTATTTCCTTGGAAGGCAAGTCGGCAATATGCCCGTAGCTTGATTCTACCTGAAAATCACTTCCTAGAAATTTCTCGATTGTTTTTGCCTTTGCTGGTGACTCAACGATAACTAAATTCTTTGCCATATCCCGATTGTTTATGTCGGCAAAAGTATGTGATTTTTTTAAATACTAAGCTTTTGAATTTTTAAATAGTATGTTTTAACGACGATTTGTCTTTCTCGCAGGACAACATTTAAGCAATTGAGAAAAATTAAAAAGCGAGTAATCTACTCTTTGAGCGACTATTCCCTTTTTAACTTCTCCCATGGTTGAATAGTTTATTTGCTATTATTATTGCTTTTCAAAAGGCCAACTATAATTATTATAAAAATAGCTGCTCCTACAATCCATGCCCAAGGTTGTAAATACCAATCTCCACTGCCATCATCAACCTTCATATCCACATCAACTGATTTTGTTGTTGTTGTTGTTTCCTGAGCCCATGCAATAGCATTTGAAAGAAAAAATGCGGCAATAGCTAAATACTTTAGTGAGGCTTTTCTAATGTTTGTTAGTTGTTTCATCTTTTTAGTTTTAAATTAAAATTTTGTTCAAGATTTGTTTCTCAAAATTAAAGCAAGACATAAGAAAAAATGTTACATATTAAAAGTGAAATGTTACACAATTTTTATTAGGAAGAAAAATAGTATTCCTTTTCAAAAACTAAATCTAAGTTAATTCTCAACTGCCATCTTGTCACATTTTGTAATTTAGTGTTATCTTTGCCATTCTGTTTTTCGAATTCATAAACCAATCTATAAATGAGACTTTATACGCCTTTAATTTTTGTTATTCTTTTTTTGATATGGGTACTTTATAGATTGTTTATAAAAAAAGATTTGAAAAACAATAGGAATGACTTATTTGCCGGACTATTCTTTTTGGGTGTTTGGTTTGCATTATATTATTTTTTATTAGCATAAATGGAAAAGGAAATTGAGGAGCAAAAACAAGGCAGCAGTCTTGTTTTGGAACAAAAAGCCGGAAATACAAAAAAACTATTTATAGAAAGTTATGGCTGTGCGATGAATTTTTCGGACAGCGAAATCGTAGCTTCTATTATGACCAACGAAGGTTATAATACTACTACTATATTAGAAGAAGCCGATTTGGTTTTGGTAAATACTTGTTCAATCCGAGACAAAGCCGAACAAACCGTTAGAAAACGTCTGGAGAAATACAACGCTGTTAAACGCGAGGTAAATCCCAAAATGAAAGTTGGCGTTTTGGGATGTATGGCAGAACGTTTGAAAGAGAAATTTCTCGACGAAGAGAAAATCGTCGACATGGTTGTTGGTCCGGATGCTTATAAAGATTTACCCAATTTACTGAGAGAAGTCGAAGACGGCAGAGATGCTATCAATGTGATTTTATCGAAAGAAGAAACCTATGGTGATATTTCGCCGGTGCGTTTGATGAGCAATGGCGTAACTGCGCTTGTTTCTATTACACGCGGTTGTGATAATATGTGCACTTTTTGCGTAGTGCCTTTCACGCGAGGACGCGAACGTAGCCGTGAACCACAAAGCATACTGGGAGAAATCAGCGATTTATGGAATAAAGGATTTAAGGAAGTAACGCTTCTTGGTCAAAATGTCGACAGTTATCTTTGGTATGGTGGCGGTTTGAAGAAAGATTTTGAAAAAGCTACCGAAATGCAACAAGCAACAGCAGTCGATTTTGATCAATTGCTTGAAATGGTTGCGATTCAGTTTCCGAAAATGCGCATCCGGTTTTCTACATCCAATCCGCAGGATATGCACGAAAGTGTTTTGCATGTGATTGCGAAATACCCAAACATCTGCAAACATGTTCATTTACCGGTTCAAAGCGGTAGTGACCGGGTTTTAAAAGCGATGAATCGTTTACATACAAGAGCAGAATATATGGCCTTGATTGACAAAATAAAAACCATACTTCCTGAAAGTTCTATTACACAAGATATGATCGCGGGTTTCCCAACAGAGACAGAAGAGGATCATCAGGACACATTGAACTTGATGGAATATGTGAAATATAGTTTTGGCTATATGTATGCTTATTCCGAACGTCCCGGAACTTTGGCAGAACGTAAAATGAATGATGATGTTCCGGAAGAAACCAAACAAAGACGTTTACAGGAAATTGTGGACTTGCAACGCAAGCATGGTTTGGCTAGAACACAGGAATTTGTTGGCAAAACTGTAGAAGTTTTGGTAGAGAAAGTTTCTAAAAAATCAGATGAACAATTATCGGGAAGGAATTCACAAAGCTTAGTGGTTGTTTTTCCAAGAGAGAATTATAAAATCGGTGATTTTGTCAACGTGAAAATTACCAACTGTACCAGCGGAACCCTAATTGGAGAAGCGATTGGATATAGTGATATGCAAATAAACTAATTATGGAATCAGTTCAAAACATAAAACAACGATTTGAGATAATTGGGAATGACCCAAAACTCAATCGTGCAATAGAAAAAGCCATACAGGTTGCTCCTACTGATATTTCAGTGTTAGTTGTCGGTGAAAGTGGCGTTGGTAAAGAAAGTATTCCCAGAATCATTCATACGCTTTCGCATAGAAAACACGGAAAATATATCGCTGTAAATTGTGGCGCCATTCCTGAAGGAACCATTGACAGTGAGCTTTTTGGTCACGAAAAAGGTTCGTTTACAGGAGCAAACAATGCGCGTGAGGGCTATTTTGAAGTAGCTGATGGCGGAACGATTTTCCTGGATGAAGTTGGCGAATTGCCCTTGACTACCCAAGTGCGTTTGCTTCGTGTTTTAGAAAACGGCGAGTTTATAAAAGTTGGTTCATCACAAGTTCAAAAAACCAATGTTCGTATTGTTGCAGCCACCAATGTAAATTTATTTGACG
This sequence comes from Flavobacterium sp., assembly GCF_039916025.1. Taxonomy (GTDB): domain Bacteria; phylum Bacteroidota; class Bacteroidia; order Flavobacteriales; family Flavobacteriaceae; genus Flavobacterium. The sequence continues at coordinate 3,351 of NZ_JBDSMB010000117.1, forward strand.
CCATCGAAAAAGGAAAATTCCGCGAAGACTTATACTATCGTTTGAGCACGGTTGATATCCCATTGCCGGCATTGCGCGACAGAAAAGACGATATTCATTTATTGTTTCGGAAATTTGCTTCAGATTTTGCCCATAAATACAAAATGCCACCCGTTAAACTGAGTGATGAAGCTGTTCAGTTTTTACAAAAATATCGCTGGAGCGGAAACATTCGTCAGCTTAGAAATTTTGCAGAACAGCTTTCGGTTTTAGAAACAAATCGAGAGATTTCATTGGCAACAATTCAATCCTATCTGCCTATTGAAGGCAGCAATTTGCCTTCGGTTATTGGCGGAAAAAAAGCTGCAAATGATTTTTCTACAGAAAGAGATATTCTGTACAAAGTGCTTTTTGACATGAAAAGTGATTTGCATGATTTGAAAAAATTAACGATGGAGTTAATGCAAAACGGAAGTTCTAAAGTTCAGGAAATGAACAAGAATTTGATTCAGAAAGTATTTGGACAAAAAGAAGAAACTGCATCAAATTTTGCAGATGAACCAAGAATGAATTCGAACTCATCACCAAATGAAACAGAACAAGAGGAATTTGACGATGACGATGATACCAATTACTTAATGGCGGAAACGATTGACGAAGAAGAAGTATTGAAATTAGAACAAAAAGAAATTGAACTTATCAAGAAATCTTTGGAACGTCATAGAGGCAAAAGAAAAGCAGCTGCAGATGAGTTAGGGATCTCTGAAAGAACACTTTATCGGAAAATTAAGCAATACGACCTATAATTTTTTTATTTAAGTAAGAAGTTTTTACGTTTACGCCACCCAAATTAATATCAATACCTATGAAAAAAATTATCTTCCTTTTCGCTTTAGCCACAACATTATTTTCTTGTACTGATAATGATGATACCATTATTAACGATTCTGTTTTGCAAAAAGTTGTTTTTTACGACAATAGCTCAAACGAAAGACAATGGAATATTAGTAATGATTTATTGACAAGCATAACACTTGCTGATGGTAGTATAGCTGAAGAATTTACTTATGACACCCAAAATCGTGTTATTCTTGACACGAAATACGTGGATGGTAATGTATCCGAAGTTAATACAATCACATACAATACAGATAACACAATCAATAGTATTAACGGATTACCATATACGTTTAATGCTACTACAAGAACCTATACGTATTCTTACGGAAGCACTTTTACAATAAACTGTGTTGTGAATGAAGATATGTTAGCTGTAGATTTTATAAGAACTGGTACTGGTGCCGGAGAATATCATATGACTTATGCAGGTGGAAATATGGCTTCGTTTGAAAAGACAACCAGTAGTTCAACTGATATCCTTAAAAATTTCCACTTTGACGGAGCATATGGTGTGAATCCACTTCGTAATGCTGTTTTAGCAGTAGCAAGAGTAAAATCATTGACAGATCCAAATTTCTTTATTGATTGCCAAGCTTCAGAAGGAATGCCAAACGGTTTTGACAAAGGCTTAACTGACACAAATTATTATAATTATGGCATGGTCTTAGGTAGCGGAAATTATCAAATTGGCGTTGAAATTTTAGACAGCAGCAACAATTATGTTGATTCTTATTCTTTTGCCGCTTACTACTATCAGTAATGTCCTTCCATAATTCAAAATAAAGAATTACTTTAGCGGTCTTTAATTATTACCATGAAGTTTTTAAAATTAATTTCTATTTTCATCCTTGCCATCAGCATCAACAGCTGTTCTGTCTATAACTTTACAGGAACAGGAAAAATTGATGCAAAAACATTTCAGGTGAATTATTTTCAGAATAATGCCGAATTGATTGAACCTGGAATCGAGCGGAGATTTACTATCGAACTTCAGGAAATCATTCAGAATCAAACCAATTTGAATTTGACTAATTCCAATGGCGATTTGCTTTACGAAGGTGAAATTGTAGAATACAGAATAACTCCTATGCAGGCTACTGCCGATCAGACTGCTGCTCAAAGTAGATTGTCAATTTCGATTAATGTTCGTTTTAGCAATAAAAATAAAGAAGACGATAACTTTGAGAAACGTTTTTCATTTTACCGAGATTATGCAGGAAGCACACTTCCAACAGGCTCTGTACTGAATGGTTATATCGATGAAATTTTTGAGCGTATAACACAGGATATCTTTAATGAGTCGTTGTCCAAATGGTAATTTGACACTATGAATTTAACAGATTACACATACTTGCTAAATAAACCCGATGCTATCAATGATAGATATGCTGAGACATTGGACAATGTTCTGACTGCATTTCCTTATTTTCAAAGTGCGCGTGTATTGAAGTTAAAGCATCTGTATAATCAGGATAGTTTTAATTATAATTATGCGCTTAAAGTTTCTGCTGCGTATACCACAGATAGGAGTATTTTATTCGACTTTATCACTTCCGATTCCTTTGTTTCTGTACAAAAAGGTTTGTATGAAAAGAAACTGGAAGAGTTAATGAACATGAGCGTAATAGGAAGCGAACATATTATTGTGGAAGCCAATCAGCCGGTTGTTGATGCCTTGGAAAAGTCGATTTTAACTTCCATCAAAAAATCTACATCAACTGAAGAACAAAAGGCCGAAGAAAAATTAGCCATCGGAAAACCATTAGAGTTTTCAAAAAACGAAAAGCACTCTTTTCAGGAATGGCTGCAATTATCGCGATTAAAACCAATCGTCAGAGAAGAAAACAGCTCTTCAATTGATGATGATAAAAAGAAAAAAACAGATTTAATTGACAAATTCATCGAAAACAATCCGAAGCTAACGCCAATAGCAAAAGACGCTACAGTTCCAGTAATTGAAGTCATTTCAGAAGATACTTCCCAATTGATGACAGAGACTTTAGCCCGTGTATATTTGGAACAAAAAAAATATTCAAAAGCAATTCAGGCCTATGAAATATTAATTTTGAAATATCCGGAAAAAAGTAGTTTCTTTGCAAACCGAATTTCGGATATTAAAATTTTAGAACAAAAATAATAAATACATAATGAGCACATTTTCAATTTTTTTAGTACTTATAACAATAGTTTGTTTTCTATTGATAATAGTAATCATGGTACAAAATCCTAAAGGTGGTGGTTTATCATCTTCATTAGGTGGTTCAACTCAAATGGGTGGCGTTCAAAAAACAACCGACTTTTTAGATAAAAGTACTTGGACATTAGCAACTATATTAATCGTTTTGATTTTATTATCAAGCTTAAGTTTCTCAGGAGCCATGGGCGATTCTAATTCAAAAATCATTGACGAAAAAGACAACGTTGCGCCAAAAACAGAAACTACGACTCCAGCTAAACCAGTTGAGACTCCAACAAAATAATTCGCATTCAAAAAATATAATGCCAGCACTGACATGCTGGCATTTTTTTTAGAAAAAAGTCGCTTGGCACAATTTCTGACTAGCAATTACCAACTTTAAAATAACATAAACATATAATCATGGCATTAAATATCAAACCTCTTTCAGACAGGGTAATTATTGAACCTGCTGCCGCTGAAACTCAAACAGCATCTGGAATTATCATTCCTGATACGGCTAAAGAAAAACCACAAAAAGGAACTGTTGTAGCTGTTGGAAACGGTAAAAAAGACGAACCATTAACGGTTAAAGTTGGCGATAGTGTTCTTTATGGAAAATACGCTGGAACTGATTTGAAGTTCAATGGAAAAGATTACCTAATCATGCGTGAAGATGATATTCTTGCAATTATATAATTCAAAACAAACTAAATAAAGATGGCAAAAGATATAAAATTCGATATTGAAGCTCGCGACGGTTTAAAGCGTGGTGTTGATGCATTGGCGAATGCAGTAAAAGTAACTCTTGGACCAAAAGGTCGTAACGTAATTATTGGAAAAGCATTTGGTGGACCAACCGTTACTAAAGATGGTGTTACCGTTGCAAAAGAAATTGAATTAAAAGATCCATTAGAAAACATGGGTGCGCAAATGGTAAAGGAAGTAGCTTCAAAAACCAACGATTTAGCAGGTGACGGAACTACAACTGCAACTGTTTTGGCTCAGGCGATTGTAAAAGAAGGTTTGAAAAACGTTGCTGCCGGTGCAAATCCAATGGATTTAAAAAGAGGAATTGACAAAGCAGTTGAAGCTATTGTTGCCGATTTAGCAAAACAAGCTCAGGTTGTTGGAAGCGATTCTGAAAAAATAAAACAAATTGCTTCTATTTCGGCGAATAACGATGAAGTTATTGGTGATTTAATCGCTACCGCTTTTGGAAAAGTAGGTAAAGAAGGCGTTATCACTGTAGAAGAAGCCAAAGGAACTGATACTTATGTAGACGTTGTGGAAGGAATGCAGTTTGACAGAGGTTACCTTTCTCCTTATTTCGTTACCAATCCAGAAAAAATGGAAGTAGAATTAGAAAGACCCTACATTCTTTTATATGACAAAAAAGTATCTTCTTTAAAAGAATTATTGCCAATATTAGAACCTGTAGCACAATCAGGAAAACCATTATTGATTATTGCTGAAGATGTTGATGGTGAAGCGTTATCGACATTGGTAGTAAATAAATTGCGTGGCGCATTGAAAATTGCAGCTGTAAAAGCTCCAGGATTTGGTGACAGAAGAAAAGCAATGCTTGAAGATATTGCCATCTTAACTGGTGGAACTGTAATTGCGGAAGAAAGCGGTTATACATTAGAAAATACTACTCTAGAAATGCTTGGAACAGCTGAAAAAGTAACTATTGATAAAGACAATACAACTTTAGTAAATGGTGCTGGAACGGCTGACATGATTAAGAATCGTGTGAACCAAATCAAAGGTCAAATGGAGTCAACGACTTCTGATTATGATAAAGAAAAACTGCAGGAACGTTTGGCAAAATTAGCTGGTGGTGTTGCCGTACTTTATGTTGGTGCTGCCTCTGAAGTAGAAATGAAAGAGAAAAAAGACCGTGTTGACGATGCGCTTCACGCGACTCGTGCTGCAGTTGAAGAAGGAATTGTTGCTGGTGGTGGCGTTGCTTTATTGCGTGCCAAATCTGTATTAGAAAAAATCAAAGCTGATAACGCTGACGAAGCTACTGGAATTCAAATTGTTTCCCGTGCTGTTGAATCTCCGTTGAGAACTATTGTTGAAAACGCAGGATTGGAAGGTTCTGTTGTAGTTGCAAAAGTATCTGAAGGAAAAGCTAATTTTGGTTACAACGCCAAAACTGATGAATATGTTGACATGCTAAAAGCTGGAATCATAGATCCTAAAAAAGTAACTCGTGTAGCACTTGAAAACGCTGCTTCAGTTGCCGGAATGATATTGACTACTGAGTGTGCTTTGGTGGAAATCAAAGAAGAAAACGCTGGTGGAATGCCAATGGGCGGTGGAATGCCAGGAATGATGTAATCTCTTTTACTATAAATAAAAAAGAGGCTGGTAAATCCAGCCTCTTTTTTTTCTTTAAATTTTACTATAAATTAATAGTAGTAAAATGTTTCAGATAATGATGGACTTGGAATGAAAGTATATTTGGCACTCAATGGATAATTATTTTCGTTAAAAGCCATTTGCACCTGATAATAATCAGCTACCGTATTATAAAAATAATCCCAATTATAAGCAATATGCTCAATGCCTAACTTAAGAGCCAAATTGTTTCTTTCATTGTTTGATATTCTCAAATTCGCAGGTTTAATAGTAGGATAATAAGTGTATCCTGGATTATCGGCAGGATCTAAATCAGGGTAAATCAGCCTTACAGGTTTGCCTCCTTCAAACTCAAGGGTTCTGATATTACCAGAAGACAAAGTTTCTTCCTGATAAATAACTCCTGCACTATTTAAAGTAAAAAGCCAAACGGGAGTACTTACTGTACCATTTACATCATATCTTGTTATAGTATGACTTGAATCATTATATGTAAATGTATTTCTGTTAGTAATGGCTCCAGAACCATCATAGGAAGTGGTGACAAGTAATCTTTTATTAACATCAAATTCTTCTATCTGATTTCTGGTAACCGTATTGGAGGCATCATAAGTGGTGGATGTAACTAATTGAGGAGCGCGGACAGTTACTATTTTCCTTAAAAAAACCTGATTATTGTCAAATATAGAATCTAGAGTTTTTCGATTCTCATCATTATAATAACTAACTGTTTTGGTGTCAAAATTTGCAAATTCAGGATTGTAAGTAATGGTTTTTGCAATAACTGCTGAATCATTTATACTGTTATCATCATTATCAGTACAGGAAAAAAAATAAACCTGATGCGATTAAAATGAACGAAATGCGTAGCGTGTTTTTCATAGTATTTTTTTTTAGAAATTTAGGAGAATTTTCACAAAAACTATACCAAGAAAAAGCCTCAATTTTTGAGGCTCATTTTTTTATTCAGATTGTTTTGGTGTTTTCTTCATGAATTTAAGGAAAACCGGGAGCGTTGAAACAACAATAATTGCTATCACAATAACTTCTATGTGCTCCTTTAAATCTATGTTGAATTTTTCCAGGAACATTCCATAGAGATAGTGTCCTGAGAAAATTAAAATAAACGACCAAAGAAATGAACTTACAATATTGTAAAACATAAATTTCTTTTTATCCATGGTAACAATTCCGGCCACAATTGGAGCAAATGTTCTTACTATTGGTAAAAAACGTGCAAAGATTATAGCTTTCCCACCATATCTTTCAAAGAAATCCTTAGATTGAATCAGGTACTTTTTCTTAAACCAAAAACTATCATTTTTTTTATATAAATAATAACCACTTTTTGCTCCAAACCAATATCCAATCATATTTCCAAAAATTCCCGCTATTGCGACTAAGGTTGAAAGAAGAACAACATTAACAATGTCGCTTTTGATGAATGCAAAATTTTCAATTAAATCCCTGCTATAAATTCCAGATAAGAAAAGTAAGCTATCACCAGGCAAAAAGAAGCCCGCAAACAAACCAGTTTCTGCAAAAACAATAAATAATACAATCCACAAACCCACTTTAAAGCCACCGATTGTCATCGTGATATAGAACTCAGGATTTAATAATTGTGTCCAGTCAAAACCACTCATAGAGTAAAAATTTAAGTATATAAATCGAGCGTGAAAATACTCATTTTTTTTGGGATATTAGCTATGCAGCTATAAATCGAATGTTAATCTTTTGGTAAAAATAAGCATAAAAAAACTCCTTAATTTTTTAAGGAGTTTTAAAATTATTTTCTGTCGTATTGACAACAGCCATGAAGTTTTTGATAAACATCATCAGTCGCTTTAACTTCATCAGTATCATGGCCAATTTTCGCAACTGCCTTTTTCACATCAAGTACAGAACATTTTTCTTCATTGATAATTAAGTGCAGCATGTGATCATCAATATGCCATTCGGCGCTTTTCACACCAGGAACCGAAAATGCAGCTTTCTGAATTCGTTTTTGACATTGTTCACAATTGCCATTTACTTCAAATTCGTATTTAGCATTTTTATTTTTCTTCTCTTGTGCTTGTGTTGAAAGTGCTACAAACACTAACATCATTCCTAAAATTATATTTTTCATTTTTTTGTCTTTGCGAGCTTGCGAAGCAATCTCTTGTTATTGATTTTTGAAATTGTTATTGAAATTGAATCTATTTTATTTTAAATCGCAATCCTGCGTAATACATCTGACCAAAAACCGGCGCGTAGACTATTGACGTGTCAAAGTTAGTGCCAAAAGGATTATCTGCTCCTAAGATAGCTTTGTCCTGACGATAGTTTCCGATGTTTTCTCCGCCAACATACATTTCAAATGTACTCGAAAAAGTTCTTGTTATTTGTGCATTCATTACAGCAAATGAAGGCGAAAATTCAGGCAATTGGTCTGCTGCTGCGTTAGTTCTGGTATTAGGCAGTTGTTGTTTACCCAGCCAGTTGGTTGTGAAATCAAATTTCCATTGCCTTCCATGCTCGACTATGTGTGTTGCATATTCAATATTTGCAAAAAATCGATGCTTCGCCTGTAATGGTCTTTGATAGCTTCCCGAAAGATAATCAGTCGAAATGTCATAATATTTATAAGCCGTTCTCAGATTCAAATGTTTGATGATTTCCAAATTGAAGTCAAGCTGCAAACTGTTCGCATATGATTTCCCATTTAAGTTATAAAACAAAACCTGTTGTGGCGAATTCATCACGTCAACAACTGCTTGATTTTGAAAATCAGTTCTGTAAAAATCTATTGTTGAATCGGCATTCATTCCAAACAATTTAAAATTTTGTGTAAAACTCAGACCGTAATTCCATGCTATTTCAGGATCTAAACCATACACTTTCCCATCAGTATCCAAAACCGAAAATGTTCTTGAACTCGCAAAAAGGTTTTGGTTTTCAGCAAAAATATTAGCCGCGCGTTTGCCTCTTCCGGCAGAAAAACGTAAAACTCCTTTTTCCCAGGGATTGTATTTCACGTGCAGTCTTGGCGTAAAAAATGCGCCTAACCTATTGTGATAATCAAATCTTCCGCCAAGGATATAACTGAATTTATCTCCATTATCATAAGTATATTCAAAAAAAGCACCAACGGAATTGTCTATTCGGCTAACATCGGCAAGGTTGACAAACTCTGAGTATTTATCATAGGTAAAGTTCAATCCTGTAGCAAACTTGTTTTTCGTATTACTAATTATCGAATTTAAAATCAGGTTCGAATAATAGCTTTGCTGCTTGATATCATATTGGTTCAACCCAAAATAAGATTGCTGATTGTGATTGCTGAATGCATTCTGAAAACCGATACTTTGATACGGCATGTCTTTGAAAACATAACCTAGTTTAGAAGAAAAATCTATGCGCTCGGTATTGATTTCTGAACCCCAATAATTGGTTGTCAATCGGTCTCTGTTTGGGTCAAAATCGAGTTCACCTGTTTGTTTTTTATCATTCATATAACGAAGATTGATAAACGAAACCCAGCCTGTTTCAGCACAGGCATACTGCCAGCGGTTGACAATATTGAATTGTTTCCCCAATGGATTATCCAGAAAACCATCGTCATTCATATCGTTTTTGGAAACACGCGTATTGCCATGAACAAACAAACTTGTTGCCCAATCATCTGAAATTTTCTTATTGAAATGTGTATTCAATTCGAAACGTGAATCTGTAGAACCATAAGCATTCAGATAAAACGGAATATCTCTTAAGGGTTTGATTAACTCGGTATTTATTTGTCCGGAAATGCTTTCGAAGCCGTTAACAACGCTTCCAGCGCCTTTGGTAATCTGAATGCTTTCAACCCAGGTTCCCGGTGTAAATGACAATCCATACGCTTGAGAAGCCCCACGAACAGAAGGAATATTCTCTTCGGTAATCATGATATACGGACTTGTCAAACCCAACATTTTTATTTGTTTGGTTCCGGTCAACGCATCCGAAAAATTGACATCTATGGATGGATTGGTTTCAAAACTTTCGGCCAAATTGCAACAAGCCGCTTTGAGTAACTCATTACTCGTTACCAGCGTAGTATTTGCCGTAACTGAAATGGATTTTTTTAGTCCTTTTCTATTGGCTTCGACTTTTACTGTTTTCAAAGTATCTTTTTTGATGTCTTCTTGTGAAAAAGTAACGACAGAAACCAACAATGCAAGAAACAACATTGTATTTTTCATTTTATGCTGAATTTATTTCAGCATCTTTAAATGCTGAAATTGATTAATATAAATTCTATTTCAATTCTCTAAATTGTTGAGAATCTGAACTGAATTCAGATTAAATCAGGCGTAAAAGATATATTGACTGTACAAAAGATATAAAGGCGGCGCATGAGCATCGCAACTGTAAGTGACATTATCTCTTTGTTTGAAAATGAATTTTGAAACAAAAACTGAAGGTTTCCAGTCATTATTAATTGGGAGAAAAGCTATGTCAAATGATAACGATTTTACAATAATCTGGTCTGATTTGATTTCAGCTTTGATTACTTTATCATTGCAGCATTTGGAATCTTTCTCAACTATTCCGCAACAATCCTTCTCTGCTTTTTGGTCTGATTCAACAGTGCTTAATGTTATCGAAGCAATTTCATCATCACAATAATGTATATTGAAAGCTAACCCCAAATTGGAAACCAACAGGAAAAAAACTAAAAATATACTTATGTATTTTTTGAAAATCATTGGGCAAAGTTATGAAAAAGAAAGTCTTGTATTCTTAATGTTTTATTATTTTTTAATCTGTTTCTGATAATAAAATCCGGGAATGAAAAGCAGAATAAAGATTGGCTGAATCAAAAACCGTCTGATATAGAATAATGTCATTTTGCTTTCTTCGGCAAAAAAAGTCAAAACAAAAATGAAGCTAATCATCAGTATCGAACCCAAAACCATATATAGGAAGGCCGAGAATTTTACAATTTGAGTATCCTTAAAAATTACGTATAACAGCAATAATGAAATCACCGAATTGAGATAAAACCGCAATCCTAAGCTGAAAAATAATTTGAAAATATTGATTTGCGGAAAAGGTAAGTGAGAATATTCGTCCTTGAAATAGTTCAAAAAAGGATCATAAAACAAGGTTTCTTCGAATACTCTTATCAAAACTAAAAGCAGAATCAAGAACAATGACCACCCTATTTTTCCTTTATTTTTTATCAATTTCTGTAGCATACAACGAATATTTATTTACCCAAATTACCCATAATAAAAATACAACTCCATAAATCACCAATGGAAAAATTACTCCGTGCAACAAATGCTCATACTGCGGAAAATGATATAATGCCACACACAGAAGCGCAATCCGGCCAATGTTCAAAACATGAATCAAAATACTTCCGAAGAGTATAAAAAGCAAAGTAGTTTTGAATTTTCCGGTAAACGCAATCACAAACGATATAAATAAAATAATCACACTCAAAGCATTGCAGCCTTCAATAATCCGGGAAATATATTTGCCTTTGTAAAATAATTTTATACTTGGTTCTTTGAGATGTGGCATTGTATACGACTGCGAATCGAACCAGGACAAAACAGCTTCAGATTGATTGGCAACCAGTTGCGTAAAAGAATCAACTTCTGCATTTTTTTCATCAAAACGATTCAGATAGGTTTGATAAATGAAGGTTAAAACCAAATAGCTCAAGATAAATTTTCCAAGAAAAAGCAAAAAAGGTTTGTATTGCAGCAGCAGATTTTTCAAAAGATAATTTTTAACAAATTTATATAAAATAAAAAAAGTTCAGTCGTTACATTTGCATAAAAAATTGAAAATGACTTTCGAAAGCTTAAAACCTGAAGTAATTGCCATTCTTTCTGAAGCAAATGCTGAAAGAGACGCGAAACTTAAAAACCTTTGTCAATTCTTATCCGACAATGTTTCTTATTACAACTGGGTTGGATTTTATTTTGCCAATCACGAAAACAAAACCCTGCATCTTGGACCGTACGTTGGTGCTGAAACAGACCATACTATAATTCCATTCGGAAAAGGAATTTGTGGGCAAGTGGCGGAATCCAATGCAAATTTCGTTGTTCCCGATGTTGCTGCTCAGGATAATTATATTGCCTGCAGCTTTACCGTTAAGTCTGAAATAGTTGTTCCGCTTTTTGTTGACGGAATAAATATTGGGCAAATAGACATCGACAGTCATGTCATTGATCCGTTCACAGAAGCTGACGAACGCTTTTTAGAATTTGTAAATCAGGAAGTTGCCAAACTTTTTTAAGTTAAGACAATCATTTTATTTGCCTAATCGAAAAAGAAGATTATCTTTGCACACGAATTAAGAAAATCTTGATTCATACATAATAATCATTTAAATAAATATTGGAATGTATCTAAGTAAAGACACAAAAGCTGAAATCTTCGCTAAACACGGAGGAAAAGCAGAAAACACAGGATCTGCAGAAGGGCAAATCGCATTGTTCACATTTAGAATCTCTCACTTAACTGAGCACTTGAAAAAAAATCGTCACGATTACAACA
>NZ_JBDSMB010000118.1:0-10075 GCF_039916025.1 Flavobacterium sp.
TGATATTGCTAATTTAAAGAACTTAAAAGGATAATCTAAGATGGATAAAAATTTGGCTTTAGTATTACTCTTATCTCCATTTGCTGGATTTCTTTTCAATGTTTTCTTTGGAAAAAAAGTAAGCAAACGAATTTCAGGCGCAATCGGAACAGTAACTGTTTTTGTTTCTTTCCTGATGAGCATCTGCTTTTTTGCACAATTAAATCAAAACGGAAAACCATTTGAAATCAATTTATTTGATTGGATTTCGGTTCATAATTTCAACTTAAGTTTCGGACTTTTATTAGACCAATTGTCATTGCTTTGGTTGTTGTTCGTTACCGGAATTGGTTCATTAATTCACTTGTATTCCATCAGCTATATGCACGATGACGAGAATATGCATAAGTTTTTTGCGTATCTGAATCTGTTTGTTTTCTTCATGATTACGCTTGTAATTGGAAGCAACTTAGTAGTTATGTTTATCGGTTGGGAAGGCGTTGGATTGTGCTCGTATTTACTTATCGGATTCTGGTACAAAAACCAATCATATAACGATGCTGCGAAGAAAGCTTTCATCATGAACAGAATTGGTGATTTAGGTTTCCTGATTGGAATTTTCGCATTAGGCGCAACCTTTTCAACTGTAGATTTTCATGAAATGTCACTATATGTTCAATTTAAGGAATTAAATTCTTTTCAAATGACATTGATTCCAATAGCTGCTTTATGTTTGTTCATTGGAGCTTGTGGAAAATCGGCACAATTGCCTTTATACACTTGGTTGCCTGATGCAATGGCCGGACCAACTCCGGTTTCTGCATTAATCCACGCGGCTACGATGGTAACAGCCGGTATTTTTATGGTAACAAGAATGAATTTCTTATTTGACCTAACACCACAAGTTCAAAATATCATTGCCATTGTTGGCGGAGCTACGGCTTTAGTAGCCGCATCCATTGGTTTATTACAAAACGACATTAAAAAAGTATTGGCCTACTCTACTGTTTCTCAATTGGGATTAATGTTCTTAGCATTAGGATTGGGAGCTTATAATGTAGCAGTATTCCACGTAATCACACATGCTTTCTTCAAAGCTTGTTTGTTCTTAGGTTCAGGTTCGGTAATTCACGGATTACACGGCGAACAGGATATGCGAAAAATGGGAGGCTTGCGCAAAGCGATGCCAATCACTTTCTGGACGATGATGATTTCAACTTTAGCCATTGCCGGAATATTTCCATTCGCAGGTTTCTGGTCAAAAGACGAAATCTTAATGGTCGCTTTCGAACACAACAAAGTTTTATGGATTGTCGCCTCTATCGCTTCTATCATGACCGCTTTCTATATGTTCCGTTTAATGTATTTGACTTTCTTCAAAGACTTTAGAGGAACGCAACATCAAAAAGATCATTTGCATGAAAGTCCAAGTTTGATTACGATTCCATTGGTGATATTAGCGGTTTTAGCTTTTATTGGTGGTGCAATCAACTTACCTGGAAGCAATTGGCTGAACCATTTCCTGGAACCAATTTTAGCAGGAAAACACGAAGAGCATGCTTTGGGAAGCCAGGAATATATGTTGATGGGAATTGCATTGGCCGGAGCTGTTTTTGGTATTCTTTGGGCTTATTCTAAATACATCAAACAAGGATTTGTACCAAAAGAGGATTCAGAAATCACTGGTTTCAGTAAAGTAATTTACAACAAATATTATGTTGACGAATTCTATACTTTCTTAATTGTAAGACCTTTAAACAGCTTGTCTAATTTCTTTAGAACGACCTTAGAACCTGCTCTTGGAAAAGTGGTTTTCAGTTTTGGAACTATTGCCAATGGCCTTGGAACACAAGGTAAAAAATTACAAACGGGTAGTATCGGATTGTATTTATTCGCCTTTGTCATTGGTGTTCTTGGCATCATAACTTATTTATTTATAGCAAAATAATTTTTACATAATGGATGTAACTACTATATTATTATTACTGTTGGCTGGTGCTTTAATCACCTATTTTTCCGGAGATAAATTAGCTTCCAAAGTGGCGCTGGTTTTTAGCTTAGGAGCACTCGCAGTTACTCTGAATTTACTTTCTGTATATACTTCCGGCGGAAACGTAAGCTTTATGTGCAACTGGATTGATGTTCCAAAAGTATCCTTAGCTTTTAAAGGCGATGGCCTTTCTTTAGCAATGGTTTTATTGACAACCGCTTTAACGCCATTGATTATTTTCTCATCATTTGGCAACAGCTTCAAAAACAGTAAAAATTTCTATGCTTTAGTATTATTCATGGCATTTGCTATGACCGGAACATTCTTAGCTGCCGATGGTTTGTTATACTATATCTTCTGGGAATTAGCGTTGATTCCTATTTACTTCATTGCTTTAATTTGGGGTAATGGCGATGCCGAAGAACGTAAAAAAGCAGTAGTGAAATTCTTTATTTACACGCTTGCAGGTTCACTTTTCATGCTTATTGGTTTTGCTTATTTATATTCAAAAGCAAATAGCTTCCTTTTAGAAGATTTATACAAATTGAATTTATCGGCTACAGAACAATGCTATATTTTCTTTGCTTTCTTCCTAGCCTACGCTATCAAAATTCCGATTATTCCTTTCCATACATGGCAGGCAAAAGTATACCAAAAAGCACCAACCGTTGGAACAATGCTTTTATCTGGTGTTATGCTGAAAATGGGATTGTACAGCATCATTCGTTGGCAATTACCAATTGCGCCACAAGCAGCAAAAACATATATGCCGGTACTAATAGGATTGAGTATTGCCGGAGTTATTTATGGTTCAATAGTAGCCTTACGCCAAAAAGATTTGAAAAAATTACTTGCTTATTCGTCATTGGCACACGTTGGTTTAATCGCAGCAGGTTGCTATACTTTAACGCTTGACGGATTAAGTGGTGCGGTTTCACAAATGATTGCCCACGGTTTTGTTATCGTTGGTTTGTTCTTCGTTGCAGAAATCATTTACAGAAGATACGAAACCGGAACTATTGATGAAATGGGCGGAATCAGAACACAAACGCCAAGATTCTCTTCGATGTTTATGATTTTGGTTTTAGCATCAGTGGCGCTCCCGGGAACATTCAATTTTGTTGGAGAGTTTACCGTTTTATACAGCTTAGGTCAGGTCAATATTTGGTTTGTAATCTTAGGCGGAACGACCATTATTTTGGGCGGGTATTATATGCTGAAAATGTTCCAGAATACCATGTTGGGTGAAACCAATGCCAAAACTTTTGCAGATGTTACCACCAATGAAGCGATAACATTAGTCGTTATCATCGGCTTTTTATTATTCTTCGGTTTGTATCCAAAACCGTTAGTAGATTTGGTAATGCCGAGTATAAATCAAATTTTAGAAACTATAAATAGATAAAAGTCCAGAAATGAATACATTAATTGCCATATCAGGTTTAGGTGTTTTTTGCCTTATCGCTGAAATCTTTAATTTAAGAAAGCTATTGGTTCCGGTTGCTGTTCTTGGACTGTTAGCTATTCTTGGACTTACCATATCTGAGTTTAATACACCGGCTTCTTTTTACAACAATATGATTGTGGTGAACAAGTTCTCGGTTGCGTTCTCGAGTTTATTTATCATTCTGACTATCTTCTTGGTGGCTTTGAGTGGCGACTTCTATAAAGATCATCCAACAAAGATTTCTGATTTTATTGCAATAAAAATTTTCCTTTTAGCCGGAGCTGTTGCGATGGTTTCTTTTGGAAATTTATCGATGTTCTTCTTAGGAATTGAAGTACTATCTATCTCATTATATATTCTGGCGGCAAGTAAAAGATTAGATGTGAAAAGTAACGAAGCGGGAATGAAATATTTCTTAATGGGTTCGTTTGCCTCCGGAATAATCCTATTCGGAATCTGTTTGGTATATGGTGCTACAGGGTATTTCGATATGGCAGAAATCTATGATTTATCGCAAGGCGCAGGTTTACCGGTTTGGTTTCCAATTGGGATAACATTAATCATTATCGGAATGTTGTTTAAGATTGCGGCAGCTCCGTTTCACTTTTGGGCTCCAGATGTTTATGAAGGCTCGCCTTCGATGACAACCGCTACGATGAGTACATTGGCAAAAGTAGTTGCGATGGCTACACTTTATAAATTATTGAGCGGCTTAACAACCTTATCTGATAAAGTCGAATTGCTGATTGTAATTATATCTATTCTTTCGATGACTGTCGGAAACATCATGGCATTACGTCAAAACAATGTAAAACGTATGTTGGCATTTTCGGGTGTATCTCATGCCGGTTTTATGCTTATGGCTTTGCTTAGTATGTCAACTGCAGCTTCTACATTATTATATTATACTGCGGCTTATGCTTTGGCCGGAATTGCTTCTTTTGCCGTAATTATTTATATGACAAAAGATAAAGGCAACGAAGATGTTGTCAACTTTAATGGCTTAGGAAAAACAAATCCATTATTGGCTGCAATACTTACAGCATCACTCTTATCAATGGCTGGAATTCCGATTTTCTCCGGATTCTTTGCTAAGTTTATGTTGTTTGCGAATACTATGAAAGCAGGTTATTACGTTGTGGTTATTGCGGCTGTAATCAACTCGATCATAAGTGTGGGTTATTACTTCAAACTGATTTTGTCTATGTATACCAAAGAAGCTTCCGAAGATAAAAAACCAGTTCCTTTTGTATATTACGCAGTAGCGGTTGTTGCTATTTTGCTAAACATTCTGATGGGAATTTATCCATCATTTGTAACCAATTTGCTAAATTAAAAACCCCTTTTTTAAAATATAATAGAATCCATCAAGAGTCATTTTGATGGATTTTTTATTTATCAACAATTCTCAAAATTAACTTTTGTGTAGGCCAAAACATTCGGCTATTTTGTAAATTTACCACATGTATGCTTTAGTCGATTGCAATAACTTTTACGCTTCCTGCGAACGTGTTTTTCAGCCAAAACTGAACGGCAAACCCATTGTTATTTTATCCAATAACGATGGCTGCATTATTTCGCGCAGCGACGAAGCAAAAGCTTTAGGCATTCCGATGGGTGCACCCGAGTTTAAAGTGCGGCAGGAATTAAAAGAAAAAAACATCCATGTCTTTTCTTCCAATTATCCTTTGTATGGAGATTTGAGCCATCGTGTGATGAAAATCCTCGAAGGTTTCACGCCGCATATTGAAGTGTATAGTATTGACGAAGCGTTTATGAATTTTGACGGTATCAATGTCGACTTTCATGATTACGGAATCCAGATAAAATCCCGCATACAAAAATGGCTCAGCATTCCGGTTTGTGTTGGTTTTGCAGAAAGCAAAGCCTTATCCAAAGTCGCCAATAAAATAGCCCGGAAGTTCCCCGAACAAACCAAAGGCGTTCATGTTATTGACACCGAAGAAAAGCGCATAAAAGCCTTGAAATGGACCAAAATTGAAGATGTTTGGGGCATTGGTTTCCGATTAAAAAAGAAAATGAAAGCCAAAAATATCAACACGGCTTATGATTTTACGTTGCCACAGCACGAATCTTATATCAAACTGGTTATGGGCGTTACAGGTCTGCGCCTGAAAATGGAATTGGAAGGAAAACCGATGATAAAACTTGACGATCCTTCAGAAGATAAAAAGAGCATCGCCATTACGCGAATGTTTAAAACCAAACTTACGGATTTTGATGAAATCAAAGAACGTGTTTCTACTTTTGCTACGGTCTGCGCCGAAAAACTGCGACAGCAAAAATCCTGCTGCAACAGCCTGATTGTACTTTTGATAAAAGATAAGCATCAGAAAAATGATGGTGGACGGACTTATTTCAATCAGATGGAAACGTTGCCTTTTGCCACCAATTCAAATCTGACCATCAGCAATGCAGCTGTTGCTATTTTGAAAAAACTCCACGAACAGGGAGAACGCTATTCAAAAGCAGGCGTGATTGTAACCGGAATAATTCCCGAAAGCCAAAAGCAGTTTCATTTATTTGAGGATGAAAATCCAAAACACATAAAACTGATGCAGGTCATGGACAGCTATCATAAAAAAATTGGTGAACGCAAAATTCGACTGGGCAATCAGGATTTACAACATACGTGGAAAATGAAACAAGAATTTTTGTCTAAAAGAAGCACCACTGATTTTACTGAAATTCTGGAAATACAATGTTAAAAACCAACCTCACATTCTTTACTCCAAATTCAGAAAACAGCAGAGAGCTCCCTTTCGTTGGTAGCATCAAAGCCGGATTCCCATCACCTGCTGCCGATTTTGAAGGAGACTCAATAAGCCTTGATAAAGTTCTGGTAAAAAATCACCAAGCTACTTTCTATGCCAAAGCAGATGGTAATTCGATGACTGGCGCCGGAATTGACGATGGTGACATTATGGTTATCGACCGAAGCCTGGAACCTTCGGATAATAAAATTGCAGTATGCTGCATTGATGGTGAATTCACCGTAAAACGAATTAAAATTGAGAAAGACGGTATTTATCTGATTCCTGAAAACAAGGATTTCCAGCCCATCCAAATCACAGAATCCAACCAGTTTATTGTTTGGGGAATTGTCACGTTTGTGATTAAGGCTGTTTAAAAAGTATACAAAAACTATACTTTAAATAATTTACCATTCGTTATTTTAGCACAAATCAAAAAATTCAACCTTAAACCATAATCCCGTAGGGATTAAATATCGGTAGCCCCGTAGGGGCAAAAATATAATGGCAAATACGTATACACAAATACACATTCAATTTGTTTTTGCGGTAAAACACAGGAATGGTTTAATTTATTCTTCTTTTAAAGATGAATTATATCAATATATTTCAGGGATAATACAAAATCACGACCATAAGGTATTAGCCATTAACGGTATGCCCGACCATATCCACATCCTGATAGGGATGAGGCCCACACAATCAATTTCTGATTTATTGCAGGACATAAAAGGAAGCTCTTCAAAATGGATTAATGAGAAGAAATTTTTAAAAGTAAAATTTGAATGGCAGGAAGGTTACGGAGCATTTTCCTATTCTAAATCGAATGTAAATGCAGTTATTAATTATATTAAAAATCAAGAAGAACACCATAAAGTTAAAACTTTTCAGGAAGAATATTTAAAATTATTAGACGTTTTTAAAATAGAATTTGATGAACGGTATATCTTTAAGAACCCTATATAAATATCATCCCTACGGGATTTCGTTTTCATTTTTATGCGCTTTACCCTTACCCATATTTAATCCCTAACGGGATTGCTAGCTAGATGATTAAGGCCGTTTAAGGCATACAAAAAGTGTAATTGAAATAATTCAGCATTCGTTATTTTAGCAGAAATCAACAAGCTTCAACCTTATCATAATCCCGTAGGGATTAAATATCGGTAGCCCCGTAGGGGCGAAATATAATGACATAAAAAAAGCAGGCTTTTAGCCCGCTTTTCATTTTAAAGATGTTTTTGAATCGTTTCCTGCCATTGCTGAGCCAGTTTCAATTCTTCATGCGCATATACCGGAACGATATAGTTTTTATCGGCGTCATGAAAAAGCACTGAGTTATCAGAAGCAGTTCCTTTTTTTGACATAAAAACCCACTCGATTCTTTTCAAGGCATTTGACTTGCCTAGTGGACTTGAGGTCGCCACTTCACAGCTTTCGCTTTGCTTTAAATCCTGAAAAGTCACATAAGGTTCTTCAAGATTGAAATCTATAAAAAGTAACCCTTTCTTTTGTGAATCCATACCCAAAACCTTTCGGCCTTGGTTGGCAATTAATTGAAATTGATATTTATTATCCTGACTGTTTTGGGCAAAAAGGGTCTTGATTTGGTTTTGATCTAATTTATGTGCTCTTATTACAAAATAAAGAGGAAAGGCCACGATTAATAGTAATACGAGACCAATGATTATTACTGGTAAATCCATTTTAATTTATTTAATAAAGTTAGTATTGCTATCCAGTTTGGATGCAATGAAATCAATTTTTAGAAGCTAAAAAAGGAAATACTTTACCAAAAAATATGGAAAGGGAACAAGAGCCTGGAGACACTTTCACAGCGATTAGCGTCTTGTAAAATTATAGTTGTCTGTCCGTTTGAGCTTAATTCTGAACTGCTTTCTTCCGTAAAGGTCGAAGCAAAATAACTCGGGTTTGCAGGGTTAACAGTATGTTCTGGCATCATAGTAACATGCACTACTTGGGGTTGCAGCATGTTTTTATGGGCAGCGTTTTCTACTTTGTTAAAAGCTGTTTTTCCTTGTTTCTGAAATTCAGTTACATTTAAAATAGGCTTAGCCGCCACTGAATAGCTGATAAGCAACAGTAGGGCTACTATTTTTCCAAACGTAAAGAATTTCTTTGTGGACATGCTGCAAAAATACCGCTTATTTATTGGGAGCATTGGTAAAATAAAGTTAAAGTATGCCTCTGACTTTTTGATTAATGCAACCAGGTTGCAGAGCAGGTAGAAATAATGTAAATCCAAAAAACAATCTTGTAAATGATTTGCACTAAACTAATGTAGCTTTGATATTCTAAAATAATAACTATTATGAAAACAGCAACCACTACAAAAAAGCCATCTGCTAAAAGCACTGTAGCAAAAGCAACATCCCCAACCGCAAAAGGAAAAGTAAAACCAAAAAGAACTGCCGCAGAAGGCTTAAGAGATTTATTCATTGATGAACTCAAAGACATATACTGGGCGGAAAAAGCTTTAGTAAAAGCATTGCCAAAAATGGCTAAGAATGTCACCACTCCACATTTAGCAACCTCTATTGTGAACCATCTTCACGAAACCGAAAACCACGTAACGCGTTTAGAGGAAGTATTCAGCCTGATGGGTGAAAAAGCAGTTGCCAAAAAATGCGATGCCATGGACGGCCTGCTTAAAGAAGGTGAAAGCATCCTTGAGGATACAGAACCGGGAGCAGTACGTGATGCCGGTATTATACTTGCCGCTCAAAAAGTAGAGCATTATGAAATCGCAACTTATGGCACATTGGTAGCTTTTGCCGGAACGCTTGGTGAAGTACGTGTCGCTGAACTGCTTAAAGAAACTCTTGATGAGGAGAAAAATGCGGATGCTATCCTTACCTATTCTGCTTATCACAATATCAACTTTGAAGCTGAACTAGCTGACGAAGAATAAACAATTTTCACTACTTACTTACTCTGAAAACCTACATTATGAAAATAGTGTGGGTTTTTTAATGTTTTGTATAAGCTACACAAGACTGCGAGTGGCAATCCTTCTCTTACTATCAAATCTTGATAAAAATGTACCACCCCGTCACCAATAAATTGGCGCCACCCCTCCTAAATTAGGAGGGAGCTTTTTTCGTTTAATTTAAAAAGGATATTTTATTAAATAATGAATGTGGCTCCCTCCTTTTTAAGGAGGGGTTGCTCAGCTCTGCTGAGACGGGGTGGTTAAAGATCGCCCGAACGGACAATCGTTATTTGTCCCAGTCTTGACTCAATTACCTTTTTTTCAAACTCCAGCACTTCCAACTTAATTTGAGACTCCTCCAAAACAGCTAAACCTTCAACTTCTAATGATCTGGAAACCTTATACGCTATATCTCTGAGCAGGTCCGTCTTAGCAACATCTTTATTAAAGCTATGAACAGTCAAGAAATCCAGCACAGGTAAAGCTTTTGATCTATTAGCGTGTTTTTTCTCGATGGTTGCTATTTTTCTGGCTGTCTTTTGCAGTTGATAATCATTTTCCAATTTCAATTCTTCAAGTTTCTGTTGCACCTCGGCATGCTGTTGTTTACTATAGGGTGATTTTTTATTGGCCATTTCTGGAGCCATTACATGTTTCAGCATTTCAGCCAGCAACTGGATAGCAGCTAAAGGCAAATTTCCTTTTCCTATTTCATACATCGACAGTTGGCTTCGGGTGACTTTTAATATCATCGCCAATTCTTCCTGCGTAAACCCTAAAAAATCTCTGATAGTTGGTTTATGTTTTCTGATTTTTCTCATGACAAATTGTTTTTATTTTACAGCATTTTTTTTGAAGCATTTTTTTTTGCTACAAAAATTTTGCCAAACTTTTGTAGCAATTTTTTCAAATTTGGAAAAAATGCTAGGGGG
>NZ_JBDSMB010000119.1:0-1889 GCF_039916025.1 Flavobacterium sp.
CAAAAAAATCACTCGAAGCGACATCGTCTTTAAAAGTTCATGTCAGGTCGGGTAAAAAACTCTGCCTCCTTGAGTTTTTGTATCGAGACCTGTATAACCACTTCTCGCTACAAATTTTTTACAGGAACACGTAAAAAAATCACTCGAAGCGACATCTTCTTTAAAAATTCATGTCAGGTCGGGAGAGTGTAAAGTAAATTGTGTAAACAGGATTTTATAGTTTACATCTTTTTTCAAAGATAACTAAAAATTGATTAAGAATTAAGCCCCAATTTGTGATAGGCTTAGCCCATGCTTTTTCGATGTTTTGGATTGATAAATAAATTGATTTTGTTGCAGCATTTTCATTTACAAATTGAGTTTTAGTTTTCGTGTATTTTCTTATTCCTCGATTTAAGTTTTCGATTGTATTTGTTGTGTAAATAATGCGTCGTAACTCTAATGGATACTCAAAATAGTTTGAAAGATTATCCCAGTTTTCTTCCCAAGACGTGATAGCATATTTATATTTAGCGCTCCATTTTGTTTTAAATTTCTCTAACTCTTCTACAGCAATTTTAGCATTAATAGCCGTGTATACTTTTTTTAAATCTCTACAAAACTCTTTTCTATCGCCCCATACAACAAACCTGCAACTATTACGGATTTGATGAACAATACATATTTGTGTAACAGCATCAGGAAAAACAGCGCTAATAGCTTGTGTAAAACCTTTTAAGTTATCGGTGCAAGCAATAAGTATATCTTCTACGCCACGCGCTTTTAAATCAGTTAAAACACTCATCCAGAAAGAAGCTGATTCTGTTTTTTCAATCCAAAAACCAAGCACCTCTTTCATTCCTTCTGAATTTAAACCGATAACGATGTAAACACATTTATTAATCACTTTGCCATCTTCTCTTATTTTGAGTACGATGCCGTCCATCCAAACTGCGTAATAAACTGATTCTAATGGTCGCTGCTGCCATTCTTTGGCCGATTCCATTACACGCTCAGTTATATTTGAAACCGTTGTTTCACTTATTTCTAAACCATAAATATCTAATACTTGATTACGCACATCACTGGTAGTCATACCACGACTATACATTCCCAAAATAGCATCTTCAATTTTACTACTTATAGTTTGACCTTTAGGGATAATTTGAGGTTCAAATTCACCGTTTCGATCTCGTGGAATATTTAATAAAACATCGCCTACATTTTCGGTAATAATTGTTTTTTGAAAGGTGCCGTTACGGCTATTGCCAGTGTTATAGCCTACTTTATCGTGTTTAGTATAGCCTAAGTGCTCGTCTAATTCACCTTGTAGCATTTCTTCAATGCCTTGTTTAAATAATGAATTAAAATAATCTTGAAAAGATTCTTTGCTCTTAAATTGTTTAAAAAAGCCTTTGGGGAATTTATCCTCCAGTTTGTTTTTTGGTTCCATTTTTTGATTGTGTTTTTTAAAGTTAATAGTTTAAATAATAGTCCTCGACTCGTTCCGCTACGCTCCACTTCGGCGAGGACTATTATTGTCGTTCTTCTAACTGTTTACACAATCTACTTTATACTCCCCAGTTGTGAGGCGAACAACAGGTTTATCCAAGGTCTTCGCCAATTGATTCCTTCCAAAGAATCAATTGAACTCTTTTGTCTTGCGATAAAAAAGGCATTTAAAATAAATGAGCAGGACAAAACACAACAATTGATGACTCCCCTTTTGATGGTCCACCGTAAAACACGAAGGTCTAAGTTTTTGCTTAAACCTTTTGCACTTATCAGCCGGCCGAAAGTTCCGAAACTCGAATCTGCCCCACAACTTTGATCCTGATCCAGAATATATGATATATACCACATGCTCCATAAATAAAAAAGCCCCAGTAATTGCTGAGGCGTCGTTGTAG
>NZ_JBDSMB010000120.1:0-39303 GCF_039916025.1 Flavobacterium sp.
ATGCAGCAAGAGCGTAGTTTCCTTCGCCGTTTATGTTTTTGTATCTTTGGATTTACGAGCAAAAAATACAATGCTCGACGTGCTTACAATTCAATTCGACTTGCTGTCAAAACCAGTCGACCCCAAAATTGTGTTGCAAAAGTAGTGTAAAATTATATAGCTATAAAATTTGTTTGTTTAGAATTTGCCTAACAGCCAATAAATAATTATAAAGATTATAATCATGGATAAGCAGCCACCACCAAGTTTTTTTGCGGTGAATCCTGCAATTAAAGTTTTGAATAATCCGTTCATGATGTTTTGATTTTTTAGTTTAGTACACAAATTTCAAAATAAAATGATAGAGATTGTTATATTATTCTCTGATATGGTTACATAACTTCTTTATACAAAAAGCACTTAACGAAAATGTTTTTATTTTGACAACTCATCAATTTTATCGGCAAGCTGATTGTCCAATGCCGTTATTTGTTTTTTGTCATGCGTGAATAAAGTAATTTCCAGTTGAAAAGCTTTGCGGATTTTACAATCAGGATGATGATTGATTTCATCAGCATAGCGTGCTATTTTTAAAAGAAATTCAGCTAATTCCGTTTGTGATTTAAACTCAAAATTCTTTACGAGTTTTCCATCTATTATTTTCCAATCCATGACAATTAATATTTACCGTTTAATAATTCACCACCAATAGCAGACTTGGCTTCGATGCCAAGCTTTTTCATCATTTCATAAGTGGTACAAACCGCAGCCGAAGTTACCGGAATTCCGATTTCAGCCTGAATTAAATCGATAGCTTCCAAAGATGGCATTTGCACACAGGCAGAAACTACTAAAACATCCACATCAGTCAAATCCAAACGCTTATAAATTTCTAATAAGTTCAGTGGATTTTGAGCCGCCACTTCTAAGTTATCCGGAATTTCCAAAGCAATGCTTTCTTTTACTTTAAATCCCTGATGTTCTATATAATCGACAACCATATCGGTCAACGGACGCATATACGGAGTAATAATCGAAACCTGTTTTGCACCCAAAACTTTCAAACCGTTTATCAAAGCTCCGGCTGAAGTTACAATAGGCGTAGGGAAATCATTCGCGATTGTTTCCTGATGGAGATTCACTTCCGAAACACAATGATAGCCTCTTCCCATACTCATGATGGCAACCAAACACGCATAACCCATAACATCAACATGCGCATCTGACAATTCCTGAGCACATTTTAAACTCATAGCATCCATCGCTTCGAGTTCTTCTTTGGTTACTTTTTTCATTCGCATTCTACTGCTGTGAAATGTAAAACGTTCTGGCAATATTGTTTCTCTCGAACGGAAAATCGCCGGGATTTCGGTTTCCATTGTAACATTTGAAGACGGCACTATTTGCCCAATTCTGTATTTCATTTTGTTGCTATTATAATTAAATCTGTTGTGTTTTGTTCATTGTGAATATATTCCTTTCGTTGCATTTCAATAATCTTAAAGCCATTATTTTCGAGTGCTTCAGTCAAATAATCGGCCTGATGATAATTTTGATATATTTTATCACCAGTGCTTCCTGTTTTAAATCCCGATTTAGCATTGTCATCTTCTATCGTGCTGATGTAAAGAATACCTTTTGGATTTAGTTGTTTACTGCTATCAATGATGAATTTAATAGTAGCTTCTTTCGATAAATAAGGTAAACCAAATCCACATAAGACGGCATCGAATTTTTGATTTAGTTGATTGATATCCCTGCAATCCAGCAATTGAAAATCAGCATCAGGATTATTCTCTTTTGCCAATGCAATCATATTTGGAGCCAAATCAGTTCCGAGAATTTTAAAATCAGGGCGTTTGTCTAAAAGGTATTTGGTAATATTTCCAGGTCCGCAAGCCAACTCTAAAATTGTTGCATTTTGTTTTGGAATGCTCTCACAAAATATATCCAGCGAATCATGATACATAGATACATCCATGAATTTATCCTGATAAGCCGTTGCCAGTCTATCGAAAATACCAACCGCTATTTTTGTCTGATCCATTTCAGTATTTTTTCTATTTTTTTGGGCGTTGCCTCGTTTTTCAAACGAGGCCGGGCTTTCCGTTGCAATCTTTTTTAAATTGCCCTGGATTTAAACCCAGGGCAATTTAAAAAAGGATTTCCACTGCAATCCCTAACGCAATTTATTTTAAATCTCTTACCGTATTTACTATCGTTCCAATTCCTTCTACTGTAGCTTCAATAACATCGCCATCATACAGCCATTCCTGTGGATCACGACCAGCTCCAACTCCGGACGGAGTTCCTGTTGCAATGATATCTCCCGGTTCCAAAGTAAAAACTGTGCTTAAATCTTCAATCAAATCATTGATGTTGAACAATAAGAATTTGGTATTGGATTTTTGCTTTTCAATTCCGTTTACTGTTAAAGATAAATTCAGGTTATGCGGGTTTTTAATTTCGTCTTTGGTAACCAAAATTGGTCCCATTGGCGCAAAAGTGTCTTGCCCTTTTGAAACTATCCATTGTCCTTCGCGACGGCAATCACGAGCTGAAATATCATTGATAACCGTATAACCAAAAACATAGTCCATCGCATCAGCATTGGAAACGTATTTTGCTTTTTTGCCAATAACAACTGCCAATTCAACTTCCCAATCTAATTGCGAAGTTAGTTTGGTGTTTTTAATAATATCAGTATTGGTTGCTGTAACCGTTGTTGGCGGTTTCGAGAAGATGATTGGTTTTTGAGGTAATTTACCTGTTGTATCCAAAGTTCTGGCACTTTCGGCAACGTGTTCAGTATAGTTTAAACCAATTCCGATGATATTTTTTCGCGGTTTCGGAATAGGAGCGAGGAAGATTACTTCGTCCATTTCATAAGCGATTTCTTCAAAGAATGCTGGCTCAGTATCAGCAACCATATCGTTGAGTTCATCTACTAATTCAAATCCCATATCAATTAATTCCAACATCGAGGATGGCAAAGGAAAATTAGATATTTCGCCAAAATCTTCCATGTCAATCACCTGATTATTATGGATAAATCCCAAACGTTGTTCTTCGCTGTCTTGTGTTTTGTATGTTAGTAGTTTCATTTTTTTTATTTTTTTGCAGAGACAAGGCATTGCCTTGTCTGTACAATTTTATTTTAAATTAATTGATGTCCGTTGTTCTGTGCATATTCCTTATCCTGATACAACCCCAGTTTTTCAATAACCGGTAAATCGTTGAACGAAAATAAGCACGCATCTTCAGTATCAGAAGCATTGTGATGTTCGTGCCAAGCCCAAGATGGAACACAGAAAATATCTCTTTCCTTCCAGTCAAAACGTTGTCCGTTAATGATAGAATATCCTTTTCCTTTTGCACATTGATACACAAAAGAACCAGTATGTTTGTGTGCTTTTCCTTTGAAACCTGCAGGTAATAATTGCATGCTTGCTGACATCGTTTGCATCACATGTCCGCCAGTCAAAGGATTCGAATACTGCATCAAAATTCCATCAATTGGATTTACGTCGTTTACTTTTAAAGCTTCTGTTAAAGCCGGATAAACATTCTTCCATGAATATTTAAATAAAGATGAATAAGGTTTGTCCCAAGTTTTATCTGCCGGAATTAATCCCGAACAACCAAACGTTATTGGAGAAAAATTGACTTCGTTTTTCAAAGGTTGTTTTCCGTCAAAAACAGCATAATCATTGGCTTCCAAAGCATTTACTAACGGAATATCCAAACCATCCTGCCAAATACAAGTCTTGCCATTCGCATCAACGCCGTGTTCATGCCATGTTGAATTTGGTGTAATCACAAAATCATTGACTTCAAACGTAATTTTATTACCATCCACAACGGTATATCCGCCTGCGCCTTCCATAATAAAACGCAATGCCGAAGCTTTGTGTCGGTGAGCCGAAGTGCTTTCGCCTGGACGCGTCACCTGAATTCCGGTGTATAACCAACCTACTGCAGCACTAACATCTTTTCGTTTGTCGTTTACCAAATAAACAACTCTTCTTCCAGCTTGTTCGGGAGTTACCAATTCGGATGATTTTAAAACTAAATCACGCAAATTTTCATATTTCCAAAGCATAGCAACCGATGAACTTCTTGGTTCCCATGGTTCAATATCATTGGCAACTGTCCATAAAGCACCAGCTCCAAGTGTTTCCAGTTCTTTATAGTAAGCTAATAATTCGGGTGAATCCTGAACTCTTGCTCTTCCTATTTGGTCGTCTGAATGGTTTTCGTTCATGTTATTATTCTTTTTGAAAAATTATTGTTGAGTCATTTATCAATTCTCTTGTAATTGAGATATTCCATGCACTCATTGTACTATGCCATCTTTTATATTTAATAAAAGTATTCCAATCAAGTTGAATGATTTTTTCTAATTCATAACTATGTCCGAATTTTACAATCAAAACATATTCAAATTTTTGGGCATTAACAATTTCTGAATTTTTTGGCTGAAGCCCATAAAAAACACCTGTTAAATTTCCAGTTGTTGATTTAATACTATATCGTTCTCCATTTCTGCTTATAGCATCAATATTCTGTGTGCCAGCTGGGGCAGCTTGAAGATTCGACATTCCTTTTGTATTATTAAAATGTTCAATTGCTAAATACTCACCCAAATCACCAATTAAGTTTTTAGTTCTAATTACATTTCTTTCTTTTAATAAAGATATAATTTCAGAATATGTATTAATTAATTCTGTGTTATTTAAATTTTTCAAATCCATTACTGAAATTACCTTTTATTAAACTCTTCGTGATTATCAATGAACGTAATTTTTCTTGTTGGAGCTATATTCACACGCAAATCAAAAATATCAAAACGGTTATAATGCCCCAAAATGTCGTGCATTTGTTTTGGCTGAATACATTTTTCCAAATCGATATCGGCATAAACAATTCCTTCATCATCAATTAGAGGCTGTCCTACTACAGCGCCATTTGGGCCAATAATTCCAGAGAAAGCAGAGTTTTTTCTAGTCAATAATTCCTCAACATTTGGAACATCGGGTTTTAAAGCATCCATAATTTCCTTTGAAATCGTTGAACACGAAACTATCGTAAACAACTTTCCTTCGAATGAATGTGCGGCTGCCCTAATCTTAATCGCTTCTGCCATATCATAATCGGGTGGCGCAACCGGTAATGAAATGTAATTGGCAATATGAATCAATTCGCCTTGCGAAAGCAAAGTAAAACGCGCCAAAGTATTAGTGTTTTCACCACAAGCCAAAGTTCCGATTGGACCGATTTCGGTATTATACACTTTCAAAGAAGAACCGTCACCACTTGTCCAGGTTAGCTTTTCTGCCCAGGTTGGCACCAGTTTTCTGTGTTTTCCAATTAATTTTCCTTGGTTGTCAATGATTAAATTGGTGTTGTAAATTTCGCCATAACTATCGCCACGTTCGTTGATTCCGATGACGATGTGACAATTATGATTTTTGGCTGCCTGAAACAATGGCTGCATTGCCGCATCATCAACTTTTACAGCAGATTTATATAATTGCTCATACCATTTGCTTCCCTGAACCGGAGTCATAATCCAATTCCAATACGGATAACCAGCCACAAAAACTTCCGGAAACGCCACCAAATTGGCTCCGTTTGCAGTTGCTTCTTTGACAAAAGAAATAGCCTTGTCAATTGTCTTTTCTACATTTAGAAAAATGGGTGCTGTTTGAACTGCTGCGGCTTTGAATTTTTTGAATTCCATTTTAAAATTATTTTAAATTTTGAATTTTAAATTATAAATGGTGCAATCTTCGTTTTCATTTCTTCATTAAAAGCTTCTGCTTTAATGTTGTTTCTGCCTTCAGCAATGGCAACGTTTACTAAAGTAACTTCGCCTTCTAAACAGGTTTTTCCCTGCTCGTCTTCAAAATGGAAACCACAAGTTACTGAAGCGCCACCAAGGTTAATTACCCATAATTTTTTGGTTAGGATTTCTCCCAAACGCGCTGCTTTTTTGAATTGGACTTTCAAATCTACTGTCGGAATTCCGTTAGTTTCATGGATTTTTGAAAATGGTCGGTCTAAGGCTTCTTCAAACCAATCTTCGACTAAGTCGTTGAGCATTTCTAAAAATCTTGGATAGAAAACAATCCCGGCATAATCAACATGCTTGAAACGTATTTTTTCCTGTTTTGTAAAATAGTTGTTCATTTATTTATTTTTTAGCCCTCTCGTCATACTGACGAGACGGGAAATTGCTCCTAAAAATTTTGTGCCGATGCTTTTTTCCAATCTCTGAAAAACTCGTTGGGAACTGTGCTGCCATCGAGTAGTGAGCCCACTTTTAATTCGGGATAAGTTTCTTCAAATGTCTGTATTTTTGTCCGATTAATACGCATACTGACTAC
The DNA here is from genome assembly GCF_039916025.1 of Flavobacterium sp. Taxonomy (GTDB): domain Bacteria; phylum Bacteroidota; class Bacteroidia; order Flavobacteriales; family Flavobacteriaceae; genus Flavobacterium. The sequence continues at coordinate 6,369 of NZ_JBDSMB010000120.1, forward strand.
ACTTCTGCCTACTTTATCCGGATGATCGATTCCTGCCGAAGCCATTAAATCCATAGCGCTTTTCACGGTTTCTTTTTGGAAGCGTGCCACACGAATACTTTTTTCTTCGGGAACCAAACCTTTCATAAGATTTGGGTCTTGTGTTGCCACTCCAGTCGGGCAAGTATTAGCGTGACATTCTAATGCCTGAATACAGCCCAAAGCGAACATCATTCCGCGTGCCGAATTACATAAATCGGCACCAATCGAAAGATTTTTAACGATATCGAAACCTGTAATGACTTTCCCGCTGCAAATTATTTTGATTTGATCTTTGATTCCGAAACCATTCAAAGCATCATAGACAAAGGCCAAAGCTTCGCGCAACGGCATTCCGACGTGATCTGAATATTCCTGTGGAGCAGCACCAGTTCCGCCTTCGCCTCCGTCAACAGTTATGAAATCTAAATAAGTTTTGGTTTCTACCATCGCCTTGCAAATAGCTAAAAATTCCGATTTGTTTCCGATGCAGATTTTCATTCCGATTGGTTTTCCACCCGAACCTTTTCGCAATAATTTTACAAAATCCATTAATTCTAACGGAGTTGTAAAAGCCGAATGTGTTGGTGGAGAAACGATATCCTTACCTTTTGAAACCAAACGAATCGCCGCAATTTCATCGGTTACTTTTTCTTTGGGTAAGATTCCACCGTGTCCAGGTTTTGCACCTTGCGAGAATTTTATTTCAATCATTTTTACATTATCCAAAGTGGCTCTTTCTACATATTTATGATAAGAAAATGTTCCATCTTCATCACGACAGCTGAAATACCCGGTTCCGATATTCCAAACCACATCGCCACCTTGTAAATGATAAGGCGATAAACCGCCTTCACCAGTATTGTGATAGAATTTGCCCATTTTGGCGCCATTATTTAGAGCCAAAATTGCATTCTTGCTCAACGAACCAAAACTCATCGCGCTGATGTTGAATAAACTTGCGTCATATGGTTTCTCGCATTGTGAAGAACCAATTTTTACACGAGGATTGTCATTTACATTTGAAAAAGAAATTGCTCTGATGCTGTGATTTATCCATTCGTAACCTTCATCATAAACATCTAACTGAGTTCCGAAAGGCATGGTGTCATTTTCTTTTTTACTTCTTTGATAAACAATGCTTCGCTGCAAACGGTTGAATGGCTTTCCGTCGGTATCTGTTTCCACAAAATATTGACGAATTTCAGGTCCAATTGATTCTAATAAATAACGCATTCTTCCCAACAATGGAAAGTTTCTCCGGATACTTTTTTTAGATTGAAACATATCATAAAAGCCCATTATAATGAGCGGAATGAATATCAGCAACAGGAAACTGAATTTCAGATTAACAAACATCAGTATTCCAATTATGGAAAGCGATGTGATAGCAAAAATGATGAATACTTTTCTCATGATTTCAGTTTGAATCGTTGTATTTTTCCGGTTTCGGTTTTAGGCAATGTTGCTGTAAAATGAATTACTCTCGGATATTTATATGGAGCAGCTACTTCTTTGAACCAGTGTTGAATATGATTTTTCATATTGTCTGTTGCTTTAGATTTTTCTTTTAACACAATATGAGCACAAACCAACATTCCACGTTCTTCATCTGGCAAGCCAACTACCGCACATTCTAGTATATCTTCGTGAGTTAAAAGTACGCTTTCTACTTCAATTGCAGCTATGTTATAGCCTGAAGAAATTATCATATCATCGCCGCGGGCGACAAACCAAAAATAGCCATCTTCATCCTGACGGAAAATATCGCCGGTAAAGTTCCAACCGTTTTCAACGTATTCTTTTTGTTTGTCAATTCGGTTCAGATATTTGCAGCCTGTAATTCCTCTAACCACTAATTTTCCTGGTTCATTTGTGGCTACTTCATTTCCGTTGACATCAATTATTTTTGCTTCGTAACCGGTAACTGCAACTCCGGTCGCGCCGGGTTTCATGTTCTCTGTATTCGAAGAAATGAATATGTGCAGCATTTCGGTAGCACCAATTCCGTCAATGATTTTTAAACCTGTGGCATCATACCAATCCTGCCAGACTTTTAATGGCAAAGTTTCTCCGGCCGAGACGCATTTGCGTAAGCTGGAAATATCAAATTCTTTTACTTTTGATGTAATAACCCGCCAGGCTGTTGGTGCGGTAAAGCAAATTGTGATTTTGTGTTCCTGAATGGACTGTAAAAGCATTTCGGGCGTAGGCTTTTCAATTAAGAAAGTAGAAGCTCCAAAATATAATGGAAACAAAACCAATCCGCCCAAACCAAAGGTAAAGCCTAGTGGTGGACTTCCTGTAAAAATATCTTTTTGTGTTGGTTGTAATGAATAAGGTGGAAATGCTTCACAGATGTTTAAAATGTCTTTGTGATAATGCGATGTCATTTTGGGTAAACCAGTAGTTCCAGAAGTGAAGCCGATCAAAGCAATACTATCTGATTTTGAATGATAATTGGTAAATGTTTTTGGTTTCGATTGCATCAAGGTTTCCAACTCGTCATAAAAAGAAATTCGTTTAAGAAAATCAGATTTGACTAAGTTCATCTCGTCCTGCAAGGCTTTATCACTTAAGGCATGTGAGATTTCGGCACAATCAATTATTGTTGTTAATTCTTTCGAGCGAAGTAAAGGCATCGTGGCAACTACAATTCCGCCAGCTTTTAAAATAGCAAACCAACAAGCAACCATCATTGGATTATTGGCTGAGCGAATTAAAACCCGATTCCCGGAAATCAATCCTAAATCATCAATTAAAACATGTGCAATCTGATTGGCTTTTTCGTATAAATCCTGGTAAGTCCAGGTTTCTTCAAATGTGCGAATACATGGATTGTTACCGCGGCCTTCTTTGATGTGATTGTCTAATAACTTATCGACACAATTCAGCATTTCCGGTCGTTTGAACTGTGGCAAATCAGTGAAAACGTAATCAGGCTGTAAGTCTAAATCAGGTAAATTATCGTGAGCGAAATTGTTGGTGTAATGTTTCATGACTAACTATTCAAAAAACTTTTTATAGCATTTAAATAAACTTCTTTTGCATCCAACCAGCCGTAATGCCCGCAATTATTGATCAAAACTAATTTGGAATTTGGAAAAGCTGCTGCTATTTCTTCAGCTGTTTCAACTTTGATAATATCATTTTTGCCTTGTAAAACCAATATTGGTTGCCTGAAGTTTTTAAAACTTTTGGAACAATTAAAGTTGATTTTATGCAAATTTCCTATAACCAATCCGTTGATATCAAAATTAATTTGCGTGAGTCTTTGTGCAATTATATCAGCTTTGCTTTTGTCATATACATAAGCATTTGCTAATACTTTGGCTCTTTCAATTCTGGTTTCCATTGAAGTGTCGCCATTGTCCATTTTCTTTTGATACATCGCCAAACTATTTCTTTGAGATTCCGTTAAAATATTGTTTAAAGTTTGCCCGATATAAGTTGTGAAATTCATATTTATTCCGCCAGATGAAGAAAAAATTAACTTCTCAATTCGGTCTGGATGTTTTGTTGCATAATAAGCTGCCATAAGACCGCCAAAAGAATGCCCAAGAATCGACCATTTCTCAAGTTTAAGATGCTTTCTTAGGTTTTCCATATCTTCAACCATCAAATCCATAGTAATGTTTTCTGAGCCTGGATTTTGAACTATAGATTTTCCTGTTCCTCTTTGATCGTAGGTTATGGTTTGATAATTAAATTTTGATATTTCTTCTGCGATACCACTAAATCCTTCACTGTTCATGCCTGGTCCGCCATTAATAATAAGCAATGGTTTTCCTTTGCCAAATGTTTTATAAGATAGCGTAGCATTGGAACTATTGATGATTTCATTTTTTTGAGAAATTACCATGTTTGATATGATTAATACCAGAAATAAAATTATCTTTTTCATTTTAATTTTTCTTATTACTCTTTGGCTTTAATGCGATTTTCATGCTTTCCACTTGTTTTCTTTCGGCAGCTTTTAGCGGATATAAATGCGAGCTTCCCATTTTGTATTGATTAGGAATATCGTTTGTTTCAAACTGCTCATAAGCCTGTGCATTTCTAACAAAATTAGCATCAGCCAATAGTGGTCTGCCAAGTGAAACCAAATCTGCTCTTCCGTTTAGGATGATAGTATTGATTTGATCAATATCCTGAATATAACCTGTTGTTATTGTTGGAATGTGAATCGTATTTCGAACCAAATCAGAAAAAGGCGTTTGCCACATTCTTCCGGTTTGCGGTTTTTGATTGGCTACTGTGTTTCCTGTAGAAACGTTGATGATATCGGCTCCGGCATTTTTAAAAGCAGTTGCTATATCCAAAACATCTTTTTCTGAAATTCCGTTTTCAACCCAATCAGAAGCGGAAATTCTAACTGACATTGGTTTATCTTTAGGAAATGCCTTTCGCATTTCGTTGAAAACCCACAATGGGAACTTCAATCGGTTTTCAATGCTTCCGCCAAATTCATCCGTTCTTATATTTGTCAAAGGCGATAGAAAAGAAGCTAATAAAAACCCGTGATGCGACTGCAATTCAATCATGTCAAATCCTGCTTCGTCAGCATTTTTTGCAGCCTGAACAAATTGGGTTGTAACCAAATCCATAGCTGCCAAAGTCATTTCTTTTGGAGTTGAAAAACTTTCATTAAAAGCTATTGGCGAAGCCGAAATCAATTCCCAAGGATTTTGAATCGGTTCGGTTTCCCAAGGCTTTTTTGCTGCGCCTTTTCTGCCTGAATGTCCAAGTTGAATTCCAATTTTTGTATGCGTATTTTTATGAATAAAATCAGTAATAAATTTCCATTTAACTATTTGTTCTTCAGTATAAATTCCAGCACAACCTAAAGTTATACGTCCCGTTTTTGAAACAGCAGTCATTTCGGCAATTATCAATCCAACTCCGCCAGTTGCGCGGCTTCCATAATGCACCAAATGCCAGTCGTTAACTAATCCATTTTCGGCAGAATATTGTCCCATTGGCGACATGACGATTCGGTTTGACAAAGTCATTTCGCGCAAAGCAAATGGTGTAAAAGCTGCAACTGAATATTGGATTTGCTTCGCCTGTTCGCTATCGCTCGAGTGGGATTTGGGATTTGGGATTTGATTTTCAATGAACTCTTTCAGTACTTTATCGGTAAATGATTTATCGCGCAAACGCAGATTTTCATAAGTAACTTTCTTGGCTCTTGTCATACAGCCAAACGCAAACTGATAAAATGGATGCTGATTGTTTCTATCCATATTTTCAAACCAGTCTAACGAAACCAAAGCGGCATGCTGAATCATTTCAACTGTGTTTCTGCGTGTTTTGTCATATTGTTCAAAAGCAGCCTGCACATTTGTTGGATTGGCAATCACAGCATCTGATAAGCCAATGGCGGAATCCATTGCCAGTTTTGTACCCGAACCAATAGAGTAGTGGGCTGTGGCTTTTGCGTCGCCCAAAAGAACGATGTTGTTGTGATACCATTTCTCATTTGTAACGTGTGGAAACTGGCGCCAGTGTGATTTGTTTGTGATTAAGCCGTGACCATCCAATTCTTCTTTGAAAATTTCTGATATTTTGGCAATGGTATCTTCTTCATTTGTGACTTCAAATCCGTGTTTTTTCCAGGTTTCATCACTGCATTCAAAAATCCAGGTGCTCATTCCGGGTTGGTATTGATAACTGTGGGCGACAATAACTCCGTGTGGCGTTGTTCTGAAGAAATAAGTAAAAGCATCCAAAGGTTTGGTAGAACCAAGCCAAACGAATCTATTTTTCTTTAGTGAAATTTTTGTACCAAAATCTTCTGCAAATTGTGTTCTGATGTTACTTGTAATTCCGTCGCAGGCTACAATGATATCGGCATCTTTGAATTGGTTTACATTTTCTATGCTTTGTTCGAAGTGAAGATTTACGCCTTCTTCGATGCAGCGTTGTTGCAATAACTGCAGTAATATTTTTCGGGAACAACCACAAAATCCGTTTCCGGCAATGCTTACTGTTTGTCCGTCTCGTGCAATGATGATATCGTCCCAATAGGCAAAATTACTTCTTATTAATTCATACGATTTCAAATCACGTGAAAGAAATTCACCAAGAGTTTCATCTGAAAAAACCACTCCAAAACCAAAACTGTCATCTGCTTTATTGCGTTCATAGACATTAATCTGGCAATCTGGCATTGCTTTTTTGGTTAGTATCGAAAAGTATAATCCGCCTGGACCACCACCAATTACTGCTATTTTCATGGTTTTATAAGTTGCGTTCCCTCGACTGCGCTCGGGATGACAGATTCTTTATATTTGATATTGATTTTTGCTATTGAAATTGTCATTGAATTTATTATTTTTTCATAAAATCAAATGAACCTTTTCTAAGATTGATTCCAAATTCGAGATATGCTTTCAGACACGCCAGAAAGTTTGACCAACCGAATGAATTCCCTGAAAGCCATTTGAGTCCGACTTCATTATTTTCCATGCTTTTTTCGGAGATTTTCACCAAGGTAAAATTATCGCCAACCGTAGAAAGTTTTATTTCAACCAAAAGATTCTGACCGCTGTTTTCCCAATAATAAGAAATCAGGCTGTTAGTTTCTGCTTTGACAACCTTTACAGGAACTTCCATATCAAATTCGGGAAATTTCCAGATTAGGTCTTTTCCTTCTTCCATTCTTCCTGTGCTTTGCGAAATGAAATAATTGCACATTTTTTCAGGATTTACAATAGCTTCAAAAACTTCACTTATTGGTTTTGAAACCTGCATTGCAACGTTTATTTCTAATGTTTCCGGTTTCATGTTAGTTTCTTTTAACAGAGAAAAGCTCTCCGATTTTTGAATAATGTGAACCTGCTAATCGAGATATAGGTCTGTATTTTTCGAGGTTGATTTTGTAATTATCCAGCAAAACATCATCATTAATGTGCATCATTACAATGCGACCAATTATCACACAGGCGCCACCGTGCTTATGATCTTCCAGAAAATAATGATGTACCAGTTCACATTCAAAAGTGATTGGGCTCTCTTTAACGCGCATTGGTTTTATTTTTAATGAAGCAATCGGTGTTACACCTGCCAATTCAAATTCGTCAATATCGGAATGAACCGCTTGAGCAGTCGAGTTCATTTGTTCAGTCAATTCTTCGGTTACCATATTAACCACAAATTGCTTAGTTGCCAAAACATTATTAAGTGTGTCTTTGTTGCTGTTATTTCCTCTGCCGGTCGAAAACATTACGTGCGGCGGATCATCGCCAACAGCATTAAAATAAGAGAATGGAGCTAAATTATTGACACCTTTTTCGCTAACACTTGAAATCCAGCCGATAGGTCTTGGAATTACAGAGCCAGTTAAAAGTTTATAAATGGCAGCATGGTCTAATTCGTTTGGGTCAAATTGCATAGTGTTGTTTTGTTTGTGTACACAAAATAACAAAAAATAGCGGAATAATTATAGTGATATTTTAGTGTTGGTAAACAAATTTGATATTGGAGCATTGCAATGCTTATGCATTTATTTGAAAACTATCCTTTTACAGGAAAAATTATGTCAAATGTGGCACCTTCACCAAGTTTTCCCGTGGCAGTGATTATGCCATTATGATTGTCAATAATCTTTTTTACAATGGCTAAACCAATTCCTGTTCCCATGTATACTTCTTTTCCGTGCAGGCGTTGGAATACTTCAAATATTCTCTCGCTGTATTGTTGTTCAAAACCGATACCGTTATCTGAGAAAGTAATATGGCAATAATCAACATCAGAAAGGAGATTTTCATTGTTCAGCTTTTTGCCTTTTTGTATTTCACATTTGATTGTTATCTTAGGTGGTACATCAGGTTTTGAAAATTTAAGAGAATTGCTTACGAGGTTAAATAGTAGTTGATAGAACTGAAATGGGATTATTTCTACATCACATTTTAATTTTTCAGCTTCAATAGTGGCATTGCTTTGCAGAAGTTCTTCACTCAAATCATCTTTTATGTTTTCTACTATTTTGTTCAAATCAGTTGCAATCAGATTCCTTTCCTGAATATTGGTGCGTGAATAAGCGAGTAAGTCATTGATTAAATTTTGCATTCTGTGCGCAGCATTTTGCATCCGCTGGAATTTATCTTTTCCGCTTTCGGATAGGTTTTCCGCTTCTCTTTGGATTATTTGATCGGAAAAGGTTTGTATTTTTCGAAGTGGTTCTTGTAAATCGTGACTTGATATATAAGCAAATGACTGGAGTTCTCTATTCATTTTCTCCAGCTCCTGATTCTTTTGTTCGAGGTCGAGGGTATTCTGTTTTATTTTGTCATCGGCTTCTTTTTTGGCACTTAAATCATGTGTCACTTTTGAAAATCCAATGACTTCCCCTGTATTGTTGTGTACGGCCGTAATTGTCACACTTGCCCAAAACAACGAACCGTCTTTTCTTAGTCGCCAGCCTTCTTGACGGGATCTTCCATTTTTTACAGCTTGTGATAATAAATATTGCGGTAAGTTGCTTGCTCTGTCTTCAATAGTATAAAATTGAGAAAAGTTTTTACCTATAATCTCGCCAGCTTTATAACCTTTAATTTTTTCAGCTCCTTTATTCCAATTTTCGATTGTTCCTTCTTTATTGATGTATAGAATAGCATAATCCTGTACTTCTTCAACCATTAAATGATATCGTTCTTCGCTTTGTTGAAGATGCTGGTTTGTTAATTCAAGCTCTTTGGTTCGTTCAATAATTCTAGTCTCGAGTTCGGCAGCAAAGTTTTTTTGGTCATGAATATCGGTACTTGTACCAACCCACATCAAAATTTCACCATTTTCATCTTTTTGCGGAATAGCACGGCTTAACTGCCAACGGAATTTTCCATCATGGCGCCTAAATCGATGTTCAAATAAGAAATCCTTACCTGTTGTAATGGCATTCATCCATCTTTTTACATTTTCTTCCCTGTCATCAGGATGGACAATATCCAGCCATCCTTTTTTAAATATTTGAGCTAATGATAAACCGGAATATTCGACTACTGATTTATTAAAATAATTTAAATTACCTTCAGTATCAGCTGTCCAAATATGTTGTGGCATGGAATCAGAAAGCAACCTGAATTTCCGTTCGCTATCCATCAATAATTGTTGCTGATTTTTTTCACTGGTAATATCACGAATGGTACCTATCATTTTTTCAGCTTCACCATCAGCATCATAAAATACTTTTCCTTTTCCTTCCATCCAATGAATTGATTTGTCTTTCCAAATCATCCGCGCTTCATAATTTAAGTAGCCGGTAGCGATTGCGTCTTTGACTGCCTTATTTCTGATTCCCAAATCATCGGGATGCAGATGGGCAAGCAATTGATCATGCGTTAATTTCACGGGTTCGGTATATCCGCCAATAATTTCCAAGTATCTATCAGAATAGGTTGCTTCCCTGGTTTTTACATTCAACTCCCAGGTTCCTAACTCACTGGCTTCGATAACAATATTAAGTCTTTGTTCGTTTTGTTCTGTTTTGTTACGTGCCTGTACTTTTTCAGTTACCTCGGCAGCAGTTACAATAATTCCTGAAATTGTACCATCTTCTTCTCTTAAAGGATGGTATAATAAATCGAAATTAAAAATTCCGATTTCACCATTGCGCATTATTGGTGCAGGAATTTCGTTTCCATGAAAAGGCACGCCAGTATTAAATACATCATCCAATAAATGCTGAACAGTTTCTTTTACTTCGGGTAAAGAATCAAATAATGGACGTCCAATAAAATCACTTTCTTTTCGGTCAACTAACTCTAAATAGGCATCATTTGCCATTTCAGCGACATAGTCTTTTCCGCGAAATATAGCAATAGCAACAGGCGCTTGTTGTAATGTTGTTCTGAACTTTTTATCGCTGGCTTCAATCTTTCTCTTTGCCATATTCAAATCAGTCAAGTCAACTCCTGTGTTCATTACTCCGTATACTTTGCCTGAAAGATCATAAAGCGGCGTGAAGCTGTAATTGAAATAATAAGTGCCTCGTTTGCCATCCACAATTAGTTCGAGTGGTGTATTTTGTGTATGGAAAGCTTTTCCGGATTTATATACTTCTTTAATTTGTTCGAATACCAATTGACCTTTCAATTCGGGAAGGATTTCAGTAAATGTTTTTCCGATAACATCGTTTCCTTTTCCCCAAATGTCTATGATGGTTTGGTTAGCCAATTCTACACGCATTTCTTCTCCGGTATAAACCGCAATGGCAAAAGGTGCATTTTCTACTAATGCGCGTACTTTTTGCTCGGTTTCTTCCAATTTTATACGGTCAAGTACTTGTTTTGTTACTTCTGTGGCAGCAGCAACAACTCCTGAAATCGTTCCGTCGGATTCATGTATTGCTTCGTATACAAAATTGATGTACGTGGTTTCAATTTTACCATTTCGTAACAATTGAATGGGACGTTCATTGGCAACAAATTTTTCTCCGGTATTAAAAACATCTTCAAGTAGTATTTCAAGATTTTGTCCTTTTGCTTCCGGAACTCCTTCGAAAACAGGTTTGTTAATGACATCTTCGGCTTTTTTACCCCAAACTTCCAGCATCATATCATTTGCAATTTCCACTACAAAATCTTTTCCTTTAAAAATACACATGGCTAAAGGTGCCTGCATGATGTTGTTTAAATACCTCTTATTGCTTTCATTTAATTGTTTTAGAACATTTACTTTTTCCGTAGTCTCTGAACAGGTGACAAAAACACCGGCAGGTTTACCGGATTCATCATTCACAGGGCTATAACTGAATGTCCAGTAAACATCTTCCATTTTTCCGTTGCGATAAATAGGCAACAGCAAATCTTCAAACCATGTGGCTTCACCCTTTTCAAGTACCTGATCAATTAAGGGTTTTATGTCTTTCCAGATTTCTTTCCAAAAATCTTCACCGCGTCCGCCCAAAATATTAGGGTGTTTACCGTCGTTTCCAAGACTGGGACGATAAGCGTCGTTATAAAAACAGATTAGTTCCGGTCCCCAAAATAAGAACATCGGGAATTTTGAATTAAGAAGAATACTTAAGGTTGTGCGCAGACTTTGTGGCCACGTTTCGGGATTGCCTAATGAGTTTTGACTCCAGTCTTTTTCGCGTGTAAGTCGACCCATTTCACCTCCTCCGGCAAGAAATTGTATATCGGGATTGGTAATTTTCGAATTCATAGGTAAATATTAGGATTACGAAGTTAAGAAAATTATTTGTTTTAGCTATCATTTAAAAACTCTTAGCTAAATCGCAATTGGTACAAATCAGGGTGAATATTTTTTCAACACAACAGAATCGTTATATTTACATTACAAAACATTATCAACAGAAGATGAGCTACTATAAAATACTAAATTTAGAACACTATTTCAAGATGTATAAAAAATCTGTCCGTGAACCGAGAAAGTTCTGGGATAAGATTGCCGAAGAAAATTTTACCTGGTATCAAAAATGGGACAAGGTTTTTGAAGTTAATTTTTCAGAAGCCAAATTCAAATGGTTTGTGGATGCTAAAGTCAACATCACCAAAAACTGTATCGACAGGCATTTAGCCAGACGCGGCGATAAAACGGCTATCATTTTTGAGCCTAACAATCCTGATGAAAAAGCGCTTCACATTACCTATAACGAATTGTATGACAGAGTTGCCCGAATGGCGAATGTGCTGAGAGAACAAGGCGTTCAAAAAGGAGACAGAGTTTGTATTTATTTACCAATGATTCCTGAATTAGCGATTGCTACTTTGGCTTGCGCACGAATTGGTGCTGTGCATTCGGTAGTATTTGCCGGATTTTCTTCGGCGGCAGTAGCAGCCAGAATTAATGATTGTGAATGTAAAATGGTGATTACTTCGGATGGAAGTTACCGCGGAAATAAATCAATTGACTTAAAAGTAATTGTGGATGAAGCTTTAGAAAAAACACCTTGTGTGGAAAAAGTATTGGTCGTGAAAAGAACCAACTCGGAAGTTACCATGAAAGATGGTCGTGATATTTGGTTGCAACCATTGCTTGATGCAGCTGTTCCAAATAATGTTGCCGAAATCATGGATGCGGAAGATCCATTATTCATACTTTACACTTCTGGTTCGACCGGAAAACCAAAAGGAATGGTCCACACCACAGCCGGTTATATGGTTTATACCGCTTATACTTTTAAAAATGTGTTTGCCTACGAAGAGAATGATATTTTTTGGTGTACTGCCGATATTGGCTGGATTACCGGACATTCTTATATTCTTTACGGACCATTATTAAATGGCGCGACAACGGTGATTTTTGAAGGCGTTCCTTCGTATCCGGATTACAGTCGTTTTTGGGAAGTAATCGAGAAACATAAAATCACACAATTCTATACGGCACCAACTGCTATTAGGGCTTTGGCAAAAGAAAGTTTGGATTATGTGCAGCGTTTTCCATTGAAGTCATTGAAAGTTATTGGCTCCGTTGGTGAACCTATAAATGAAGAAGCATGGCATTGGTACAATGATCACGTTGGTGGAAAACGTTGCCCGCTTGTTGATACTTGGTGGCAAACCGAAACAGGTGGCGTTATGATTTCACCAATTCCTTTTGTGACGCCCACAAAACCAACGTATGCTTCATTACCATTACCCGGAATTCAACCTGTTTTGATGGATGAATTACGCAACGAAATAGAAGGCAATCAGGTTACAGGAAGTTTATGTATTAAGTTTCCGTGGCCAGCGATTGCGAGAACTATTTGGGGCGATCATCAGCGTTATAAAGAAACGTATTTTACCGCTTTCCCGGGAAAATATTTCACTGGTGATGGTGCTTTGCGCGATGAAGTTGGTTATTACAGAATAACCGGTCGAGTTGATGATGTGATTATTGTATCTGGACATAATCTTGGAACAGCGCCAATTGAAGATGCTATCAATGAGCATCCGGCGGTTTCAGAAAGTGCCATTGTTGGTTTTCCACACGATGTTAAAGGAAATGCTTTGTATGGTTTCATTATTTTGAAAGAAATAGGCGAAAGCAGGGATAAAGATAATTTGGCTAAAGAAGTTAACCAATTAATCTCTGACCAAATTGGTCCGATCGCCAAACTTGATAAAATTCAGTTTGTATCGAATTTGCCAAAAACACGTTCGGGGAAAATCATGCGCAGAATATTGCGAAAGATTGCCGAAGGTGACTTTAGTAATTTCGGAGATACTTCCACTTTGTTAAATCCTGAAATTGTCGATGAGATTAGAGACGGAAAAGTATAATAATAAAAAAGCCTATTCAAATTGTGAATAGGCTTTTTTATTGCTAGGCTGATTTCACTTTTCGTTTTAAAATCAATGCACTGATTATTGGCACCAATAATCCAATAGGTAATAAGACCTCGGCATAAGTCATGACAATCACCCAAAAAGGGTTTTTATAGTATTCCTTATACATGTTTATTTCAGCAGTTTTAGCTTTGATTTCGACAGCAGTCATAGCTGTTGTGTTCATTTTTTTGAGCATCGCCGCGGAGTATTTATCCATAAAATCAGGATACAGACAATAATATTCTATCAGCCACACTCCAACATAAATCGTTGAAGCAATTAAAGAAATCAATGCGCCAATCTTTAAGGCTTTTCCAAAAGTGATTATTCCGTCACTTTGTTTGTCGCGGTAATTTTTTACGCCAATGAACACAAAGGAAAAGGCAACGAGCATTCCGGTATAGCCCAAAAGCATGCCACCTTCATAGTCGGGATTTTTGTTTAAAGAGTAGACACCATAAGCCATAAACGCAGTAACGATTGCTCCGGCAATAAGTCCGTAAGTAAGAATAATTTTTTTCATTTTATTTGTTTAAGATTAGACTGCAAAGTTTTGGAAAACCATTTACAAACGGCTCATCCTTTTGGGTGATTTTGTATAAATCATCCTAAAGTAGGAGGAAGCAGCAATAGTTTTTTAGCAGTTTCAATGGCTTGAGTTCTTCGTTTAACTTCCAGTTTTTCAAATAGTTTGGCGCTGTGTGTTTTGATTGTATTGAGCGAAACAAATAAGCGTTCGGCAATTTCTTGATTGCTTAAACCTTCAGCCATTAAAGTCAGCACTTCGAGTTCGCGCTTGCTTATTTTTCGTTCCTGAAGTTCGTTCTCATTTAATATAAAGTCTTCGCTTGAGACTCTAACTTCTTTTTCTATAATAATGGTTTTCTCTTTTGGCTTTGTTACTTTGTTAGCAACCCAAATTCCGAACAATAAAAAGAAAACTGCTATCAATCCGACATAGATTTCATACTGATGTTCTAAAATCAGAAACCGAAATTCCAGCCAACGCAACAATAGCATGAGTAGTGCCATAGCTAAAGCATAACTGAGTAGTTCTTTATGATGTTTTAATTTCTGCAGCATCCTTTAAATTTCTTAGTTCAAAAATAGCTATTTTAATTATTATTTTTTGTCCTGATAAAGGAAAATAATCTCATTAGCCCCGATGGAAGCGAGCTACCATGTAGCGCGTACAGCGGGAGAATGCATCCTGAATAAAATTAAACGCTGTGCTCCTTATTAATACCAAAGCCCCAACAGTGTTCCCACTATCAGGGCTTAAGCAACTTAACCAAAACTTATTATAAAAACTATTTTTCTACTAATTCATTCTGATTCCTAAAAACCAATTGACCGTCAAAACTATCTAAAAGTACAATGCTATCAGTCGTTACTTTTCCGGACAAAATTTCTTTTGAAAGTTGATTTAGTACTTCTCTTTGAATCACTCTTTTTACCGGACGCGCACCAAATTGTGGATCGTATCCTTTTTCAGCTAAATAATCGATAGCTTCCGGTGTGGCATCTAAAGTAATATTTTGGTGCGCCAGCATTTTGATAACGTTTTTTAACTGTAAGCCTACAATTTCTTTGATGTTGGCATTAGTCAATGGTGTGAACATCACGATTTCATCGATACGATTAATAAACTCAGGACGAACCGTTTGTTTTAATAATCCCAGAACTTCCACTTTGGCAGCTTCTGTTGTGGCTTCTACAGAGCCTTTTAAATTTTCAAATTTTTCTTGTATAATCGCGCTTCCCATATTGGAAGTCATAATGATAATCGTGTTTTTGAAGTCAGCCAAACGCCCTTTATTATCCGTCAATCTTCCTTCGTCTAATACTTGCAACAAGATGTTGAAAGTATCAGGATGTGCTTTTTCAATTTCGTCTAATAGCACAACAGAATATGGTTTTCTACGAACAGCTTCGGTTAATTGTCCGCCTTCATCATAACCTACATATCCCGGAGGAGCACCAACCAAACGGCTAATGCTATGACGTTCTTGGTATTCACTCATGTCAATACGTGTCAAAGCGTTTTCATCATCGAATAAATATTCGGCTAATGCTTTGGCTAATTCGGTTTTACCAACACCGGTGGTTCCTAAAAATAAGAACGTTCCGATTGGTTTTTTCATGTCCTGCAATCCGGCACGGCTTCTGCGAACTGCATCGCTTATTGCTTCAATTGCTTCTTCCTGACCCACAACTCTGTGATGTAATTCATCTTCCAACTTTAAAAGCTTCTCTCTTTCGCCCTGCAGCATTTTCATCACTGGAACTCCGGTCCATTTGGCAACTACTTCGGCAATGTCTTCACGGGTTACTTCTTCTTTTATCAGGGGAGTTCCTTCTTGGTTTTCATGCAATTGTTTTAATAAAACATCTAAACGTTCCTGGGCTTCTTTTATTTTTCCATAGCGTATTTCGGCTACTTTTCCATAATCACCATCGCGTTCAGCGCGTTCAGCCTCGAATTTAAAATCCTCGATTTCGGTTTTTACTAATTGGATGTTATCGACTACGTCTTTTTCTGATTTCCATTTGGTGTAAATCTCATTTCTGTCTTCTTTAAGGTTTGCCAAATCCATTTTCAGCCCTTTCATTTTGCTTTCGTCATTTTCGCGTTTGATGGCTTCCAATTCGATTTCCAATTGCATAATCTTTCTATCTAAAACATCCAATTCTTCAGGTTTTGAATTGATTTCCATTCGCAGTTTAGAAGCTGCTTCGTCAATTAAGTCGATTGCTTTATCAGGAAGAAAACGATTAGTGATATAACGTTGTGATAATTCAACAGCCGCAATAATTGCTTCGTCTTTGATTTGGACTTTATGGTGCGTTTCATATTTTTCCTTGATTCCACGAAGGATAGAAATCGCACTTTCGGTATCGGGTTCGTCAATCATGATTTTTTGAAAACGACGTTCCAATGCTTTGTCTTTCTCAAAGTATTTTTGATATTCGTCTAATGTTGTTGCACCGATAGCACGCAATTCACCGCGAGCCAAAGCCGGTTTCAAAATATTAGCGGCATCCATAGCGCCTTCGCCACCGCCGGCACCAACAAGTGTATGGATTTCGTCAATGAAAAGCACAATATCGCCTTCGGCAGAAGTTACTTCTTTCACAACGGCTTTTAGTCGTTCTTCAAATTCACCTTTGTATTTTGCACCTGCTATCAATGAACCCATATCAAGCGAATAAACGACTTTGTCTTTAAGATTCTCGGGAACATCGCCATCTACAATTCTGTGTGCTAAACCTTCGGCTATGGCAGTTTTACCAACACCAGGTTCGCCAACCAACATTGGATTGTTTTTAGTTCGACGTGTTAATATTTGCAGCACTCTTCGGATTTCTTCATCACGACCAATAACAGGATCAAGTTTTCCCTGACTGGCTAATTCGTTGAGATTTTTAGCATATTTATTCAAGGCATTATAAGTTTCTTCTGCGGAAGCTGAGGTCACACGTTCTCCTTTACGAATTTCTGCGATAGCTGATTCTAATCCTTTTTCAGTTACACCCTGGTCTTTTAAGATGTGGGCAACCTTACTTTTAGATTTGAATATCGCCAGAATTAAATGCTCGATAGAAACATATTCATCGTTCATTTTTTTAGCAATGATATTGGCTTCGTTTAGCATAGTATTCGCATCACGGGATAACATGATTTCAGAGCCCGACACTTTTGGAAAGCTTTGAATAGTGGTGTCTAATATCTTTTTAAATAAATCAACATTCACATTGAGTTTTTTCAAAATGAATGGTGTTACGTTTTCGTCAACCTCAAGAATTCCTTTAAAAATATGTTCGTTCTCGAGTTGTTGTTGGCCAAAACCTTGTGCAATTTGCTGTGCCTGTTGCAAAGCTTCCTGCGATTTGATTGTTAAATTGTTTATGTTCATAGTTGTATGTTGTTTTGTTTACCTTTGCGGACGTTTGGTCAATTTGTATTCCAATGTAAAATTACAGACAGAATGTCTCTTTTAAAATGATTTTCATCACAAAACGAAGACAAAATGTCTCAAAATAAGACAATTATGAGTTTTTTAAATAAGATGTTTAATTCTTCAGATGAAAATGAATCCGTTTCAAAAGTGGGTTGGAGACCGCTTTCAGATTTAGGGCAACTGAATGAAATAGTTTCCGAATCAACAGATAAAACAGTCATTGTCTTTAAGCACAGTACGCGTTGTGGTGTTAGCAGGATGGTGCTGAAACAATTTGAAAACGAGTTTGATTTGCATGAAGAAGTCATTCCTTATTTTCTTGATTTGTTAGCCCATAGAAATGTGTCTAACGAAATTGCCAGTCGTTTTGGTGTATTTCACCAATCGCCACAACTAATTGTTATAAAAAATGGAAATGCTGTTTTTAATCATTCGCATAGTGATATAAACGCAAAAGATTTGAAGCGATATATTTAACAAAATATTATGAGAATCATTTATAATTCTTACAAAATGTTATTTACTTTTGGTCTTACAAAACCAAACTAAATAACTAAATGATTTCACTAATCTCCAAGAGATTTTCACTTCTTCATATGCTTATGTTTTCAATTGGAGCATTTGTAGCAGCTTTTACCCTAACAAGTTTTTGGAATAATAAAGCCAGTACTTCCCAAGTACCTGTGTCTACCAGCAGTTGTGAATACAATATTAAAAGAATGACGGGTCTTAAGTTTGTTAAGCCTATTTTATGGGTAGACGAAAATTGTGAATCCGATAATTTAGCAGGAACCAAACAAAAAGTTACTGAAATTATTGAAAGGTACAAGCAATACGAAGGAGTTAACAGCGCCTCTGTTCTTATACGTTCTTCAGGAAAATGGACAGTGATTAATGAAAATGAAAAGTATCAACCAGGCTCATTATTTAAGGTTCCAGTGTTGATTGCCATTTTGAAAATGGACGAGGATAATCCTGGGTTTTTGAACAAAAAAGTTGTTTATGATAAACCTATCGATGCAGGGAAGAAGGTTAATTTTACTTCAAAGACCATTAAATTGGGACAGAGTTATACCATCAAGGAATTATTAACTTATATGATTAAATATTCCGATAATGAAGCTACTATCCTTGTTGAACAAAACATGGACAATAAAGTTCTACAAAAACTATTTGCTGATATTGGTGTCGAAGTTCCAAATGCTTATGATAGTCAATACCAGTTTACGGTTAAAGATTATTCTCTTTTTATGCGAACCATATTCAATGCAGGATATCTAACTATTAAAAATTCAGAATATGCTGCTGAGCTTTTAGCAAAGTGTGAATTTAAAGAAGGCATCGCCAAAGGTTTACCGGCTAATATTAAAATGGCTCACAAGTTTGGTGAATCTGGGAATCAAATTGAAAAACAATTACATGAAACTGCAGTAGTGTTTTTGGATAATAAAGGTTATTTAATAACTGTGATGACCAAAGGAAATGACATGAAAAAGCTATCTAATTTAATTGGTGATATTTCAAGAGTAGTTTATCAGGATATATCTAACGAATCTGAATAGTTATAATTATTCTATGCTAATAAAAAACTCCCATTAATATGGGAGTTTTTTATTATAATCCAGAGATTATCTTCTAAATTTATTTCTCGAAATAATATCTTTCAGCTTGGCTTTTAAATCGTTTCCGGTATCAAAAACCATTTGCTCATTGCTTGGAAACGGAACAACTCTACGATCAAAATAAGGATAATCAGTTTCATCAGCGGCGCGTTTATCACCTTTGTATTTTGAATAAACATTACTAAATACAAATTCACTTGCCAATGGAAATGTCTCGATTAATTGATTGGTTTTAAAGTTGATGTAGTCAACTTTGGCTGTTACCTGACACGATTTTAATTGTGAAAACTCATAAATGCTAATACGGATTGTTCTCATATTATCTATTTTAATAGCATTGCCTAAACTATCTTTCACTATGTTTCCATGCGCATCTAACAGGTTTTTGACACCATCTTTAATCTGTTTTTCTTTTATAGTTTGTTTTTCCTTTACCTGTTCAGGAGAAATGTTTATTTGTCGGAAATTCACAATCAAACCATAATCATAGTCAATTCCTTTTTGACGGTTGCTGTGATATACTGTCCATTTATCATTCAAACCATAGGTGCTGAAATCTAACAAATCATTTTCCAAACGAATTGGAATAACCATATTCGTTTCATTTTTAGTATAGACATTTACAAAATCGGTTCCTTTGAACTGGGCTTCATCAATTAGTTTGGCAACATCCTTAAACCCCGGATTGATGCTTTCTAAATAAACCAAATCATCATAAGCACGGCGAATTACCATTTTATCTTTGTTGGCTAACAACGCTTTGGAATTGTCATAAAGATATTTTGACAAGGCATTTTTACTGCTTACAATTTGGTCTGTATAATCATCAAAAGGGAATTTTGCATCACGACCTTCTTTTAGCAATTTTAATGGTAATAAAGGCGTGATTTGTTCTTGACGGCGATTTAGCTGTACGTATGTTTCGTATATTTTTTCTAAATTCTGTGGATTAGCATCTTTAAACCAACCACTGATATCACTCAAATCGCGTTCTTTAGCTTTGGCAAAAGCTTCTTCAAGCATGTAGACATAATCTTGTTTTCCTTTAGAATTTTTGTTGCTGCGCAAACCATCAACGGCTTTTTTAATAGCATCGTCATATTCGCCAGAGCTTATTAATTTGCGGGTTTGCTTTACGCCACAGGATGTGACAATAAGGAATAGGGCTAGGAGAGAAGTAATTTTTTTCATGGGATAGTTGGTTTATGACAAAAATAGGAAAAATCTATTGGTTTTTTGTCTTGTTTTTAATGTTAAAATTTAAACCAATTTTTATGCCAGAGAGTTTTTGGTTTCGTTGTCACGGATTGCAAATCTGCGCCATCGGAATAAATTATTTTCTTTTCCTTTTTCTGAATAGTATTATTGTTAATCCGAGAACCGCAATAAATAAAGCTCCTATAATTATTTTTAAGTAATTATTGTTTTTTTCTACTTGGTATAATTTTTTTGAAGTAGCATTTTTTTGTCTTACTTCTCTATAATATATTTCGTCATTTGTAAGCTTAATTCTGGCTGGTATTAAAGGGTTTGTATTACCATATGCAACAGCGCTTTCATAACATTGTTCCGCTGTAAAATAATCCTTATTCAAATAAGTTAAGTTCCCTAACTCAAATAATAATAAAGCAATTATTTTATCCTTTGGCTGAATAAATGAAACTCTTTCATTTAACTGATAATACAAGGCTTTGATTAGTTTTAATCTTTCTTTTTTATTCAGATGTGATTTTGGAATAGTGTCGTTTCCAAAACTTGCATTAATTAAGAATTCTGAATTAATGTTTTGCTCTCCATTGATTTTAGCTTCTAGTATCTTTACATGTAACCATTCAGAATTACTATGTGATTTTGGATTGATACGAACAGCTTTGGATATCCATTCTAATGCCTTCTTGTTATTACCCAATAACTCATAAATTGTCCCAAGATTGGATGCAGTGGAATATCTATTGGGTTGTTTTTTTTCGATTTCAAAATAAATTCCCAGTGCTTCCTGATACTTTTTTTGAATGGTTAGTACATAACCAACATCTGATAAATAATCTAAATCTTTTGTCTTTTGATATAAACTACGCAGCTCAGAAAGTAAATTGGGATAGTTATCTACGTAAAATCGATGACCATCAGGAAAGAAATCGTCATCATCTTCATAGATATAAGTGCCATTTTTTAGAAGTTTAGTTTCACCATTTAAACAAGCATACGAATTGAATGAAATGGTAAAAACCATTAATACTATTAGATGAATACTTTTCATAAGCAGTTTTGAAGATTTATTTAATTTTAAGTAAATCAAATATATTCAAAAATACGCTTAGTAAGGTGTTTTAAGAATTCAAAAACTCTTTAAACTCCTCATAAGTCTGAATCTTAGTACTGACTTTTTCTTTTCCCAAAACACTTTCGATTTGTGTTGGAATAGGTAATTTCAAATTCAATAAAGGTTCAACAACACCCAAGAATTTAATTGGATGTGCGGTTTCTAAAAACACACCAACACTATTGGGCTGGTTTGCCATTTCTTTTTTCAAACCTAAATAGCCAACTGCACCATGTGGCTCAGCAATGTATTTCGTTCTCTCATAAATATCTTTGATAGCAATTTCAGTAAGCGCATCGGTATAGCTGTGTGAAGAAAAGTCTTTTTCAAATTCGGCTAAATTGTTGTGATACAATTCCTGAATACGAACAAAATTACTTGGATTCCCAACATCCATCGCATTTGAAATTGTTCCAATTGAAGGTTTAGGATCGTAATTTCCTTTTTCCATAAATCTTGGTACGGTATCGTTGGCATTCGTCGAAGCTACGAAATGAGCGATAGGCAATCCTAATCTTTTAGCCATAATTCCGGCACAAATATTTCCGAAGTTGCCACTTGGACAAGATAAAATAATTGGTTTGTTATGTTTTTTCAATTGTTGGTAAGCAAAGAAAATATAAAACATCTGCGGAAGCCAACGCGCAATATTGATAGAGTTAGCCGAAGTAAGATTCTTGTGTTTTAAACGATCATCCAAAAATGCTTTTTTAACCATATCCTGACAATCATCAAAAACACCATCGACTTCCAGTGCTTTTATGTTTTGGCCAAGAGTTGTTAGCTGTCTTTCCTGTATATCGCTCACTTTTCCTGATGGATAAAGGATGATAACTTCAACACCTTTTACTCCTAGAAAACCACTGGCTACAGCGCCACCAGTATCTCCTGAAGTGGCAACCAATACTGTTACATGCTTATCATCATTACGGTTGAAGTAACCAAAACACCGCGACATAAAACGGGCACCAACATCTTTGAATGCCATCGTTGGTCCGTGAAAAAGCTCTAAAGAAAATACATTCTCTTCGACAGGAACGCAAGGAAAATCAAAGCAAAGTGTTTCGGCTATAATTCGTTTCAGTTCTGTTTTCGGAATCTCATCACCAACGAATTGTTTAATCGCTTCAAAAGCTATTTCTTCGTGTGATAAATTTTCTATGTCAGTAAAGAAAGAATCTGGTAGCGGTGTTATGCTTTCCGGGAAATACAAACCTTTGTCCGGCGCTAAACCGGCAACAACGGCCTGCTGAAAACTAACTTTATGGGATTTATTATTTAAACTGAAGTATTTCATTTTTATATAATTTTTGTTCCTTCATCATTCACTTTTGAAATATGAATATCAAACGGAATTTTGGTATCTGCATAAGCATCACTCATGCTTTTGGCAACAGTATTAGCAACGGTTTCTCCTTTGCACAATGCAAAAATAGATGGTCCGGCACCAGAAATTCCAGCACCTAAAGCTCCGTTTTGCAAAGCAACATTTTTCACTTTATCAAAATTCGGAATTAAATGCTTTCTGGCTGGCTCAACTATGACATCATTTAGCGAACGGCCAATGAGTCCGTAATCTTTGGTATATAAACCAGCAATCAATCCGCCAAGATTTCCCCATTGGGTAATTGCATTTTTCAATGTAACTGTTGGTGATAAAACCGCACGTGAATCAGAAGTTTTTACTTCAATATGTGGATGTAAAACGACAGCATATATTTCGCTCGGGCTTTCAATTTTAATTACATCCAAAGGATTGTAACCACGGACCAAAGTAAATCCACCTAAAACACAAGGCGCTACATTATCTGCATGTTCGCAACCACTGGCAACCGCTTCACCTTTCATGGCAAAGTCAACTAATTGATGTTTGGTAAACGGTCTGCCCAAAAGCTCGTTGATACCAAAAACAGCTCCGGCTGCACTGGCAGAAGAGCTTCCAATTCCGCTTCCGGCTTTTATTTTTTTATGGATTTCGATTTCAAAACCGAAATCGATTGCAACGCCATTAATGGCGTTGGAATTCAGCAAAGCCAAAGCTGCAACACCAGCGACATTCTTTTCTGTTTCCAGAGGTAAATCTGCGCCTGTTATTTTGGTTATTCGAATTCCTTTTTCGGCAACTTTACGAATAATCATTTCGTCACCAATGCCTTCGAGACATAATCCCATCACATCAAATCCGCAATTGAGATTAGCAATAGTTGCTGGGCAGAATATTTTGATTTCGTTCATTTTTTTTAATATCTGTAGGGACAAGGCAATGCCTTGTCTCTACGATTACACGTTTCCAATTCGAATCACATCAGCAAAGATACCTGAAGCTGTTACTGCGGCACCGGCACCGGCACCTTTTATGATCAGTGGTTGATCAACATAACGGTCGGTGTAGAATTCGACGATATTATCTTTTCCTTCCAGATTATAAAACGGACTTTCTTTCGGAATGAATTGCAAACCAACCGATGCTTTTCCGTTATCAAATTTAGCAACAAATTTAATGCGGCTGTCTTTTGATTTGGCTTCAGCTAATAGTTTATTAAAATGTGCATCATTCTTAGTTAATGATTTAAAGAAGTCTTCATTGTTAGTTGTGTCCATGCATTCTTTTGGCAGGAAACAATTGTTTTCGATTTCTTCAATATCCATCTGATAACCGCTTTCGCGGATAAGGATTAATATCTTTCTGGCAACATCCACGCCGCTTAAATCAATCTTCGGGTCAGGCTCTGTAAATCCCTGAACACCTGCTTCTTTAACAACATCATGAAAATTGTAAGTGTCACTGAAATTATTAAAAATAAAGTTCAGACTCCCTGATAAAACCGCCTGTATTTTATTCACTTTATCACCAGAAGCAATCAGGTGTTTTAGCGTATCGATGATTGGTAATCCGGCTCCAACATTTGTTTCGAATAGAAAAGGCGCATTGTATTTTCGGGAAAGGCTTTTTAGGTTTATGTAATTGTCATATTCCGAAGAACAGGCAATTTTATTACAAGTTACGACTGCGATATTTTCACTTAAAAACTTGTCATAAATGCTGGCAATATCAGAATTTGCCGTAATGTCTACAAAGATGCTGTTGCGTAAGTTGAGATCTTTTACTTTAGCAATAAAGCTTTTTACGTTTGCTTTTTCACCTTGGTTAAGAGCAGTTTTCCAATCTTTTAAGTTGATTCCATCTTCATCAAAAATCATTGTTCTTGAGTTTGCCATCGCAATAACACGAACATTGATTTTCAGGTTTTCTTTCAGGAATTTTTTCTGCTGACTGATTTGGTCAATGAATTTCTCACCTACATTTCCAACACCCATTACGAATAAATTCAACTGTTTGGTATTGTCTTCAAAGAAACGTTCGTGTAGTGTATTCAGTGCTTTCTTAACGTCTTTTTCATTAATCACAACAGAGATATTTCTTTCAGACGCACCTTGCGCAATCGCTCTAATGTTCACATTGTTTTTCCCCAAAGTGCTAAACATTTTACCACTGATTCCCTGATGGTTTTTCATGCTTTCACCGACTAAGGCCACAATACACAAATCTTTCTCCACAATTGTTGGGTCAACCCTGTTTTGCGCAATCTCAATTTCAAAGGTTTTATCGATTGCGGCTTTAGCTCTGTCGGCATCAGCATTTAGAATACCAATACAAATAGAGTGTTCCGAAGAAGCTTGCGTAATAAAAATCACGTTGATGTTATTTTGCGAAAGCACTTCGAATAAACGTTTGGAAGAACCGGCAACGCCAATCATTCCCGAACCTTCAAGTGTCAGCAACGCAATATTATCGATATGTGAAATTCCTTTTATAGGATTGGCAGAAGCATTTGGATTATCAGAAATTAGTGTTCCGTAAATTTCAGGTTCAAAAGTATTTTTGATGAAAATTGGAATGCTGTCTTTCAAAACCGGTTGTATCGTTGGCGGATACAATACTTTGGCGCCAAAATGCGATAACTCCATTGCTTCCTGATAAGAGATAGTTTCAATCGGCTGGGATTGTTTTACAATCTTTGGATTGGCAGTAAACATTCCGTTTACATCTGTCCAAATTTCAAGAACATCAGCTTTAACTGCTGCTGCGATAATTGCCGCAGTATAATCGGAACCGCCACGACCAAGCGTAGTGGTATTTCCATCGACAGAAGAAGCGATAAAACCCGGAAATAACACAACCTGATTGGTGCTTGATTTAAAATAATCAGCAATCAGTTTATTGGTTACGGCGAAGTCTACACTTGCTTTTCCAAAGTTGGAATCGGTTTTGATTAGTTCGCGACTGTCCTTGAAAGTGGAATTGCTTACTTTTTGTTTTAAGGCAACTGAGATAATCTGAGACGATAATAATTCACCAAATCCAGCCACAATATCAGCGGTTCTGTTCGACAATTCACCCAACAGATAACAACCATCCAATAATGTTTTTAAGTGGTTGATATGACCATTAATGGTATCAATAAGTTCGCTTTGTTCGCTCAACGGAATTAATTCGTCGATGGCATCTTTATGTTTCTTTTCAATTTGGCTGACAATTTCTTTATAGTTTTTGTCTTTTGCAGAAGCGGTTTTTCCCGCTAAGATTAACATATCGGTTACGCCACTAAAAGCAGAAACAACAACAGCTAGTTTACTTTCCTTGCTTTTGTTGGTTACAATGGCTATTGTTTTTGAAATATTTTCTGAATTGGCTACTGAAGTTCCGCCAAATTTTAATACTATCATAGGATTGTTTTTAAAATTCCAATAACCAACTAATGGTTTTGTGAAATATAGTGTCTTTTTTGGAATTTGTGATTTGAAATTTGATTATTGTGATTTATTAATGTTTTAGTGTCTTTCATTTTGAAAGTCCATAAATCAGGATTATATGAAATGATTATACCCCAAACGGGGTTGTAGTTGATGTAGTAGCAACAGTAGTTACAGCTAATAAATTAGTTGCTGATGCTGAAGTAAATATGTTTTTTTTATTCCACATGTTTTTCAAAAATACTACTTTTTGGATAGGAAAAAAGTTTTGGTGTCATTTTTATTAAAATCGTAGTAATATGGAAAGTAGCCAAAAAAAATAAGTTTTTTTCCAGTTTATGCAGACTTTCATTATTAAATTCTCAATAAAATACTATGAACAAAACTTGTTTTTTAACGATTGTTTATTGAATTTTGAGCTCAATTTGCAAACTAAAAATGGAAAACACACACTATATCAGTTCGGAAGTATTGACTTTAGAGACTTTACAGGAAATCATCTCTCAAAATAAATCGCTTTCGCTTTCTGAAGAAGCCAGAATAAATATTCAAAAATGCAGAGAATATTTAGATAAAAAAATGGCAAACAATGACAAACCGATTTATGGTATCAATACTGGTTTTGGTTCGTTATGTAATGTGAAAATTTCCAATGAAGATTTATCGCAACTGCAGGAAAACCTGGTAAAATCGCATGCTTGTGGAACCGGAGATGAAGTTCCGGCTGAAATCGTAAAGATTATGCTGTTGCTTAAAATTCAGTCTTTAAGCTACGGGCATTCGGGTGTGCAATTGATTACTGTCGAGCGTTTGATGGATTTTTATAACAACGATATTCTTCCTGTAATTTATACCCAAGGTTCACTTGGAGCCAGCGGTGATTTAGCACCATTAGCACATTTATCATTACCATTATTGGGTGAAGGCGAAGTGAATTTTGAAGGCAAAAAAGCGCACGCTTCCGAAGTGTTGAAAAAGTTTAATTGGCAGTCAATTGTGTTGCAATCAAAAGAAGGTTTGGCGTTGCTTAATGGAACGCAATTCATGAGTTCTTATGGAAGTTTTATCTTGTTGAAAGCCATGAAGTACTCATATTTTGCAGATGTGATTTCGGCTATTTCTCTCGAAGGATTTGATGGAAGAATAGAGTCTTTTGATGAATTGATACATTTTGTTCGTCCGCATAAAGGACAAATCATGACGGCAAAACGAATGAAAGAACTGCTTGAAGGA
This sequence comes from Flavobacterium sp., assembly GCF_039916025.1. Classification (GTDB taxonomy): domain Bacteria; phylum Bacteroidota; class Bacteroidia; order Flavobacteriales; family Flavobacteriaceae; genus Flavobacterium. The sequence continues at coordinate 33,559 of NZ_JBDSMB010000120.1, forward strand.
AGCCAAATTATAGCTCAACAAAAAGAGCATGTTCAGGATCCGTATTCTTTCCGTTGTATACCGCAAGTGCATGGCGCTTCAAAAGATACAATTGAATACGTGAAAAAAGTTTTCAAAACAGAAATCAATTCGGTTACCGATAATCCAAATATATTTATTGAAAGCGATGTTATTATTTCAGGAGGAAATTTCCACGGACAACCATTGGCATTAGCTTTAGATTTCTTAGCGATTGCATTATCCGAATTGGGAAGCATTTCAGAAAGAAGAACGTATCAATTGATTTCAGGTTTACGAGGTTTACCGGCATTTTTGGTTGAGAATCCTGGACTGAATTCTGGATTTATGATTCCGCAATATACTGCCGCAAGCATCGCCAGTCAAAACAAACAATTAGCCACTCCGGCAAGTATTGATAGCATCGTTTCTTCAAACGGTCAAGAAGATCATGTAAGCATGGGTGCAAACGCTGCGACGAAGTGTTTGAAGGTTATGGAAAATCTTGAACGAATTCTAGCAATCGAATTGATGAATGCTTCTCAGGCAGTTCACTTCAGAGAACCATTGAAATCGAGCGAGTTTATTGAAATGTTCTTAAAATCATTCAGAGCTGAAGTGCCATTGGTAAAAGAAGACAGAATTCTGCATTACGACATTGAAAACTCGGTAGCATTTTTGAACAGTTTTATGGTGGAATTTGAGGATTAATTTATTCTTCTACATGAATATTAAACATCTGATAACGGTATTTTAAAACGCTGTCAATTTCAACAGTTGACTGTTTTGTCAGGTTTTGATAGTTATCGTAATAATCTTTATCATTCCTTACGCTTTCAATAATAAAATCTTTGAGATTACCTTTTAAATAATAATTACTATGGATAATTTTTAAAGTTCCGTTTTTAAGAGCTTCTCTTTGTTTTGGTGTGTAATTAAGTTCCCTTTGGTAATAATCACATTGTAAAAAAATGAAAAAACTTATAGCATCTTTCTTGCGTGATGCATTATCCCGCATTGCATAATTATTATGATTGTTACCAAAAAGGGCTACATAACTTCCGTTAAAAGGAGAATATTCATAAGTTAAAGTTTCGCCTTTATAGTCAAATTCTCTTTTAAAGCTATAATTGCTATACCAGAAGTAAATAAAAACAGTAAAAGCAATCATGCCAATGTAAAGAAGTATGTTCTTCTTAATACTTATCGGATTAAGTACCTGAGAAAAATTGAGCAACAGCAATGTCAAAACTGCGATAAATAAATAGGGTGCAGGTTCGTGCCAATAACCAATTGATGGAGTTATAGCAAAGCAAAAGAAAAGCAGCGCCAATATCCTTAATCCAAAACCTATTTTATTTTTCATGATTGTTCTTTTGTAGCTTAAATCTGCAGCATAAAACTCATCAATCCTAAGATAGCAGGAACTGCCTGTACAAAGAATATTCTTTTTGAAGCGGTCATTGCTCCATAAATTCCGGCTACTAAAACACAAGACAAAAAGAAGATAGCAATGTTTTTACTCCAGTCAACATCGGTAATACAAAGCGACCAAATCAATCCGGCAGCAAGGAAACCGTTGTATAATCCTTGGTTGGCGGCCATGACTTTTGTTTTTTCAAATTGGTCTTCAGGTATGGTTTTAAAGACTTTTCTGCCACGTGTTGTCCAGGCAAACATTTCGAGCCAAAGAATGTAGATGTGCAGTAAAGCAATAAATCCGACAATGAGTTGTGAAAGTAAGTTCATGATTTTTATAGGTTTAAGGTTTCTATTATTTATTTCACAGAGATTCACAGAGAAAATTAAGAGTTACACAGAGTCTTTTTCTGCAATTCTTCGTGAATTTTTGTGTAACAAACATACTTAATCCCCAAGTTATTTCAGAGGGTAGTTTCTCTTGAATTTGCTTCTTTTCTCTGTGAATCTCCGTGTAACTTTTTAATTATTTTCGTTAAAGATTCGTTCAATTCTTTTATCCGGCACCAGCCACATCAAAGCGACAAAAATGTAAATTCCACCAGAAACAATTGGATAAAAATTAGCAAACAAAACAGCAATCGTATATAAAACAGGGGAGGATTTCCCCTTTATATCGCTGCCAATAGCCTTCTTGAGAATTGAATTTTCACCTTGCTGTTTCAGAATAAATCCTTGTAAAATAAAATAAGCAACACCATTCATTAACAAAATGACACCATACAACATCATTGGAAAGGAAGCAAAATGATTTTCACCATTCCAAGCCGTTGCAAACGGAATAAGCGACAACCAAAACAACAAATGTAAATTTGCCCAGAGAATAGCGCCATTGACTTGTTTTACGGTGTGCATCATGTGATGGTGATTGTTCCAATAAATTCCGATATAAATAAAACTCAAAATATAACTTAGGAACTTTGGTAATAATGGCGTTAATGCTTCGTAGGTATTCCCTTCCGGAAGTTTGAACTCCAATACCATAATGGTTATTATTATGGCTAAAACGCCGTCGCTAAAAGCTTCAAGTCTGGTTTTATTCATGTTTTAGTTGTTTAGGTTTCCTAATGTTTTATGAATTTTACGTTTATGATGCGTTTGCTTCAGATTTTTATCTCCGGAAATGATACTGATGCTTCCGTCAATTTCAAACATGGCTAGTTTTACATCTTTGTAATGCTCAACTCCATGCTCGCGCATTGCTTCTAGTAATTCATCGTTGGTAATGCCTAATTTTGCTATTGTTTGAAACTCTAATCTTCCATTATGTATTAATATTTCAGGAGTGTCTTGAACGAGGTTTTTAATGAACCTGGATTTTAACATGGTTTTTTTGAAAATAAAGTTAATCGCAAATAATGCAAAGGCCGCAATCATACCACCAAATAGGGATGTATTATTTCCGACCATGGCATTTTGCACTGAATTACTAATTAGTAAAATCAGAATAACATCAGCCGTATTGAGCTGAGATAATTGTTTTTTGCCAAAAATGCGTAATGCTATTATCATAAAAAGATAAACGGCAATGCTTCTGAGTGCTATGTCGAGATAGGGGTTCATTTGTCTATATAAAAAAGCCACGAATAAAATTCGTGGCTTAAAGTTACTTTATTATTTTTAACTTGTTGATTTTTTTGCTTTTTGAATGTTAACGGTCAACTCTTGCGTAGCTTCGTCTAAATCCATGAAAATGGTGTCTCCTGAAGCAATTTTGGAAGTAATTATTTCCTCAGCTAAAGCATCTTCAACATATTTTTGAATTGCTCTTTTTAAAGGACGAGCACCAAATTGTTTGTCAAACCCTTTTTCAGCAATAAACGCTTTGGCTTTGTCTGAAAGGTTTAACGTGTAACCCAATTCAGAAACCCTACCAAATAGTTTCTTTAATTCGATTTCGATAATCAAATCGATATCGTGTTTTTCTAATGGATTGAAGACAATTACATCGTCAATTCTGTTTAAGAATTCAGGAGCAAATGTTTTCTTCAAAGCATTTTCGATAACGCTTTTCGAATTGTCATCGGCTTGCGCAATTTTTGCTGCAGTTCCGAATCCAACACCTTGTCCGAAATCTTTCAATTGTCGTGCTCCAACATTAGAAGTCATGATGATGATAGTATTTTTGAAGTCGATTTTGCGACCCAAACTATCAGTCAAATAACCATCATCCAAAACTTGTAACATCATATTGAAAACGTCGGGATGCGCTTTTTCAATTTCGTCTAAAAGCACTACGCAATATGGTTTTCTTCTAACTTTTTCGGTTAATTGTCCACCTTCTTCATAACCGACATATCCTGGAGGCGCACCAATCAATCTTGAGATAGCAAATTTCTCCATGTATTCACTCATGTCGATTCTAATCAAAGCATCTTCAGAGTCGAATAATTCTTTGGCTAAAACTTTGGCTAATTGAGTTTTACCAACACCAGTTTGTCCTAAGAAAATAAACGAACCGATTGGGCGATTTGGATCTTTCAAACCAGCACGGTTTCTTTGAATAGAACGAGAGATTTTAAGCACAGCTTCATCCTGGCCAATTACTTTTCCTTTGATTAAATCAGGAAGGTGAGCCAGTTTGTTGCTTTCTGTTTGTGCGATACGATTAACCGGAATTCCAGTCATCATTGATACGACATCGGCAACATTATCTTCGGTAACTTGGATACGATTGCTTTTAGAATCTTCTTCCCATTGTTCCTGCGCAATTGCTAAGTCTTTTTCCAAACGTTTTTCATCATCACGTAGTTTGGCCGCTTCTTCATATTTTTGTTTCTTAACAACAGAATTTTTCAAATCACGCACTTCTTCCAATTGACGTTCTAAATCAAGAATTTGTTTTGGAACATCAATATTGGTAATGTGAACTCTTGAACCAGCTTCATCCAACGCATCAATAGCTTTGTCCGGAAGAAAACGCTCAGACATGTATCTGTTTGTCAACTTAACGCAGGCTTCAATCGCTTCGTCAGTATAAGTTACGCTGTGGTGATCTTCGTATTTGTTTTTGATGTTATTCAAAATCGTAATGGTTTCTTCAACCGAAGTTGGTTCTACGATTACTTTTTGGAAACGTCTTTCTAACGCACCATCTTTCTCGATATATTGTCTGTACTCGTCAAGCGTAGTAGCTCCGATACATTGTATTTCGCCTCTTGCTAAAGCCGGTTTAAACATATTGGAAGCATCAAGTGAACCTGTTGCGCCACCAGCACCAACGATAGTATGAATCTCATCAATGAAAAGAATAATATCGTCATTTTTTTCTAATTCGTTCATCACAGCTTTCATTCTTTCTTCGAATTGTCCACGGTATTTTGTTCCGGCAACTAAAGACGCTAAATCTAAAGTCACAACTCTTTTATTAAACAAAATTCTAGATACTTTCTTTTGAATAATTCGCAACGCTAAACCTTCGGCAATAGCAGATTTACCGACACCAGGTTCACCAATTAATAACGGATTATTTTTCTTTCTTCTGCTTAGGATTTGAGAAACTCTTTCAATTTCTTTTTCACGACCAACAACTGGGTCAAGTTTTCCTTCTTCAGCCATCTCGGTTAAATCACGACCAAAATTATCCAAAACAGGCGTTTTAGATTTTTTATTGGTCTTATTCGCCGGATTATTAAAATTGCCTTCTTTTAAACTGTCATCTTGTCCTGAGTCTTCATTATAAGATTCGTTTGTTGGCAAATTATCATTAAAATCTTCTTCGCTTGGTGTCATATTTAAATACTGTTCTTTAACTACGTTATAGTCAATTTTCAGACGATGCAGTAGTTTGGTTGTTGGATCATTCTCATTTCTTAAAATACACAATAATAAATGTGCCGTACTGATAGACGTGCTTTGAAATACTTTAGCTTCCAGAAAAGTAGTTTTCAAGGCGCGTTCCGCTTGACGAGTCAAGTGTAGATTTTTCTTTTCGTTACTGATTTCTACATTTGGGTTTGCCGGGCTGAGCACTTCAACCTTCTTTCGCAAATGTTCCAAATCAATAGAAAGATTATTAAGAATGGTAATAGCTTTACCATTTCCGTCTCTTAAAATACCGAGCATCAAATGTTCAGTCCCAATAAAGTCATGACCTAAGCGCAAAGCTTCTTCTTTGCTGTAGGTGATCACGTCTTTAACTCTAGGTGAAAAATTATCATCCATAAATATAGAATTGGTGATGTAAATTTAGTTATTCAGAATCATTCTAACAAAAATCATTCCCGCTAAATGTACTGTCAGCTAATTGACAAAAAAAATGCCAATAAT
>NZ_JBDSMB010000121.1:0-39928 GCF_039916025.1 Flavobacterium sp.
TGCGAAAGCAAAAAGCACTTGCATTACGAATAATGTACTAATAACAAGTTTTTTCATAAATAAGATTAAATTAATTTTTCCTTAAGTTAAGCCCCGTTGGAAACTTAACAGCCGACAAATGTACATCTTTTAATAATATTATCTACATTTGGCTCGAAGTTTGTAAAAAACTTGATCTTAAATTAATATAGCTTTTATGAGAATTAAAAATTTAATCGTCCTTTTCTTTGTCTTATTCGCAATTTCCGGGACAAATGCACAAGCAAAAAAGTATATCGTGCATACAGTTGCTTTCTATAATTTTGAAAATTTGTTTGACACAATTAATGAAGCAAACAACGATGAAGAATGGTTACCAAATGGAACTCAAAACTGGACTTCAAAAAAATACAAACAAAAATTACACAACCTAGCCAGAGTTTTGTCTGAAATTGGCTCAACGGACAATCCTAATAATTCTCCTGTACTTATTGGTGGTGCTGAAATTGAAAACAGAGGTGTTCTAGAAGATTTAGTCAAAGAACCGGCTCTTATTGGTAAAGATTATGGTATCGTACATTTTGATTCTCCTGATAAAAGAGGAATTGATGTTGCTTTGTTATACCAGAAAAAACATTTCAGACCTACAAGTTTTAAAAACATTCCTTTATTGATTTATAAAAATCAAATGAACAAGGATGCGAAAAGAAAAAATGCGACTGATGATATAGCAGATGACAAATCAGAAGTGGAAGCAACTTCTGAAAGAGTTTACACCAGAGACGTACTATTAGTGACTGGATTTTTGGATGGCGAAGAAATTAATGTTATGGTAAATCACTGGCCGTCACGTTCAGGCGGTGAGAAAAAAAGTTCTCCTTTCCGTGAAGCTGCAGGAAGATTAGACCGAAGAATAATGGACTCAATATATAAGGTAAATCCAAATGCCAAAATCATCAACATGGGAGATTTGAATGATGGAACTTATAATAAAAGTGTAAAAGAAGGTGTTGGAGCAAAACTCAAAAAAGAAGAAGTAAAACAATTTGGTGTTTACAACCCATTCGAACAAATGGCAAAAGATGGTAATGCTTCGTTATTTTACAGAGATGCCGGCGATATTTTTGACCAGATAATGGTTTCGGAAACTTTAATCAAAAAAGATTTTTCTACTTATCAATATTGGAAAGCCGGAATTTACAACAAACCATTTATGATAACTACGGTCGGTCAGTATAAAGGATATCCTTTACGACATGGCGCCACCGAAATCGGATTTAGTGACCACTTCCCGGTTTATGTTTATCTGATTAAGGAAGTAAAATAAAAACAATTTAAAAGGTTAGTTCACGCTAACCTTTTTTATTTTTAGTAAATTCGTAGAAATAATTCCTCATGGCAATACCAAAACCATTCAACCTCAACAAATGGATTGACGAAAACCGTCATTTACTAAAACCACCCGTTGGCAACAAGAATATTTATGTTGATTCCGAAGATTATATTGTAATGATTGTGGCTGGTCCAAATGCCAGAAAAGATTATCATTATAACGAAACTGAAGAATTGTTCTATCAACTCGAAGGCGATATCACTGTATATGTTCAGGACGATGGTGAAAAAAAGGCGATGAAACTATCGGCTGGCGATATGTATCTGCATCCGGCAAAAACACCACATTCACCCAACAGAAGTGAAGGTTCGATCGGTTTGGTGATTGAATTAAAACGCGCGGGCACAAATGCAAAAGACGGTTTGCTATGGTTTTGCGATAACTGTAACAACAAACTCTACGAAGTTTATTTTCCGCTTACTGATATTGAAAAAGATTTCCTGAAACATTTTGACCATTTCTATAATTCAGAAACTTTGAGAACCTGTTCTAAATGCGGAACTGTATTGGAAGCTGACCCAAAATTTACCCATAAATAAGTTATCGGCGGAATCTATTTGTTAGGAATAGAAATAAAGAAAGTTGCTCCTTCTCCCAGTTTAGATTGCACCTGAATAGTGCCGTTGAGTTTATTTACAGCTTCTTTCACAATGTACAATCCAAGTCCCGAGCCTATCGACTGGTCTGACACCCGGTAAAACATGTCAAATATTTTTGGCAGTAATTCTTTTGATATGCCAATGCCGTTGTCGCGTATAGTAATTTTCGTTTCAGCATCAAAAGTTTCTATTTCTATATCCACGAAAGGATTTGGAATCTGTAGATTTTGATAGCGGATAGAATTTGAAATAAGATTATTTAGAATAGTGCTCAGTCTGGTTTTATCCGCATAAACAGGAACCTTTCCGCTAATGTCAACAGCAAAGTCAACCTGCTGATTGATATCTCCCATAAATCTTAAATTTTGTATTGTTTCGTCAACCAACTCTTTAAAATCAATAAGCTCTTTATTGACTTCCATACGAGCGTTTCTGGAATAATCTAAAATATCACATATAAAGCCGTCGAGTTTTTTAGCGCTGGTTTTTAACAATCTCAGGTATTCAAGTGTTGGTAAATCCTCAACCTCGTCTTTTGCAATTTCTATAAGTCCTAACATTGAATTCAATGGTGCGCGCAAATCATGTGAAGTACTATAAACAAATCTATCGAGTTCGTAATTGGCCTTTTTTAATTCCTGATTCTCAACTTCCTGTTTGTTAAAAGTCAACTGGATATGTGTTTCACTATATTTTTTGAATTGATGAGCCCAAAGACCACAAAGCGAAAAGATAATTGCAGCAAGAACTATGTGAAAAATAAATGTTTCCAAAGTCATGTAATCCAATTGGGTAAAATAGATTTTATCGAGACCAATAAATTGTAAATAAGCAAACAATCCATGATGTACTATAACCACTATTGTAAGCGGAATTTGTAATTTCCAGTTTTGGTATGTGATTAATATTGCACTGGCCACAAATGCCGTAAAGTGCATTTCAAACATTCCGTGCATTTGATAAATGAACTGAGCCATGAAAATTCCCAAAACCGTACTAAGTACATATTGGTAAAAATCAGATTTCGGTAAAGCCCACTTTGTAGAGAAATAAGCGATAAGCAATAAACCACCAACCCCGATAGCAATTTCCCAGGTATCATAATAAGAAGCCAGAAACAACCCAAAGACAAAATAGCTAACTATAAAATAGTTCATCAGACTATCTGATTTGTTTTTTATAGCATAAAGAAATTCCTGAATATGCAACGACTGATTTAAATTTTGTCCCTTTTGTTTCATACGCTATCTTATTTTTTGCAATTTGGCAACGTACATCCATAAGCCTTTAACGCAATCTTGTCAAATGATGGATTTTTGCTTTTATTCAATAATGAATCAATTGCTATTTGGGCAAAATTGCTTTTATCATCCGCACAGTAGCGACTTCTGTTGTAGTTACCGCGATAGTATAATTTCCGATTCTCATCCAATATTACAGCTTGTGGCGTAGAAAAAACTCCACAGGAATCAGCTATCGATTTATCAAACAAAACAGGCACAGTCAAATCAAATTTATCCTGAATATCTTCTTCGGTATACTTAGAATTTTTATCAAGCACCACAATCATAAAGGTCATTTTATCGCCATACTTTTTTACTAATGACTCAATATGCGGAATGTTAAACCGGGAACAAGGACAATCCGGATTAAAAAAGTGCAAAAAAATAGGTTTGTTTGATGTTGCGTTTAGTTTGCCTTTTAAATTAATCTGTTTCCCAATGGCGACAGTTTTATAATTTACAGGAACAGGAGTAGGCAAAGTGTATTTGTATTCGTTTTTCCAAAACAAATACGTGATTCCTCCAAACAGGATAGTCAGCCATATTATGAGTAGTATTTTGGTTTTCACTTTCGGAAGTTTTATTAATACTTCTTACACTCTCTTGTAAAAACTGTCTAACACAGCTTATATACATCTCAAATATATAAAATTTATGCTACAATTTATAGGGTAGAGTTTTATTTATCCGCAGTTTATGTTTTATTATTCTTTTCAAAAATTAAACAAACCCAATCAGAGGAAAATAAAATTAATTACACATTTCTTTATTTTACCCATTTGTAATTGTGAAATAGTGTAAAAAAAATAGCTAATTCATGTATAAATCATAACTTTGCCGAAATTTAAAATTTACCTTAAAAATAAATAAATGTCAACAATTGCACAACAATTCGGCATGACCGAAGCGCTGGAAACTCTTGGAGTAAAAGCTATAAACGAAGGAACTTCAACAGGAAACAATTGGTTTTCAAACGGAGAGGTTTTCGAATCTCACTCACCGGTAGATGGACAATTAATTGGAAAAGTAAAAGCATCCACAGCTGCCGATTATGAAAAAGTGATGCAATCTGCAACCGAAGCTTTCAAAACTTTCAAACTAATGCCTGCGCCACAACGTGGAGAAATCGTGCGTCAGTTTGGAGAAAAATTACGTAAGAACAAAGAAGCTCTAGGGAAATTGGTTTCTTATGAAATGGGGAAATCTTTGCAGGAAGGTTATGGCGAAGTTCAGGAAATGATTGACATCTGCGATTTTGCTGTTGGTCTTTCCCGTCAATTGCACGGATTAACAATGCACTCAGAACGTCCCGGACACAGAATGTACGAGCAATATCACCCAATGGGCGTAGTTGGAATCATTTCAGCATTTAATTTCCCGGTTGCTGTTTGGGCATGGAACACAGCTTTAGCATGGATTTGTGGCGATGTTTGCGTTTGGAAACCATCTGAAAAAACACCTCTTTGTGGAATTGCATGTCAAAATATCATTGCTGAAGTATTGAAAGAAAACAATCTTCCGGAAGGAATTTCATGTTTAATCAATGGTGATTATAAAGTGGGTGAATTGATGACTCACGATAAAAGAATTCCACTAGTTTCTGCAACAGGCTCTACCCGTATGGGTAAAATTGTTGCGCAGGCTTGTGCGGCACGTTTAGGAAAATCATTATTGGAATTAGGAGGAAACAACGCTATAATCGTTACTCCGGATGCTGACATCAAAATGACTGTTATCGGAGCCGTATTTGGCGCTGTTGGAACTGCAGGACAACGTTGTACTTCCACACGTAGATTAATCATTCACGAAAGTATTTATGACAAAGTAAGAGATGCCATTGTTGGCGCTTATGGTCAGTTGAGAATCGGAAATCCATTAGATCAAAACAATCACGTTGGACCACTTATCGATACACATGCTGTTGAAATGTACAATAAAGCGTTATCAAAAGTTGTTGAAGAAGGTGGAAAAATCCTTGTGGAAGGTGGTGTTCTTTCTGGTGAAGGTTACGAAAGTGGCTGTTATGTAAAACCAGCAATTGCGGAAGCTAAAAATTCATTTGAAATTGTTCAGCACGAAACATTTGCTCCTGTTTTATATTTATTAAAATACTCTGGTGATGTGACAAATGCAATTGATGTCCAAAACGGAGTTGCCCAAGGTTTATCATCAGCAATTATGACGAACAATCTTCGCGAAGCGGAAGCATTTTTATCTGTTGCAGGTTCAGATTGTGGAATTGCCAATGTAAACATCGGAACTTCCGGAGCTGAAATTGGTGGTGCTTTTGGTGGTGAAAAAGAAACTGGTGGCGGAAGAGAATCCGGTTCTGATGCCTGGAAAGTATATATGAGAAGACAAACAAATACAATCAATTACACTACAAGTTTGCCTTTGGCACAAGGAATCAAATTTGATTTGTAATTCAATATTTTTATATAAAATTTTAAAACCGACTAAATTTAGTCGGTTTTTTTACGCAACTTAATTGGCATTTTCCTATCTACTTCCAAAACCAAAAAACCAAAAGCCATGAAGAAATTATTCTTATTATTTATGTTGACTCCTTTATTAATCACATCATCCTGCGAAAATGACAATGACGATCAAATTGTATGCACTGCAGAATTTGTATACGGATTAAATGTTATTGTTCTAGATGCCACAACCGGAAATCCTTTGGTGGAAGGTATTACAGTCGAAGCAGTTGATGGCACTTATCATGAAACCCTGCAATTAGTTCCTGGATTAGAATATGCATTTACAGGTGCAGGAGAAAGAGCCGGAACCTATACTGTGACCATCACAAAGGACGGATATCAAACCTATATTTCGTCGCCAATTATTCTAACCAGAAATGTTTGTCATGTGATTCCGCAATCGTTGACGGTCAATTTACAGTCAAACTAATCATAAAAAAAGCCTCGAAATTCGAGGCTTTTTTGTTTATGGTAAATTGAATTACTTCGTCTTCTTAACATATTGCGTTAAAATAACAATATGCTGTCCTTCGACTCTTCCTTCAATTTGTTCGGCATTGTCCCAAACCAATTTGATGTTGTGAACAGCCGCTCCGCGTTTTGCCGTGAAGTTCGCTCCTTTTACATCTAAATCTTTAATCAGCACAACTGAATCTCCTTCTTTCAGGATGTTTCCGTTACCGTCTTTATGAACTATTTTGCCGTCTTCATCTTCGCCTTCACCAGTTGCACCCGCCCAAACTAAGGTTTCTTCATCAAGATACATCATGTCAAGCAAATCCTGCGGCCAGCCATCAGATCGTAGCCTATTCAGCATACGCCATGCAACAACCTGTACAGGTTTATTTTCATTCCACATGCTGTCGCTCAGACATCTCCAATGATTGGGGTCAGTTGTTGTGACATTCTCTATCTGGTCTTTACACGTTTTACAAACCAATACTGAGTTGTCTAAAGAAATCGCTTCTTCTTTGGTTAAATGAATTCTTAAGTCTTCATCAGAACCACACATTTCGCATTTAGAACCACTTCTCTCACTTAATTTTTGATCTATTACACTCATATTATAAATTGAATGATGCTCCAATCTGAAACACAAATTGATTATTATATTCTTCAAATCCTTCAACATTTGAATCGTATTTCGCTAATGGAATTCCGGCTTCTGTATAAACGCCAAAACCTTCCGTAAAAAAATATCTAAACCCTAAATGCGCTCCGAAATTTCTCGTTCCTAAATTCAATCCAGGATAGATATCCATTTTTTTATCCAATTTGAAAACGTTTCCTAAATTGGCATTGAAACGGACTTTTGCATCAGCTCTGTCTTCAAATTTTGGCTTAATCCCTGCAACTTCAGTAACCGAAAGTAAATAAGATGCAACAAACCCGAAAGACATGTTTTCGCCAAGACCAAAATCGGCTCCAACGTTGATTCCAGTTCCGTGGTCTTGAATGTTTGCTCCAACCTGCGCTTTAATGTCTCCTTTTCCTTTGTAAGCTTGTGCGTTTACCAAACTTACCATAACGATTGCCACTATTGTGATTATTTTTTTCATAATAATTAATTTTTTACAAAAATAGTTAAATTAATTCCTTCCTTTTTCATTAAAATACAAATCCTTCAATGGTTCGCTCTGCCAGTACTCTTTGGTGTCAACATCCATTATAGTCAATGGGCCAGTGAAAGCTGCACCAGTATCAACATTCCACAAACACGCTTTTTGGATTGGAACGGTTTTATTTATTTTGGTAACCGGTGTGTGCCCAATGTAAATTTCGTTATATAATGTTAGTCGTTTTGGATAATGAAGGCTGTCTTTAGGGATGGATTCATCCAATGATAAAGCCGTTTCCCAAAGCGATCTGTCCCAATAAAACATTTTTGGAAAATATTCATGCTCAATGCCATTCATATTCGTAAAACCTGCGTGAATGAATAATCGGTTTTTTTCGTCGAGATAATAATCCTTCAACAGCCTGAGAAACTCCATGTGGATTTGCTTTTTCTCATTCGTAACACTGGCATAAGCCAGAACCGTTGCTTTTCCACCATGTTGGAACCACATTCCTTCGTCGATGTTTTTGTTGTCATTTGTTAACCAATCCAACAATAATTCATCATGGTTGCCACGGATAAAAATACAGTTATTCGTTTTGTTTAATTCCATCAAAAAGTCAATAACCTGTGGCGATTCGCTCCAGCCATCAACATAATCACCAAGAAAAATCAAAGTGTCATCTTTTGTGACTTTTGCTCTTTCCAATATCTGATGTAATGCTTTTAATCCTCCGTGAATATCACCAATTACCAATCTTCTATGCATTGTTTACGTTGTATTTCATTTTTCTTAAAATTCGCATCGCTTCCTTAAAACTAAGGTAAACCGTTGTACTTTTTTGTGCTTTTAACAATGATTTAGCATCAATCAATTTCTGCTTAGCATCATCAAAACCATTCAGATAGCAAATCATCAAAGTAGACGAAAGATTTTCTAAATCTTTTTCTTCCTGTTCAGAAATGGCGATTCCTTTCTGCAATTTATTTAGTAAAGCCACATTCGAATTATAAATATGATGCAGTATTTTTTTATTGAATGCCGGTGGCTCAAAAAGCATTTGGTTTTCTATTTTATAATACCCATTATCAAAGAAAGAAATCTTTTGCTGTTCTAACGGATAATAGCTCGTTTTATCATTCAATCCGAGCGGTACATGCTCAATAATTGTAAAACTTGCTTCATCATATTCAATTGAAACCACATCAAGCGCCGAATAAAAAAGTTTGACCTGTTCATTTATCAATTCAATATCGACTCTCGAAAGATAAACTGTATCTCTTATTCTTTTCGGATTTCCTGCCCAACAAATGACAAACAATTCCTTGAAAACCTTGTATTGCGAAATCATTTCGCCGTGACGTTCAATCATAAAATCCATAACACCATCAAGCGTATAAGCAATGCTGTTTCGCGAACTGTTCTCAATGCTGATTACGGTTTCAATATTCGTTTTAGAATACGGAATCTTTTCTTCCGTTGGCATCGAGTTGCTTCCAACCCGAACGAAAACAGTATTCGCCAAAATCGTGTGAATATTTTTCTTGAAAAACGATGCTTTGTGTTTTGGTTTAATGGTCACCAAACCCACAACTCTGTCTTTTGGCAAGTTGGGAAATGGCACATTTTCATATTGGATTTTTGGTGGATTTTCCAGATAAGCGTTCACCAAATTCTGAATCCGACTGTCATCAAAAAAATCATCGCCAAGAATTTCGTTATCCTGATCTTCAACACCAACAACAATATAAGAATTGTTAGAAGGATTGGAATTCGACAAGGCGCAAATGTGTTTCAAAAACTTAGCTTTTCCTTCTTTGGTATGCAAATTCAATTGGCGTTTCTTATCATAAAAACTGCACTCATCATTGTGAGCGAGTAGGTTTTTTATGAGAAGGCGCTTATTTATCATATTTAGTGATTAGTTACAAGTAAATAGTGATTAGCAAAAAACTATTTACTAATCACTATTCACTAATTACTTTTTTAAGGTACTTTATTTCCCATGCTTTCTGTCCAAATGGCAAACCAATCCAGTTGGTCTAAATTCATTTCAACGGCTTTCATCAAGGCTTGAATTCGGGCAATATTTACCGTTCCTGCAACCGGAATGACATTCGCTGGATGTTTTAAAATCCATGCTAACAAAATTGTGTCTGAACCTAAATGGTATTTATCTACTAATTGCGCTAACAGTATTTTCAGTCTTCTCGTTTGCTCAATATCTTCTCTGAATACAGTTCCTAAAGGATTCCATGACATCGGACGAATATTATGTAACTGCATATAATCCAGACTTCCGTCAAGCATTGCTTCATGATGCGTTGCCGAAAATTGAATCTGATTGTAATCAACTTCTGCTTTTTGACGGATCAATTCAGTTTGTGAAGCAGTAAAATTCGAAAGTCCAAAATCTAAAATCTTGCCTTCTTTTTTTAATTTGGCAACTGCTTCCGCAATTTCATCGGCAACCATTAACGGACTTGGACGATGCAACAAAAGCACATCCAAATAATCTGTCTGCAGATTTTTTAATGAATTTTCAACCGACCAAATGATATAGTCTTTAGAATAATCATAATGTTTAATTGTGTTATTTCTGCCATTTATATGTTGGATGCCGCATTTTGAAATTAACTGAATTTTCTTTCTGTCAATTTTGCTTTGGCCAAATGCTTTTCCAAAATCGGCTTCGGTAGTGTAATCTCCATAAATATCGGCATGGTCAAAAGTGGTGATTTGATTTTCGATACAAATATGAATCAGATGCTCCATTTCTGAAGTCGACAGATTTTTATCCCAAATTCCCCAATTCATAGTCCCGGCAACGATGGGCGACAATTTTGTTTTCATTATATTCTTTTTTAGTTGTGTTGAAGTATGTTTTTGGATTTCGAAAATTTTATTATTTTGCCATCGAAAATTTCCAAAAAAAGATTAGGTCTTAAAATTATAAAAAGAAAATCATAAATCATCCTTAAAATCGGGTTGTTTTGTAAAGTTTTAACGCATTGTTAACATCTGGTAAGGGATTAAATTTTCACTTTTGAAATGTTAAAATTATAACCGTCACACATTAGATTAAATAGAGTAACTATGGAAGAAAATGGTACTGCTTTAGACATTAGAGCGATTAATGAAAAAATTGAAAAAGAAAGTGCTTTTATTGACTTGCTGACTATGGAAATGAACAAAGTCATCATTGGTCAGAAGCACATGGTAGAACGATTGTTAATTGGACTTTTAGGTCAGGGCCACATTCTACTGGAAGGTGTTCCGGGTTTGGCAAAAACCTTAGCTATAAATACTTTGGCACAAGCAGTTCACGGAAGTTTTAGCCGTATTCAGTTTACACCTGATTTATTGCCAGCTGATGTTGTTGGAACAATGATTTACAATATAAAAGCCAACGAATTCTCTATTAAAAAAGGGCCTATTTTCGCCAATTTCGTTCTTGCCGATGAGATTAACCGTGCGCCTGCAAAAGTGCAGTCTGCTTTGCTTGAAGCGATGCAGGAAAAACAAGTCACCATTGGTGATACTACTTTCAAATTAGAAAAGCCGTTTTTAGTTTTAGCAACACAAAATCCAATTGAGCAGGAAGGAACATATCAATTACCGGAAGCGCAGGTTGACCGTTTTATGCTAAAAACTGTTATCGATTATCCAAAAATGGATGAAGAGCGTTTGGTAATCCGTCAGAATTTAAAAGGCGATTATGAGAAAGTAAATGCTGTTGTTACTACAAAACAGATTTTAAAAGCGCAGGAAGCTGTCCGCGAAGTTTATATGGATGAGAAAATCGAAAAATATATTTTAGATATCGTTTTTGCAACCCGTAATCCTGAAAAATACAAACTGGAAAGTTTAAAACCGCTTATCGGATTTGGTGCTTCACCACGTGGAAGTATCAATTTGGCTACCGCTGCCAAATGTTATGCTTTCATCAAACGTCGTGGTTATGTAATTCCGGAAGACGTTCGTGCCGTGGTTCACGATGTATTGCGTCACAGAATTGGCGTTACTTACGAAGCTGAAGCCGAAAACATCACTTCTGTTGATATCATCAACAAAATCGTAAACGAAATCGAAGTTCCTTAAATCAGCTTCTAGCTCACAGCTATTAGCAGTCAGCGTAATACTGAATGCTAATAGCTGAATGCTAATGGCTGAACGCTAAAAAAATGGAAACAAAAGACTTATTAAAAAAAGTTCGTAAAATCGAAATCAAAACCCGAAGATTGAGCGATCATATCTTTTCGGGCGAATACCACACGTCGTTTAAAGGTCGTGGTATGACATTTTCGGAAGTGCGTCAGTACCAGTTTGGCGATGATATTCGTGCGATTGACTGGAATGTGACTGCGCGTTACAACGAACCTTATGTAAAAGTTTTTGAAGAAGAACGCGAACTAACGATGATGCTGATGGTTGACATTTCGGGTTCAGAAAATTTTGGAACCAAAAATCAATTAAAGAGCGAAATCGTAACTGAGATTGCGGCAACCATGGCTTTTTCGGCAACGCAGAATAATGATAAAATTGGTTTGATTCTATTCTCTGACCAAATCGAATTATACATTCCGCCGAAAAAAGGAAAATCACACGTGTTGAGAATTATTCGTGAGCTCATTGAATTCCAACCAAAAAGCAAAAAAACAGATTTGTCTCAGGCTTTGAAATTTCTGTCATCAACGCAGAAAAAGAAAGCGATTGTATTCGTGATTTCTGATTTTATGGTCGATGATGATTACGAGAAAACCTTAAAAATTGCAGGAAAAAAACACGACATTACTGGTGTTCGTGTATACGATATTCGCGAACAAAAAATGCCAAACATCGGAATGGTAGAAATGGAAGATGCTGAAACCGGAGAAATTTTAGTAGTAAACACAGGTTCAAAAAAAGCGCGCTTGAGTTATGAAAAACAATATCAGGATAAAGTAAGTTACTTCAAAGATATCTTTTCAAAATGTGGTTCAGGAACTGTAAATACTCGTGTTGACGAAAGTTATGTGACAAAATTATTGGGTTATTTTAAATCGAGATAGAAATGTTTTACCACAAAGAACACAAAGAAGGCACAACGTTCACAAAGATTTTTCTTAGTGCGCTTAGTTCATCCATAGTGAACTTAGTGGTTAAATAAAAAGACATGAAAATAAAGTTATATATATTATTCTTACTGTTATCGACTTCACTTTTTGCCCAAAAGGTGACGACTTCAGTTAACGTTACCAAAAATAAAATCGGTGCCGAATTCAAGCTTACGCTGAAAACTGATGTCGATACTTTATCAAAAGTAAAATTCCCTGAAGCCAAGAATTTTGGCGCTTTGGAAGTAATTCAATCGTATAAAATCGACACTGTTAAGAATGGTGCGCGTTACGAATTGATCAAAAAATACGGTCTAACACAATTCGACAGCGGAAAATATGTTATTCCGAGAATTCCTGTTTTAATCAACGGAAAATCTATTTTTTCTGATAGCATAAAAGTAGAAGTTAACGATGTCAAAGTTGATACGCTAAAGCAAAAGATGTATGACATTAAAGATATTGCTCAAGTTGAAAGTCCGCTTGGAACATGGTGGATTTATCTTTTAATCCTTTTAGCTATTGGAGTTATTGGTTATTTCATTTATCAGTTCATCAAGAAAAGACAAAATCAGCCAAAAGCTGAAGTCATTGTTTTTAAATCACCTATTGAAAAAGCAACTACTTTGTTACAACAATTGGAGAGCAAAGAGCTTTGGCAAAAAGGCGAAATCAAGCATTATTATTCGGAGTTAACAGACATTGCACGTAATTATATCGAAGAAGAAATTCATATTCCGGCCATGGAAAGCACGACTTCGGAACTTATTGAAGGATTGCGAAGAGTTTCAAAACAACAGAAATTAAAACTGTCAAACGAAACTTTAGAGAATCTTGAAAAAGTCTTAATGCAGGCCGATTTAGTGAAATTTGCCAAAGTAAAACCGCTTGATTATGAAATTGAAGAAGATAAAAAGCGTATTTCGAGTTCTATTGTAATCATTCATAAATCGATTCCGGAAGTTGTGGAAGAAAACGATGAACTTGCATTATGGAACGAACAGCAGAAAGAATTAGCGCGTTTGCAAAAACTGAAAAAACAAAAACGTGCCCGAATTATTACCACGATTGCAATTGTTATTGGAATGCTTATAATCTTTGTTTCAGGTGTGGCTTATTTCAAAGGAACAGAATACTTAAGAGACAATATTCTTGGACATCCTACGAAAGATTTAGTCGAAGGCGAATGGGTTTACAGCGAATATGGAAATCCCGGCGTAAAAGTGGAAACTCCAAAAGTATTGAAGCGAATTGATGCTTCGAAAGTGTTGCCAAAAGATGCTATGTCTTTGATTAAAGATATGCAGATATTTAGCTATGGAAGTATTTTAGAAGACTTTAGCATTGTCGTTTCAACGATAACTTACAAACAACCAATGAAAATGGATTTGGATAAAACCGCTGAAGGTTATCTGAAAATTATGGAAGCTCAAGGCGCGCAAAATATCATCGTCAAAACAGAAGACTTTGATACTCAGAAAGGAATTTCAGGTAAAAAGGCTTATGGTACGATGACGGTTTTGAATAAACTAAAAGGCAAATCCACTAAGATGTATTATGAATTATTGCTTTTTGCTCAGGATAGCGGTTTGCAGGAAATCCTGATTCTACATCGTGAAGATGATAAATATGCGCAGCAAATAGCAGAAAGAATGTTGAACTCGGTCGAATTACAAACAGCGCAAGAATGAAAGATGTAAGCTTTTTAAATCCTGAGTTTTTCTGGTTGTTCATATTACTTCCAGCGGCTGTTTTGTGGCAAATATGGAAACGTAAACAGCAAGCACCAACTTTGAAAATTAGTTCCGTGAAAGGTTTCAAAGCGCAAAAATCTTTATTAGCCAGACTAAAACCGTTTTTGTTTGTATTGCGATTATTGGCTTTGAGTTCGTTGATTATTGCCATGGCAAGACCACGAAAAGTAGATATCAGCAGCCAAACCAAATCGACTAAAGGAATTGACATCGTAATGGCAATTGACGTTTCAGGAAGTATGCTGGCCAAAGATTTAAAGCCAAACCGTATGGAAGCTTTGAAAAAAGTAGCCGAGAACTTCGTAGAAGGACGACCAAATGACAGAATCGGAATTGTAGTTTATGCTTCGGAAGCGTATACAAAAACACCTGTGACAAGTGACAAAGCCATTATTCAGCAGGCAATTCAAAGCATAAAATATGACAATGTTCTCCAGGACGGAACCGGAATCGGAATGGGATTAACCACAGCCGTGAATCGTTTGAAAGACAGCAAAGCGAAAAGCAAAGTGATTATTCTATTGACTGATGGTGTGAACAACGCAGGTTTTATCGAACCCGAAACAGCTTCGCAGATTGCAAAAGAATACGGAATAAAAGTATACACTATCGGAATCGGGACGAATGGCAACGCAATGTTTCCTTATGCTTATGCTCCGAATGGTGGCTTTTTATTCCGAATGATGCCTGTTGAAATTGATGTGAATTTATTGCAAACGATTGCCAGCAATACAGGTGGAAAATATTTTAGAGCCAGCAGCAACAGTAAGTTGGAATCAATCTATAAAGAAATCAACAAGCTGGAAACAACCGAAATTCAAGAACTGAAGTTCTATGATTACGATGAAAAATACAGATTGTTCGTTTGGATTGCGGGTATTTTAGTATTGTTAGAATTTGGTTTAAGAAACACAATTTATAGAAGTTTCATTTAAAATTTAAACACAAAGAACACGAGGAAGGCACAAAGTTCACGATGTTCTATTTAAAAAATAATCTTTGTGTACTTTGTGTAAAAAGCTTTGTGCGCTTAGTGGTTAAGAAAAAAATATGTACGAGTTAGAAGAAAAATGGTATTTGTATTTCCTGGCGGTCATTCCGGTAATGACACTGCTTTTCTTGTATATTCAATTCTGGAAAAGAAAGAAACAACGCGAGTTTGGCGATTTGGATTTAATCAAAAAATTAAGCCCTGAAAAATCGGTTTTCAAACCTGTTTTGAAATTGATTGTCATTTCAATGGCACTGACTTGTTTGATAATTGGATTGGTGAATCTAAAAATCGGGACCAAATTAGAAACTGTAAAACGCGAAGGAATCGACATCATTTTTGCTGTGGATGTTTCCAAAAGTATGTTGGCAGAAGACGTCGCGCCAAGTCGTTTGGAAAAAAGCAAGCAATTGGTTTCACAGATTATCAATAATTTGGGTAGCGACCGAATTGGAATTATTGCCTATTCCGGAAGTGCTTTTCCCGTTTTACCGATTACTACCGATTATAGTGTTGGAAAGATGTTTTTACAAACTATGAATCCCGGAATGATTTCGGCACAGGGAACATCAATTGATCAGGCGATTAATTTGGCTGTAACTTATATTGACAAAAAAGATAAAACCAACAAACTTTTAATCATCATTACCGATGGTGAGGATCACTCTGATGCTGCTGCCGATGCTGCTGAAGAAGCTAAAAAGGCTGGTTTAAAGATAATGACGATTGGCGTTGGAACCGAAAAAGGCGGAACCATTCCGTTGAAGAGAAATGGTGTTGTAGAAAGCTTTCAGCGAGACCAAAATGGCGAAGTGGTAATTACAAAAAGAAATGCTGAAGTTTTGAAAACGATTGCCAAAAGTGCCGGCGGCGGTTATGTTGATGGTAATTCGACCAAAGAAGTTTTGGATTATGTTAAACACGCTTTGGACAACATTCAGAAAACAGAGTTTGAAAGCACACAAATGGCCGATTTCAAATCGCAGTTTCAATGGTTTTTAGGATTTGGTTTCTTCTTGTTGCTTTTAGATGTTTTCTTGTTGGAGAGAAAGACAAAATGGGTGAAAAAGATGAATCTGTTTAATGAAAAAGAATAATGAAAAAATTGCTTTTATATAGTTTGATTCTGATTTCCTTTTTGGCTAAAGCCCAAGAGAAGAAAAAGGATAAGGATTTGCCAAAAGGAAACGATTCTTTTGCCGAAAAAAAATATGATGCCGCTGAAGCTGAATACCGAATTTCGGAATCTAAAAATCCAAAAAAATCTATTGCATCGTATAATCTTGGAAATGCCGTTTACAGACAAAATCAAGCGGGCGAGGCCAAATATCATTATGCAAAAGCATTAAAAAATGCTAAAACCAGAACAGAAAAACATCAGTCGCTTCATAATATCGGTAATACGTTTATGAAAGAGAAAGATTATTCGAAGGCGGTGGAAGCTTACAAAGATGCATTGCGTAACAATCCGGCTGATGAGGAGACTCGTTATAATTATGCTTTGGCCAAAAAGATGCTAAAAGAAAATCCGCCTAAGAAAGACGATAAAAAAGACAAGGACAAAAAGGATAAGGATAAAGATAAAAAAGACAAGGACAAAGACAAGGATAAAAAGGACGACAAGAAAGACGGAAAAGATAAAGACAAGGATAAAAAAGACGGCGACAAGGATAAAGATAACAAAGACAATAAAGATCAAAATCAAGGAAAACCAAAACCTCAACCTGGCGGAATTTCCAAACAACGTTTAGAGAATTTATTAGATGCTGTAAACAACGAAGAGAAAAAAGTTCAGGATAAAGTAAACAAACAAAAAGTTCAGGCCAATCCGAAAAAAGCTGAAAAAGATTGGTAGCTAATTTGAAAATTATGTAATTTGAAGATTTGAAAATGAAAAGGATTATAATAATACTGTTTTTAATCACAAACTCCCTTTTTGCTCAAGTCCAGTTTGAGGCAAAAGTGAGCAAGAATTCTCTGGGATTAAACGAACGACTTCGCGTTGATTATACAATGAATGCCGATGGCGATAATTTTGTCCCACCAAATTTTGAATCGTGCGGTTTTAAAGTCGTTGGCGGACCAAGTCAATCCGTAAGCCAATCCTGGGTAAACGGAAAAAGCTCGTTTAGTAAAGCGTATATTTATATTTTGTTGCCTACGCAAAAAGGCGCTCTAACGCTCAAACAAGCCTCGATTGAAATCAACGGCCAGACTTACAAAACATCTCCCGTAAAAATCAATGTAACTAATGCCGTTGAAATTCCTAAAGATCCAAACGAAGTACCAGCAATCAGCGCAGACGATAATCTGTATTTAGTCGCTGATATTTCAAAAACCAATCCGTATCTGAACGAACCGATTACCGTTGTTTACAAATTGTATTTCAGTTATAACATCGGAATCACGAATTGGCGCGAGTTGAACAAACCAAAATACAATGATTTTTGGAGTCAAAACATCGATATCAAACAATTAGTCGCTCAGGACGGAATGTTCAAAGGCGAACGCTATCGTTACGTAGTGTTGCGAAAAACAGTTTTATATCCACAGAAATCCGGAAAATTGGAAATCGAACCGCTTTCATTGGATATCGATTGCCAAGTGCCAACGAATAGAAGAAATTTTTGGGGACAAGCCTTAATGACAGAAGACAACAAACGTGTTTCGGCAGGAAGCAAAGTGATTAACGTAAAAGCATTGCCTGAAAAAGGGAAACCTGAAGATTTTTCGGGAGCTGTTGGCCGTATGGATTTCAAAGTAAAACCATCGAAAACTGTTTTGAAAAACGGAGAATCTTTGGATTTAGATGTTAGTGTTGTTGGATCCGGAAATATGAAATTGTTTACATTGCCAAAACCTGTTCTGCCATCTGCTTTGGAAATGTATGATCCTGTTCACGACGAAAATGTAACCACGCCACTAACCGGAATGACCGGAAGAATCTCAGATAAGTACACAATAATTCCGCAATACAAAGGCAATTACCAAATCAAGTCGATGCGTTTCACCTATTTTGATTTGGGTTCCAATAGTTATAAAACCATCACGTCACAGCCAATAACTATCAATGTTTTGGATGGCCCAAGTATAGCAAGTTCCGGAAAAGCAAATCCAAATGATGTTGCCAAAACGAAATTTGAAGCTGCCAAATCGTTTGCGTATATCAAGCAAAAAACTTCTTTACGGTCAATGCAAAAAGATGATTTCCTTGGTTCCGGTTTATTTTATTCTTTAGTGTTTCTGCCATTTTTAGCGATTCCGTTTTTCGTTATTGGTAAGAAACGAAAAGAGGCGCAGGATAATGATGTTGTTGGCAACAGAATCAAAAAGTCGAATGCTCTGGCTAAGAAATATTTGGGCGATGCCAAAAAACATTTAGGCGACAAAGAACCATTTTATATCGCGCTTGAAAAAGCCATGCACAATTTCCTAAAAGCCAAACTGAACATTGAAACTTCAGAAATGAGCAAAGAAAAGATTAACGAGATTTTGCTTTTGCGAAAAGCGAATGCCGAAACGGTTTCGGAGTTTATTCATCTGACCGAAAATTGTGAGTTAGCACGTTATGCACAATCTTCTGAAACCGCTATTCAGCAGGATTATGACAAAGCTCTGGTAATTATTTCTGAACTAGAAAAGCAATTAAAATAATAGAAAAATGAAACAGTTAACATTTATATTTCTATTGGTTTCCCAAACATTTTGGGCACAAACTGCTTTTGACCAGGGAAATAAATACTACGAAAAAGAAAATTATGAAGCTGCGATTTCCAGTTATGAAAGCATTGTAAATTCAGGAAAACAATCGGCTGAATTGTATTTTAATTTGGGGAATTCCTATTACAAATTACACAAAGTTGCGCCGGCGATTTACAATTATGAAAAAGCATTATTGCTGAGTCCAAACGATACTGAAATAAAAACCAATTTAGAATTCGCCCAAAAAATGACGATTGATGATATCAAAGTCATTCCAAAAGTTGGCTTCAGTAAACTGATTCAGGATTTTACTGCAAAGTATTATTACGACACCTGGGCTTGGATTGCAGTTGGTTTTGCTTTCTTGTTTTTACTGTTTTTTGTGGGTTATTATTTTTCACATTCAACCGTGTTGAAACGTGTTTTCTTTTTTGGGATGTTTTTCTGGCTTATCGGAATTGGTCTTAGCGCAGCTTCCGGTTTTTATGAAAAAGGAAGAATGGATAACGAAAAACCAGCTATCGTCTTTGCCGAAACTGCTTCTGTAAAAAGCGAACCAAAAAGTGCTGCTCCAGACGCTTTCATGCTTCACGAAGGAACCAAAGTTTACATCTTAGAAAGCATCGCCAACTGGAAAAAAGTAGAACTAACCGACGAAACTACCGGTTGGATTGAAGACAGCGCAATTAAGGAAATTAAAAATTAGCCATAAGCATTCAGCTTTTAGCTTTTAGCTGACTATCTTTGCCAACCTAATCCGGATTTCATTTACTTTTTTAAAATCGTAATTCGTAATTCGTAATTCGTAATTTCAAATGTCAAGAGACGAACAATTAAAAAACCGCTGGAACAACGTCGTAGAAATCCTTTCCAATCAGTTTGCTGATGGAGACATATTGGATTTAGACGCAATCATATACTTAATCGGAGTGCAGGAATTGGGGCAGTTTAAAACACCTTTCAAAAAAGATGAAAAAGTAAATCTGATGCACATCGCCATTTGCCGTTTGCTCGAACCGTATGGTTTCTATGAATTTGATTTTGTAGATAAAGACGGTTGGCCGCATTACAATGTCAAAGAAGAA
The DNA here is from genome assembly GCF_039916025.1 of Flavobacterium sp. Classification (GTDB taxonomy): domain Bacteria; phylum Bacteroidota; class Bacteroidia; order Flavobacteriales; family Flavobacteriaceae; genus Flavobacterium. The sequence continues at coordinate 19,922 of NZ_JBDSMB010000121.1, forward strand.
TTACCGCCATTAAAAGCTGGCGAACAATCGGTTTTGATGAAAGAAGCCATTGTGAATTACTTCCTCGAAAAGGAAGTAATTCAGTGATTAGTGACTAGTAATTAGTAATTAGCAAAATTCTTATCTTCAAATACACTGACTAATCACTAATCACTCTTTACTAATCACTAAAAAAAAACTAAATTTGCACCTTTACAAAATGACCGATGATAGACAAGATTAAAGAACATATTGAAGAAGCTAAAGCATTCAACACCAAAAACAAGGAAGCTTTAGAGCATTTCCGTATAAAATATTTGGGTAGCAAAGGCTTGCTTAAAGAGCTTTTTGTTGAGTTCAAAAACATACCAAACGACCAGAAAAAAGACTTCGGGCAGGTAATCAATACGTTGAAAACAGTTGCCGAAGAAAAGGTAAAAGCCATTCAGGAAGAACTGGAAAGCAAAGAAGAAGTAAAAGGTTTCTATGGCGATTTATCCCGTCCTGCCGAACCTGTTGTAATTGGTTCGCGTCATCCTATTTCATTGGTAAAAAATCAAATCATCGATATTTTCTCAACCATTGGATTCAACGTTTCTGAAGGTCCGGAAATTGAAGACGATTGGCACAACTTTACTGCCTTAAACTTACCGGAATACCATCCGGCAAGAGATATGCAGGATACTTTTTTCATCCAAACCAATCCTGATGTTTTGTTGCGTACGCACACGTCATCAGTTCAGGTGCGTTATATGGAAAACAACAAACCGCCAATCCGTACGATTTCACCGGGAAGAGTCTTCAGAAATGAAGCGGTTTCTTCACGTTCGCACTGTATTTTCCACCAGGTTGAAGGTTTGTATATTGACAAAGATGTTTCGTTTGCCGACTTAAAGCAAACGCTTTTATATTTCACCAAAGAAATGTTTGGTAAGTCCAAAATTCGTTTGAGACCAAGTTATTTCCCTTTTACTGAGCCAAGTGCTGAGGTTGATATTTATTGGGGTTTAAAAACCGAAACCGATTACCGTATCACCAAAGGGACAGGTTGGTTAGAAATTATGGGCTGCGGAATGGTCGACCCAAATGTTTTGAAAAACTGTGGTATCAATCCTGACGAATACAACGGATTCGCATTCGGAATGGGAATTGAGCGTATTGCCATGTTGTTGTACCAAATTGGCGATATCCGAATGTTCTATGAAAACGATGTTCGTTTCTTGGAGCAATTCAAATCGAGTATATAATTTAGGAGCGGAAAGGCTTGCGCATTTTTGTGAGCCATGTTCCCGCTTTCCATTACAATCTCTGCGAGGATTTCCATTGCAATCGGGGCTAATCTAAGCAGTCTGAAAATCTAATTTGTCTAAGTAGTCTATCATGAAATCTGACATTAACATACCGGAAGTAGAAAATGTTTTCTTCGCCGCCGTTCGCGAATGGAGCGATGACTTTATGGAAAACATTTGGAATGTTTATTTGGTTAACGATTCTGACTTCGATTTAGACAGCGTAATGGTCGTTTCTAAAGCTTTTGGCACTCTTGATGGCGAAATGAAGAAAACGTCGCTCCTGCGCCACGCATTTGTCCAAATTCCAGCTGTTTCTGTTGTAAAAGTCGAAATGATTGAACAAAGTGTAATCCAGCTCAACAATGAGTTTATGGTAACTTATTTTATTGGCAACACACTTTACGACAAAAAATTTACTTTTATCAAAGATTCCATCAACGAAAAAAATAGGGAAGAAGTGCCGATTTTGTTTGTAGATGGCGTTATTGTCAGATAGTTAGTTTTTATTATACATTTCGTTCTTTGCTCTTTCTCTCCAATTAGAATATCCAATTGCAAAAATCCCAACAAAGAGAAAAATGACTAATTCTATCAAAAACCTTTTTGAAAAAAAGGCGTCAATTAATGAAAATGTAGATCCAAACCAATCAAATAAAGTTATGACAACTGGCATGATAACCCCGAAAGGCCAGCCGGTTTTAATCTGATATTTCCATCTTTCGATCATCTTAATCTAATTTTTCAGTTAGTTTTTTAAATACTGCTTTTGCTTCTTTACCTTCATACAAAATCTGATAAACCGCATCGATAATTGGCGTTTTGGCTTTGTATTCCTGGTTTAGTTTATAAGCACTTTTCACAGCATAATATCCTTCAGCAACCATCGACATTTCCATCATTGCTGATTTCACTGTGTATCCTTTTCCAATCATGTTTCCGAACATTCTGTTTCGGGAAAATACCGAATAACCTGTAACCAATAAATCGCCCAAATAAGCAGAGTCATTGATGTTACGCTTCATTTTATGGACTTTCTTGATGAATTTTTTCATCTCACGAATAGAATTACTCATTATCACCGATTGGAAGTTATCGCCATAACCCAAACCATGTGCAATTCCGGCCGCAATGGCATAAATGTTTTTCAGCATCGCGGCATATTCAGTTCCGATAATATCGTCGGAGATTTTGGTTTTGATATAATTCCCGGAAAGAATATCAGCAACAACTTTAGCTTTATCCGAATCGCCACAGGCAATCGTCAAATAAGAAAGACGTTCCAAAGCAACTTCTTCCGCGTGACACGGACCCGTAATTACACCAATATTTTCAAAAGGTATATCATAAACTTTATTAAAATGTTCTCCAACAATTAAACTTGTTTCAGGAACAATTCCTTTAATGGCAGAGAAAATGACTTTATCCTTCAAACTCACTGTTAACTTTCCTAATTCAGCGTTTAAGAAAGCGGATGGAATCGCGAAAATGATATAATCTGCATAAGCAACAGCTTCATTTATATCAGAAGTCAATCTGAGTTTTTTAATATCAAACTCAACGGAGCTTAAATAATTTGGATTGTGTTTTTGCGTTTTTATATGATCAATTGCCGATTCGTTTCGCATGTACCAGGCAATTTCGTCCAGATTGACACATAGCATTTTTGCAATTGCGGTTGCCCAACTTCCGCCACCTATTACTGCAAATTTTGGAGATTTATTCATGAAGAAAAACATTTATATCTATCAAAAATACTCATTTTACCTGAACTGTTTAACTTTTTAAAAAACAAAATCTATTAGACTCTATAAATCAATCTGTTCTGCTTTTTAAATTACATTTGCATCAGAACAAACTATCAAAACCATGAATAGAATTATATTTTGTCTATTACTAACCTTCAATTTAACGTATTCTCAACCGCCATTTATTAGCTATACAACGCCGAATATTTTTACTGTTGGACAGGGAATTATAACTATGATTCCAAGTAGTAGTGGTGGAGCTATAATTGAGCAAACCTTGGTTTCAACTCTCGCTGGTTCCGGAAGTGTTGGTTCTGCTGATGCAAATGGTATTTCAGCTAGTTTTAATCTGCCGACTGTTGTTACAATTGATGGTTTCGGAAATATTTTTGTCGTTGACAGAAGCAATCACAAAATTAGAAAAATCACGCCAAGTGGTGATGTGACTACTTTTGCAGGTTCGGGTTCTATTGGTACAGTTGATGGTGTTGGCACGGCCGCGAGTTTCAAATATCCTGATGGTGGCGTTTTCGACTCACAAAACAATCTTTTTATATCAGACCAGAGCAATCATAAAATCAGGAAAATTACTCCAGATGGAACCGTTTCTACTTTTGCAGGAAGCGGAAGTATTGGTGCTGCTGAAGGAATCGGAACTGCAGCCAGTTTTTATTTTCCGGCCGGAATGGCAGTTGATGCTGTCGATAATTTATATGTAGCCGATTATGGAAACAACAAAATTAGAAAAATTACGCCCGACGGAACCGTTTCAACTTTTGCCGGAACCGGAAATATTGGCTCAACCGATGGGAATGTCACGATAGCTGAATTTAATGGTGCAACCGGAGTTTGTGTCGACAGTTTTGGGAATGTTTTTGTCGCCGATTATTACAACAACAAAATTAGAAAAATTGATGCTTTGGGAGAAGTTACAACCATCGCCGGAAATGGCACAATTGGTTCAGCTGATGGAATTGGCACCGCAGCAACTTTTTATTATCCTGCTATTGTCGCTGTCGATACTGCCAATAATTTATATATCACCGACGAAGAAAATCATAAAATCAGAAAGATCACCAATAATGGAACTGTTTCTACTTTAGCCGGAAATGGAACACTGGGTTTCAATGATGGTGTTTCAACTTCAGCGCAATTTAATTTTCCAACTGGCGTTGCGATTGATGATTCAAATAATGTTTTTGTTTGCGATTATGGCAATAATAAAATTCGAAAAATCAATACTTACGGCTATTCCATTTCGCCTGCTTTGTCAATGGGTTTAAGTTTTGATACCGCAACTGGAACAATCAGCGGAACGCCAACTGAACCTTCTCCGGCAACCGATTACACGGTTATGGCTTCTAATGTTGATGGTTCAGGTTCTTTTGTGATAAACATAACGGTCGAAGAAGAACTTGGTTTGCCAGGTTTCAATACTTCAAATCTTCGCATTTATCCAAATCCGGTAACGGATATTTTGACTGTTTCAGCTTCAGAAAACATTTCAGAAATTAAAATATCAAATCTTCTTGGACAAAATTTACTATCTAAAACAACTCTATCTTCTGAAGAAAAAATAGATGCTTCGAGTTTGGTAAATGGATGGTATTTGGTTCAGACAACTATTGGAGATTCAACAAAAACGACTAAGTTTTTAAAGCAATAAATATGGAAAACAAAAACAATTTATTAAAAAAAGCTATTAAGCTCAATGAAGAGAAGAAATGGAGTGAAGTTGATTCTTTACTTACAGATAAACTTCTGGAGAGTTATAATGATATTGAATTGTATGCTGAAAAAACACAAGCATTATGGAATTTAAAAAAGAAAGAAGAATGTGAAATTATAATAAATAAAGGTTATCTATTAAACCCTAACAATGCCAAAATAAATAATTATTTAGGCAATCTTTATAAAGATAAAGAGGAATATCAAAAAGCAGAAAACCATTACTTGAAAGCAATTGAACTTGATTTATATTATGCATCTCCATATAACGGTTTGGGAAATTTATATAAAGCTAAAAAGGAATATGAAAAAGCAGAAAAACACTATAAAATGGCCATGGAGCTTGAGCCTAATAATGCGATTATTTACAACAATCTAGGGATTTTTTATAAGCATCAATTAGATTTAAAAAAGGCTGAAAATTATTATTTAAAAGCAATTGAACTTGATCCAAATTATTACCCAGTTTACAATAATTTAGGGATTTTTTATTATGATAAAAAAAACTACGAAAAAGCTGAAGAAGAATATCAAAAATCCATTAAAATAAAGTCAGATTTTCCTCTTCCATATTATAATTTGGCATTAATTTATTTTTTAAGGAATGAATACGAAAATGCAAAAGAAAATCTTGAAAAATATCTAAAACTCAAAATCAATGAGAATGATTATTTTGTTGATTTTGCTAAATCAAGAATAGAAGAAATAGATAATATTTTAGAAAGCAAACAATACGAAAAAATCAATAACATTACTTCAAAAATTAAAGAATTATTGTGCTTTAAAAAAGGGCACGTTACACATTATACTAGTATTTCAGTTGCAAGATATTTGATTCTAAATGAAACCCTGTTTAGATTGTCCGAAGGAGCCTTTTTAAATGACACTTCAGAAGGAACAATTCTATTTAAATATTTAGATTTTGATTCCACAACTCAAAACAATTGTGGCCCTAATGCATCTATTTTTTCTAAAAAACCCTTTATTGGCAGTTTTGTGAATCATTCAAAGAATAATGATTTAACCTTATGGAGAATGTACGGAAAAGAAAATCTAGAAGAAGCTAAAGGATGTTCTATAACTATAGATATTGATGAATTGAAAGGAAGTATCAAACAAAAATTAAAGACTAATAATGAGGATTTAAAAAACTTCGAAGAGTTAGAATTTTATAAAGTGGCTTATTTAAATGATGGTAAATTTACTTTTTCAGAAGCAAAAGCTGCGGAGATTACTAAACTGAATAAATTTATGAAAGAAATAAAATTAGAAGTAATCGCCTTCAAAGATAAAAAGGATAAAAAGCCAGATGAAACTTTAAAAATCATTGAGTTATTAAATGAGGTAGCTTATCTATTCAAAAATGCTGAATATCAATATGAAAATGAAGTAAGATTGGTGATGAAAGAAGCTAACGGCTTTGACAAAATTGTTGATTTAGATTTAACTCCTCCAAGACCGCCAAAAGTATATATTGAACTAGTTCCAATATTATCTATGATAAAAGAAATTACTATCGGTCCAAAAGTAGAGAGAGCAGACGAATGGGCTTCTGCTTTTCATTATCATTTCGCCACGAAAGGATTTAAACCAGAAATTAATATTTCAAATTTACCTTTCAAATAATTTACTTTCTATAAAAAGCGCTGCTATCGATATATTCCCAAACTTTTTGTGGTAACATTGGTGCTACATTCTTTTTGTTTTTGATGCTTTCGCGAATAAATGTGGAGGAAAGTTCAATTACAGGCGCACCAACGCGATGGATTTTTGGATGATTTACAAACTGCTCGTCAATTTCGCCTGAGTTCAATCTTGGATAAACATAAATATGATGATTGTTCAAAATCACTTCATAGTTTTTCCATTTGTGAAGCGAATTCAGATTGTCTTCCCCCATGATTAAGGCAAACTCATATTTTGGGTATTTTTCTTCCAGATGCGCCAGCGTGTTTACGGTATAACTGGGCTGTGCTAATTTAAATTCAATATCAGAAGGCTTGATTTTAGTGAAATCTTCGGTTGCCAAAGTGACCATATGCAAACGCTGGTAATCATCAAGCAAAGTGGTCTTTTGTTTTAGCGGATTGTGTGGCGTTACGACCATCCAAATCTGATCCAAATCGGAATGTTCGGCCATGTGATTAGCAATAATCATGTGCCCAATATGAATGGGATTAAAGGTGCCGAAATATAAACCGATTTTCATTTTTTCGAGTGATTAGTAACAAGTAATTAGTGATTAGTCTCGTAGGGTTTTAGAAAAAACATTTATCATTTTTGATTGTTCTTCTATTTGACCCAAAATCTCTAGAAATAGTTTTTCATCTGATATAAATCCTAGTTATTTAGCAATTAAGAGTTGTGTTTCAACTTCATATAATGAACCTCTTGAAATGTCTAAAAAATGACTAAATGATTTATCTGTATTTCTACCAAATCCTTCTGCGATATTGGATGGAATTGAAACTGAAGCCCTTTTAAGTTGACTAGTTAAAGCATACATTTCTTCTTTTGGAAATGATTTGACCAATTGATAAACTAGAATTACAACTTTGATTCCTTTTTGCCAAACCAACAAGTCTTTATAAGATTTAATTTCACCCATTTGAACGCTAATTACTAATTACTCTTCACTAATTACTCACTTAATAAACTCTTTAACTAATTCGTAGGCTTCCTGCTTGGCGATATCCAAATCATAATTCTTAATAACCGTATCAAACTGTGGAGCTGTTGCCAACTCAACATGCGCTTTGGCGATACGCATATTTATTTTTTCTTCGCTTTCAGTAGAACGTTCTTTCAAACGGCGTTTCAATTCGTCAACACTTGGTGGCTTTACAAAAACCGCTAAAGTTTCAGCTGGGAATTTATGTTTTATTCGCAATCCGCCGGAAACATCAATATCGAAAATTACATTTTTGCCTTTTGCCCAAATACGCTCGACTTCGCTTTTCAGTGTGCCATAAAAATTATCGCGATACACTTCTTCCCATTCGATAAAATCATCGGCTTTGATGTGCTTTTTGAATTCTGCAATCGACATGAAATAATAATCTTTTCCATGCACTTCTTCGCCCCGAAGTTCGCGCGTGGCAGCAGAAATGGAAAACTCCAGATTCAACTCAGGTTGTGCTAATAAATGTCTGACTATAGTTGTTTTTCCTGAGCCTGACGGCGCTGAGAATACTAATAATTTTCCTTTGATCATAATTTTAAGCTGTTAGCTGTTAGCTGTTGGCTTTTAGCTTTTCTACAAAACATTCAAAACCTGTTCTTTGATTTTCTCCAATTCATCTTTCATCATCACAACCAGTTTCTGCATTTCGGTATGATTTGATTTTGAACCCATAGTGTTGATTTCTCTTCCCATTTCCTGAGTGATGAAACCTAATTTTCTACCGTTGGCTTCTGTTCCTGCGATGGTTTCGATAAAATAATTTAAGTGGTTTTCCAAACGTACTTTTTCTTCAGTGATATCGTATTTTTCGAGGTAAAAAATCAATTCCTGTTCGAAGCGGTTTTCATCTACATTTTCTTTTAATTCGTCCAAAGCAGTACGCAATCTGGTTTTTACTGTTTCAACGCGTTCGGCATCATACGCTACTGCACTATTCATCAAAGTCATGATATTGGCAATACGGTGCAGGAATTCTTTTTCGAGTGAAACGCCTTCATCTTTTCTGAATTGTGCTATGTTTTCCAATGCTTCATCAATTACGGTTTGGATTCTTTTCCAATCATTTTCATCAATTTCATCACGCTCTGTTTTTAAAGCATCGGGCATTCTAACAGCCATTTTCATCAATTCGGTTTCATCAGCATTTGGAATCACGGCTTTCATTTGGTTGATATAACCTCTGACAATTGGCACGTTGATTTTTGACGAAGTTTCTTCGCCGGTAATTTCAACATATAATGAAAAATCTATTTTTCCACGTTCCAATCGCGCCGAAAGCTGATTGCGTAAACCCAGTTCCATTTCCCTGAAAACTGATGGCATTCTGGTATTTAAATCCAAACCTTTTGAGTTTAGTGATTTGATTTCTACGGTGATTTTTTTATTTGGCAATTGCAAAGTTGCTTTCCCAAAACCGGTCATTGATTGTATCATTCTTTTATTTTCTAATAGTCACAAATATAATAAAGTAATTAGTAATTAGTGACAAGTAATTAGCATCATCTTTAGGAAACTAATCACTAATTACTACTCACTCTTCACTTTTTTGATTGTTACCAGATAAACGCCAACAAATATCAAAACTGCCGAAATAATTTTGACCAATGTCAGTTCGTCTTTTCCTAAACTTATGGCAAAAATAGTTGCGAAAAGTGGCTGCAGATAAATAAAAACAGCAATGGTTGTTGGCTTCAGTTCCCGCATCGAAACCAGGTTAAATAAATAGGTGAAAAACGTCGTAAACAAAACCACAAAACCAATTTCCCAAAGAATGTGATTCGGAATTGCTGCCCACTGAATTTCCTGATATTCATTCCAGCCAAATGGCAAAACCATCAGCAAACCAAAAGTATAAATCCATTTGACAAACGTAAATGCATTGTATTTATCCATCAGTTTTTTGACCACAATCAAATAAAAAGCATACGAAACCGCATTGACAAAAACCAATAAATTCCCAAGCGAAGCATCCGTAGCGTTGCCGATTGATTTGCCATACAGAATCAAAAATCCTGTGCCGAAAAGGCCGAGTAAAATTCCAAGAATCTTTTTGAGTTTTATTTTTTCGTTGATAATAATCGCAGAAAGAATCAGGACAATTATGGGTGTCGTAACCATAATCACCGCTGCCGATATTGGCGAAGTGAAACTCAATCCTTTAAAGAAAGTCAGCATATTTAGAGCCACGCCAAAAAAAGCTGCGGCTGCTATTCTAGGGAAATCCTGAAGCTGAATTTTTTCTTTTGGCCCAAAAAAGGAAACTGCCCAAAATAAAATTGTCGCACCAAAAACACGCAATAAAATAAACCCAAAAGGTTTGATATAAACCGGCATGACGTCTTTGGCAATCGTAAACGAAACGCCGTAAATTAACGAAACAATCATGGCGGCAATCAATGCCCAGGTTCTTTTTGACATTAAGAAAGTGCTTTTATAACTTCGATTATATTTTTCTGCCCGTTACCAATGTAAATTTTGTCATCGATGATAAAAACCGGTCGGCTTAAAAATGTGTAATGCTCTAAAATGTATTTTTTGTAATCAGCTTCGGTCAACGATTTGTTTTTTAAATCCATTGATTTATAAAGCTGAGCTTTTTTGCTAAACAAAGCTTCATAGCTTCCGGAAAGCGAATGCATTTCTTCTAATGCTGCCTCGGTAATTGGGTTTTGACGAATGTCGTGGAATTCCAATTTATCAGAATTTGGAAGTGATTTTATAATTTTTCTGCAGGTGTCGCACGAAGCTAAATAGTAAATTTTATTCGTCATGGAATTTCTTTTTACAAAGGAAATTCATTTAAAATTTATAATCTGTATTTTTGATAAAAATTTAAAATCATGGACGCAACTTTCAAAATTTGGGAAACCAACAGAAAACATCATCTCAAGCTGATAGAAAGCTATTCTTTGGAACAATTGAACAAAATTCCGGAAGGTTTCAGCAACAATTTGGCTTGGAATTTTGGTCATATTATTGTCGCGCAACAAGGATTGGTGTATCGTCTTTCGGGTTTGCCGAGCAACGTTTCGGAAGAAATGACCAATACCTATAAAAATGGTTCTAAACCAACTGGAACAACAACGCAAGCCGAAATTGATGAACTAAAAGAGCTTCTTTTTTCATTGGTAGAAAAGACAAAAGAAGATTATGCTAACGGAAAATTTGTCACCTATAATGAATATACCACCGGTACCGGATTTCATTTGGCAACAACGATGGAAGCTATGAATTTCAATAATTATCACGAGGCTTTGCACATGGGCTTTATGATGAATATTCGAAAGTTTATATAACGTTAAACCTGCTTCCGCATCCAAAAAATTAAAATATCTTTGCCAAAAATTAACTAAAATGAAATTCAATACTAAAGTTATACATGGTGGCCAACATCATGAAGAAGTTACCGGAGCTGTAATGCCGCCAGTGTTTCTAACCTCAACATACGCACAAACTTCACCGGGAAAACCTGTTGGTGATTACGAATATTCAAGAGCTGCCAATCCAACGCGTCAGGCTTTGGAAGATGCGTTAGCTTCGATAGAAAATGGTGCTCGTGGTTTAGCTTTTTCATCAGGATTAGCCGCCACAGATTGTTTGTTACGTTTATTCAAAGCTGGTGATGAAATCATCGCAATGGACGATTTATACGGTGGAACTTATAGAATGTTTACCCGTATTTATAAAGACAGCGGACTTAAATTCCATTTTGTGGATATGAATGATATTGCTAAATTCCAATCGCTAATCAATGAAAACACGAAGTTGGTTTGGGTGGAAACGCCAACCAATCCGTTGATGAAATTGGCCGATATTCAGGAAATTTCTAAAATCACCAAATCAAAAAATATCCTTTTTGCTGTTGATAATACGTTTGCTACGCCATATCTTCAAAAACCTTTAGATTTGGGTGCTGATATCGTGATGCATTCGGCTACCAAATATCTTGGCGGACATTCGGATGTCATTGCTGGAGCATTGATTATAAAAGATAAAGCGTTGGGCGATGAATTGCATTTCAAACAATTCGCAACCGGAGCAACATTAGGGCCAATGGATAGTTTCCTAGTTTTGCGCGGAATCAAAACATTGCATCTGCGTGTACAAAGACATTGTGAAAACGGTGAAAAAGTAGCCGCTTTTTTAAGCAATCATCCTGAAGTAGAAACTGTTTATTATCCGGGATTGCCAAGTCACCCTTTTCATGATATTGCCAAAAAGCAAATGAGCGGTTTTGGCGGAATGGTTTCATTTACATTCAAATCAGGAAAAAAAGAAGATGCTGTTGCTTTCCTTGAAAAACTTAAAGTGTTCACTTTGGCAGAATCGCTTGGTGGCGTTGAGAGTTTGGCGAATCATCCAGCGTTAATGACGCACGCTTCTATTCCGGAAGATAAGCGAAAAGAAATCGGAATTACCGATGATTTAGTCCGATTGAGTACCGGCGTTGAAGATATTGACGATTTATTAGCCGATATTGAACAAGCTTTTAGATAAAACAAAAAAGCCTCGATTTCTCGAGGCTTTTTTTATGCTTTAATTTATTTTAGAAACCATAATTCACGCCAATTCCGATGACTTCCCTTGTTTGAAATCCTCTGAAAGCGTTGTCGTCATAAATGGTTTGAAATGATATATTGGTTGATATATTTTTATTGACTTTCATTACGATATTTAATGTGTAATCAACGTCTACATTTTGAGCATCTTCCAAATAATTGGTGTATAAATTCAGGATGTTCTCAGCTGTTACATTTTCTATCATATTGAACTTATAATAACCATTCAAAGCAGCTCCAAATTCATAACGGGTGCTATCACCTTGCAGCACACCAAAAGATGGTCCTAAATCGGTGAAATGTTTATGAACCAAAATCAATTTAGAAGTTGCCGGCGCAACGTTTATTTTTAAATTATCGCTTTTCTTCCACAACATACCAATTCCCAATTGGAAATAAGCCGGAGAGAAGAAATGTGAAATTTTTGTTATGTTATCTGCTGGGTCAAAACCAGAATCGAACTGCGTTTTGAAGTTAAAGAAAGCGGAGTAATACCATTCTCCGGTCGCTTTTTTACCAAGAAGCGAATTGAATTCTACTCTGTCATCTGTCTTTTGGATATCTTGTCCCTGAAGTTTAGTCAAACCATAGTTAGCAAAAAATTTGTTATCCCATGTCCAGGTATCGCTTTTATAGTTGAAATCATATTTCACACCGGCATTACCGGAAACACTGCTTTGTCCACCGGCTAACCAATTGTTGAAATTTGCCTGATTAAGCAAAAAAGTAAACATCCCTTTTTTGACCCAGCCATTAGGTTTTTCTTCATTAATTTTAGCGACGGCTTCTTCTGTTTTCTTTAGTAATTCTTTTTCGTTTACCTGAGAAAACACACACTGCATTGAGAATGTCATTACAATCAATAGTAAAATCTTTTTCATTCTTAGTTAGATTTAAAAATTTTGGCAAAGGTACTAATACATTTTTCAAATTCAAATCTTCTTAAAACTAAACTATTTTCCTTTTTTGAATAATGGAACGGCTGAACATGCTTCTCCATACATGATGCTTTTGGCAAATGGCTGTAGTTTTTGAATCGCCATAATATAAGCATTTTCGGGAACAGGTTTTTTGGAACAACCTTTTAAAATAACCGGTTTATCCTGATATTTTGAGTAATCTAATGTTGGGAGAATTTCCTGGTAAAGTGCTGTTTCTAAATCGGAAAGACTGCCCATAACCACTTTTTTGGCAAATGGAGAAAGATAAACTGTAACCAAGATGCTTGCCCAAGCGGGAATTATAGCATCCGTTGAACAATCAATAGCAACATACTGATTTTCATATTGCTTCCAATCGTGATTTTTCAGCGATTCACGAAAGTCTTTTTCTTTTAATAAAAAACCTTCCAAAAGCCATTGTGAAATGTCAATTTGCGTTCGAATGCCATTTGGATAATAATCTTCCAAATCGAAAACTTCGAGCACAGAATTGGCTACTTTATTTATGATTTCATCCATCTTTTTAGTCTACAGTCGCAGTTCGCAGCCGCAGTATTCTGAAAACTGAGACTGAAAACTGGATACTAGTTTTATAGCATTCCCAGTTCTAATTTTGCTTCTTCGCTCATCAAATCTTTGCTCCATGGCGGATCAAAAGTAATTTCTACTTCGCATGATTTAACAGTATCAATCTTTTTTATTTTTTCTTCGACTTCGCGTGGCAATGTTTCGGCTACGGGACAATTTGGCGAAGTCAGAGTCATCAATACTTTTACTTCATTATCTTCATTAATCATCACATCGTAGATTAATCCTAGCTCATAAATATCAACCGGAATTTCAGGGTCGTAAATGCCTTTCAGCGTTTTTACCACATTTTCTCCTAAATTGATATCATCTTTAAATTCTTCCATGTTTTTTAATTTTTTGCACTGAATGCCAATGCATACATTTTTATTTTTTTTATCATCGAAACCAAACCATTGGCACGTGTTGGCGATAAGTGTTCTTTTAATCCAATTTCATCGATAAAATCGGTATTGGCTTCCAGAATATCTGCAGCTTTTTGATTGGAAAAAGCCCGAATCAAAATCGCGATAATTCCTTTGGTCAGTATAGCATCACTATCAGCAGTGAAAACTACTTTGTCATCATTTTGCTCAGCGTGAACCCAAACTTTTGACTGACAGCCTTTGATAATATTATCTTCGGTTTTGTATTGTTCATCAATCAGCGGCAATCCTTTTCCCAAATCGATAATGTATTCGTAGCGTTGCATCCAATCGTCAAACATTGAAAACTCTTCAACGATTTCGTCTTGTATTTCTTGTATTGTCATTCTTTTGCTTTAGCTATTGAAACTATTTTGTTAACCAATTTTTCGATTTCCGCTGGCGGAAATCCGTGATCGAAATCAACTGTTTCATAGTTTTTATCCTGGTAACGTATTTTTAAATTGGCAATTGCAGCACCATCATAAAATCTTTTTTGCGTTGGGTCTTTTAAGGTTGGTACTTTTTCCAAATCAATCTTTTCAAAGTAGCCAATGATTTCTTCCCAGTCTTTATCTGAAATCGTTAGTTCTTCAGGAGCTTTCTCGCTATTTCTATCTCTCGATATAGTTGCTTTTTGATTGATAATAACAATTTTTTGGAAAAACCCACGTGTTGATGCCGAGTATTGTAATGTTGCGTTGGCAATATCATTTTGAGCTTCGTTTGAACAACTTTTTCCTAGGAAAATAGTCAATAAAATCATGGTAATTGCTTTCATCTGTCTTAATTATTTGTTTTTATGGTCAGATGGAACTATCTTTTTGAGCTAGTTCCATATTTTATTTTTTTAGGATAACATCATTTGAGCTTTCTTCAACGCTTCAATCATCAAATCTATTTCTTCTTTGGTATTATAAAAAGCAAAACTTGCTCTTATTGTCCCGGGGATTTTATAAAAATCCATAATTGGCTGGGCGCAATGATGTCCGGTTCGTACTGCAATGCCCAGTTTATCGATAATCGTGCCAACGTCATAAGGATGAATTCCTTTGAGATTAAACGAAATTACGGATGTTTTTTTATTCAAATCTTTTGGCCCGTAGATTTCAATGCCATCCAATTCCAACAACTTTTTTGTTCCGTATTCCAACAACTTTTTTTCATGGGAAGCAATGTTATCAAAACCAACTGCATTCATATAATCGATGGCGGTTCCAAAAACAATTCCGCCGCAAATATTTGGTGTTCCTGCTTCAAATTTATGAGGCAAATCGGCATAGGTTGTTTTTTCAAAAGTTACCGTAGCTATCATTTCGCCTCCGCCTTTATATGGTGGCAATTTTCGAAGCCATTCTTCTTTTCCATATAACATTCCAACACCGGTTGGTCCACACATTTTGTGAGCCGAAGTTACATAAAAATCGACATTCAATGCCTGAACATCTGGTTTTAAATGTGGACAAGCTTGTGCTCCATCAATTAAAACAGCGGCTCCAGCTTTATGTGCTTTTTCGATTATAAATTCAATCGGATTGATTGTTCCCAAACCATTCGAGATATGATTGCAGACAACCAATTTGGTTTTATCAGAAAGCAATTTCTCGTATTCATCCATCAGCAATTCGCCATTATAATTCATCGGAATTACCAACAGCTTGGCTCCGGTATGTTCGCACAGCATTTGCCAAGGCACAATATTACTGTGATGTTCCAATGCAGAAACAATGATTTCGTCATCTTTTTTTAACAACGATGCAAAACCATTGGCAACCAAATTTATACTTTCGGTTGTTCCCGAAGTAAAGATGATTTCATAATTGTGTTTTGCATTAAAATGCTGCTGAATTTTTAGTCGTGATTGCTCATAAGCATCTGTTGCAATTTGGCTTAGTGTATGAACGCCACGATGAATATTGGCATTGTAACGCGAGTAATAATCTACAATAGCATCAATTACAGCTTGTGGTTTTTGCGAAGTCGCGCCATTATCAAAATAGACGAGCGGTTTTCCGTTTACCTCTTGGTTGAGAATAGGGAAATCGGCTCTGATTTTATTTATATCTAACATTTCTTTATTTAGAAAAATTCTAAATACAAAAGTAGAAAAATTGGACTTTAAAAAGCCACGAATTCACGAATATTTATGATTTGTTTGTGGTTATTATTTAATTTTTAAAAGGCCACGAATACACGAATATTTTAAGCATTAAATTATTTACATAAATTTTCTTTTTGAAACCTAACAAAAAATTATTCATGCATTCGTGGCTACTTATTTATAAATTGCATCAAATTCAATTCTCTATGAAAAAATTACTCAAAGTTCTAACTGTTTTATTGCTTATTGTTTTGGTTTATTTACGCATTGCTATTTATCCACAACTCGATTTGATTTCTGGTTTTTCGGCAAAAAGTGTGGCTTCCGGACATTTTATTGATAATCGTAATTTGGAAATTATTCAGCAGGGCGACAATGACATTCCGAAAATAGATTGGGCAACAAATGAAATAAATGATAAAGGGAAATTTGCAACCTCAACCGTTCACGGATTAAAAGAGCGCAAAGCGATTTACAGAGAAGGTTTGGGCGCGACTTTAATCAACGGGGATTTTGATGTTGCCAAATCGTATGAAGTTCCAAAAAGAACTTTTATAAAAAACAATTTGCCATATCCATTGGGGAATAACAATCCTGAAGACAGTGTTTTCGCCAACATTGATTATTACAAACTAATTAAAGCTGTTGAAGATGCCTTTGATAAAGAAGGACAAAAGAAAAAACGAACACGTTCTGTGGTTGTACTTTATAAAGATCATTTGATTGCCGAAAAATATGCTCCCGGTTTTACGGCTACTTCTAAAATTTTAGGTTGGTCGATGACAAAAAGTTTGACCGGAACCTATTTTGGGATTCTGCAAAAACAGGGCAAGATTGACATTATGAATCCGGCTCCAATTGCGGAGTGGAAGAATGATGAACGCTCCAAAATCACAATTAACGATTTACTACACATGAACTCTGGTTTGGAATGGGAAGAAGATTATACCAAAATTTGTGATGCTACCAAAATGCTTTTTCAGGCTGAAGATATGAGCCGTTGCCAATTGGAAAAACCTGCCAAATTCAAACCAGATACATATTGGTATTATTCATCGGGAACGACCAATTTATTGAGTGGAATATTGAGAAAGCAATTCAAAACACATCAGGAATATTTAGATTTTTGGTATTCATCACTGTTAGATAAAATCGGGATGAATTCGGCTTTGATTGAGACTGATATGTCAGGAAACTTTGTTGGTTCCTCTTACGGTTGGGCAACCACGCGTGATTGGGCAAAGTTTGGCTTACTGTATTTGCATAAAGGGAATTGGAACGGTGAGCAGCTTTTTGATGAAAGTTGGGCGAAATATGTGGCAACGCCAACCAACACTTCAAACGGAAAATATGGAGCGCAATTTTGGATAAATGCCGGAGGCTATTTCCCGGATGTCCCGCGCGATATGTATTATTGCAGCGGTTATCAGGGACAAATGGTTGCAATTATTCCGAGTCAGGATTTAGTGATTGTGCGAATGGGTTTAACCGAGGAACCCGACTTTGATTTTAATGGCTTTTTGAGAGATGTTATTGGAAGTTTAAAGAAATAAATTATGAAAAGGAAAGGGTTAAAGTCAGCTATGTCAATACTTGTGGGTTATCTTCTACTTGCTTTTGCTTTTTTGACTGCAATTGGAAGTCTTATAAGTACAATTTGCCTTTTACTTGGTGTTATTTTGGTTCCTTTTGGGTTTATTTTATTAATAATGTATATAAGAGAAAAATAAATTTCTCACAAAAAAGTTTATATTTGAAATCCATACTAAAAAACAAATTCATGAAAAGAAACAATTTTAAAATTTTAGCATTACTGATTCTTGCTGCTTTTTCTTCCTGCAGCAGTAATGATTCAGGAGATTCAAACGGAACAACATCGGGAGATTATTTCCCAATGGCAGTTAACAACAAATGGGACTACACCAATGGCTCAACAGTTACAGAAGTAAATTTGATTGGAACGACAACTTTTGAAGGTGCTACGTATTATGAAATGACCGATACCCAAAGTCCTTTTAATAATCAAAATTGGGTGGCAAAAAAAGGCGCCAGTTATTATGGAAGAACAGGAGCTGTCACTCAAGTTCAGAGTGGTACGTCTATTACAATACAGCCCTACGAACTGAAGATTTTGAAAGATGATCTTGCTGTTGGCGAAACCTGGAGCGGAACAGCTAATCCAAAAGTAAATTATTCAGGTGCTGCTGGCACTGGTAGTTTTAATGCGCATATCACTTATACAGGTACCGTAACAGCAAGAGATGTAAGTGAAATTATAGAAAGTGTTACCTATAATAACATCATAAAAGTAGCGTTGACCGCTGTTATAAATGCTAATGGGCAAATTAGTAATATAACTGGCGAGTATTGGTACGCAAAAGATATTGGAGAGATTTATGAACATGAAACCAGTACTGCAGACGGTTCAGATACGACAAGATATCTGACAAGCTATACGCTTCATTAATATCCATAAAAAAGGCTGTCAAATGACAGCCTTTTTATTATAAATCAAACCCTAGACTCACGCCCAATTTGGTAGCAATGATTTTGGTAATTCGTTGTTTTAGTTCCGGGATTTTTATGCTTTCGATAACTTCATTACTAAAGGCATACATCAATAATGCTTTGGCTTCTTTCTTTGGAATTCCACGTTGCTGCATATAGAACATAGCGTTTTCATCCAATTGTCCGATGGTACATCCGTGAGAACATTTCACATCGTCAGCAAAAATTTCCAATTGTGGTTTAGCGTTGATAGTTGCTTTATCGCCTAAAAGAATGTTGTTATTCTGCTGAAAAGCATCCGTTTTTTGAGCTTCTTTTTCAACATAAATCTTACCGTTGAAAACTCCTGTTGAGTTATCTGCTAAGATGGTTTTATAGTTCTGATGACTTTCGCAGTTTGGCGTCGCATGATTTACCAAAGTGTAATGATCTACATGCTGCTTGTCGCCAATGATAGTAATACCTTTTAAAGTCGAATCGATTCTTTCTCCAAAATGGTAAAAATTCAGGTTGTTTCTTGTGATGTTTCCACCAAAAGAAAAGGTATGGACCGAAACCCTGCTTTCCTGTTTTTGAGAAATATATGTGTTGTCAATCAGATTTGCCGATTGCAAATCGTTTTGGATTTTATAGTAATCAACGATAGCTCTTTTTTGAGCAAAAATCTCCGTAACCGAATTTGTCAGCACTGGATTTTCATTTAACGATTGATGTCTTTCGATAATCTGAACATGAGCATTTTCACCAACGATTACCAAATTTCTTGGTTGTACCATCAAAGCGCTTTCAACACCGGTCGAGAAATAAATGATTTCGATAGGTTTCTCTACCACTTTGCTTTTCGGAATGTTGATATACGCTCCTTCATTGGCGAAAGCCGTATTTAGCGTAGTCAAACTTTCGTCTTTACTGGCAATTTTATTGAAATACTCATCAATTACCATTTTGTATTTCGGTTTGTTCAATGCCGATGACATGAGGCAAACATCCAATCCATCATGCGTTGTTGCCGATAAAAATGAACTGAATTTCCCATCAACAAAAATCACTTTGTGTGTGTCAATTTCGTGCAGGAAATATTTCTTTACATCTTTAAACTCAACCGCATTCTCATGTTTTGGAAATACCGAATAGTCATTTTTTAAAATGGCGTTCAGCGAAGTGTATTTCCATGCTTCTTCTTTTTTGGTTGGGAAACCTTTATTTTCAAAGTTTTTTATAGCAGAAGTTCTAACGTCATGCAGCTCATTGTGCACATCGATGCTTTCTTCGAACGCCATAAAAGACGAGATTAATTTATCTTTCAATTCCATGTTTTTTGTTGTCTGTTGTCGGTTGTCGGTTTTCAGTGACTGAAAACAGAGAACTGATAACTTTTTAGACTTCTATTTCCGCTTTAATCCAGTCGTATCCTTTTTCCTCTAATTCGTAAGCCAGTTCTTTTCCGCCCGATTTTACGATTTTTCCATCCATCAAAAC
>NZ_JBDSMB010000122.1:0-6600 GCF_039916025.1 Flavobacterium sp.
ATCCAAATTTAATCAAATAAAAGAATAGGTTTTACTATTTTTGGAACCGATTTCAACCAAGTTATAAACAATCTATGTCAATAATTACCTTAACCACCGATTACGGATTAAAAGACCACTTTGTCGGTGCTTTAAAAGGTAAGTTGTTATCCGAGTTTCGCGAAGCTGTGATTATTGATATTTCCCACAATATTGATGCTTTCAATGTTGCCGAAGCTTCTTATATAATTGGAGCTGCTTATAGCAGTTTTCCAAAAGGGACCGTACATTTAATTGGCGTCGACATCGAACTGAATACCGAAAACCAACATATTGCGATGCAATGGAACGACCATTACTTCATTTGTGCTGATAATGGAATTCTGAGTATGCTGATTCAAAAGATTGTTCCGCAAAAGTTGGTTGCCATTAATATTCACGATCGTTTACCAAATGACGCCACCGATTTGGATGTGTTTGTAAAAGTAGCCTGTCATTTAGCCAAAGGCGGTTTACTCAATGTTATTGGCAAAGAAATCAAAACTATCAAAGAAGTTACCGAACTGCAGGCTGTTGTTCAGGAAAACCAAATTAAAGGCTATGTTATTTATAGCGACCACTTAGGTAATGCCGTGACCAATATTTCCAAAAAAATGTTTCTGGAAATGGGTAAAGCAAGACCATACGAAATCCAGTTTAAAAATAAAACCATCAAAACCATTTTGCCAAAATATTCCGATATCGGCATTTCTGAAAAGTATCCGTTAAAGTATTATGAAGGCGAAAAACTGGCAATTTTTAACGAAGCAGGTTTTCTTGAAATTGCGATTTTCAGAAGCAATCCTGAGACAGTTGGTTCGGCTCACAGTTTATTAGGATTGAGTTATAGAGATGTGGTAACGATTGAATTTAGAAATTAGAAGAGATGTTGAAGAAAATTTTAATAGAAGTCATCCTTAGAAGTTTAGCAGAAATATTATTTTATAATATTTTTGTATTTGTCTTATGGAACATTGGCTTAATATTCCATTCGCCTGTATCTAAAAATATTCTTTGGGGATTAACAATATTATACTCGGTATATGTTTTTTCGGCGATAATTCTCATTAAAAATATAATCTTTGAAGCATTTAAAACGAACAAATTGATTTTAAATTTAATTGTATTAATCATTTTTTCACTCTTAATACAAGAATTTAGAACAATACCTTTGAGAACATTGCTATTTATAGTTTCAGCAGCGTTGGTTTTATCACTAGAATTGGCTATTTTATATATCATTAATTTAAAGTCAAAAAAATAATGTTCATTAGAATAGTAAAAATGAGTTTTCACGAAGATCATATTCCAAAATTCTTGGAAAACTTTGATGTGATGAAAGAAAAGATACGAGGCTCTCACGGCAATAAATTTTTAGAATTATATCAGGATAAAAATAATCCGTGCATTTTCTTTACGTATAGCTTTTGGGAAACCGAAGCTGATTTGGAAAATTATCGCCAATCAGAATTGTTTTATGACGTTTGGACATTCACCAAAAAACTATTCAACGAAAAACCCGAAGCGTGGAGTGTGGATAAGTTAGTTTCACTAACTTAATTACGAATTAAAAATTACGAAGTTTGATGCAAATCAAATAACCAAATAACCGCATAAACAAATAAACATAAAATGAAATCAATAGCGTTACGCGAAATAAAATCCTTCTTTGGTTCCCCAATCGGTTACCTTGTGATTGGATTATTTCTGTTGCTCAACGGCTTGTTCCTTTGGGTTTTTGATGGCGAATATAATATTCTTCAAAGCGGTTTTGCCGATTTAAGTCCGTTTTTCACTTTGGCACCATGGATTTTCATTTTCCTGATTCCGGCTGTGACAATGCGTAGCTTTTCTGATGAAAAAAAACAAGGCACGATTGAATTATTATTGACCAAACCATTATCGCTTTGGCAAATTGTAAACGGAAAATTTCTCGGTTCGTTTTTACTGATTGTGATTGCGCTTATTCCAACGTTGGTTTACGTTTATGTGATTAATAGCTTAGGAATGCCAACAGGAAATATCGATATGGGAAGCACGATGGGTTCTTATTTTGGATTGCTATTTTTAGTTGCTGCCTATACTTCTATCGGAATTTTTACTTCAACACTTTCTGAAAATCAGATTGTGGCGTTTTTGCTTGCTGTGTTTTTATGTTTCGTATTTTACTTTGGTTTTGAAGGAATTTCAACTTACGTCAAAGGTTTTGAAGATGCTGTTTCCAGATTTGGAATGGATTATCATTTCAAAAGCATGTCGCGCGGTGTATTAGACACACGGGATATTTTATATTTTGTGAGTGTGTCGTTTCTGTTCTTGTCGTTCACTGTTTTTAAACTTAAATCTTTAAAATCGTAATGAAAACAGCAAACAATAACTTCAAAAAAATGGCGCTCACTATAGGTTTTATAGTGATACTGAATCTGGCTGGCCATTTTCTTTACAAACGTTTTGACTTAACCGCTGACAAACGTTATACGCTTTCGCAAACATCTTTAGGCGTCATTGACCAAGTTAAAGAACCATTGTATATTGATGTCTACCTCGAAGGAGATTTTCCGGGGGAATTCAAGAAATTACAAACAGAAACCCAGCAGTTATTAGAAGAATTCAAATCCCAGAATTCCAATATCATTTTTAGGTTCATTAATCCTTTAAGCGATGATGAAGGAGATGATTTCACAAAACGTGAAATAATATATTCCCTATATAAATTAGAAAATAAGATTAAAGATTCTGCACAGGAAAAAGAAATCAAAGCAAGCATTGAAAAAATTGATAATTTAAATGATGCAGTAAAGAATTCATTTATTGGCAACACAATGATGCCAGTAAACGTTTCCCTATCTGACAAAGGAAAACAAACGCAATCATTAGTTTTACCATGGGCAATCGCTACTTGTGGTAATCGCTCTGTGAAAGTGCCTCTGTTAAAAAACATGATGGGCGCATCTACTGCAGAAAAAGTAGTGAGTTCGGTGCAGCATTTAGAATATGCTTTTGCCAATGCAATCAATACGGTTTCAAAAGCCAAACAGAAAAAAGTGGTGATAATTAATGGTAATGGTGAACTTCAGGACCGATACATTGCAGACTTTATCAAATCGGTAAAAGACAATTATTTTATTGCGCCATTTACTTTAGATTCTGTTGCTAAAACACCGGTTCAGACTTTAGAACATTTAAAAAAATATGATTTAGCGATTATTGCCAAACCAACAGAAGCGTTTTCTGATGAAGAAAAACAAGTGTTAGACCAATACATTGTCAACGGAGGAAAAACGATTTGGCTGGTTGATCAGGTCAATATGGAAATAGACAGTCTGTATAATGAAACAGGAGCAAATCTGGCATTTCCAAGAGATTTGAATCTGAATGATATGTTCTTTAAGTATGGCATTAGAATACATCCTGATTTAATCAAAGATCTAGTCGCAACGCCAATTATACTTGAAACAGGCGAGCCAGGAAGCGGCACTCAAAAAGTCCAATTGCCTTGGTATCTTTCTCCGATGATTTATCCATCGCAGGATGCAAAAAATCCAATTGTGAGTAATTTGGATGGAATTAAATTTCAGTTTGCAAGTCCGATTGAACCATTGAAAAATGACATCAAAAAAACAGTTTTACTGCAGTCGTCACAATACTCAAAACTAATTGGAGCTCCTGCAGAGGTAAGCTTAAGGATGGCATCTGAAGAATTGGGACCAAAAGATTTTACTGGTTCAGGAAATTTTCCTGTAGCTGTTTTGCTCGAAGGACAGTTTCATTCTGTTTATGAAAACAGGGTTTTGCCTTTTAAAGATGCAACTTTTAAAAACACCGGAAAAGACGGCAAGATGATTGTCATTTCTGATGGTGATGTGATTAAAAACCAATTGGACAAAAACGGCAGAGAAGTTGAATTAGGGTTAGATCAACGAACCGGAGTTCTTTACGCCAACAAGGATTTTATGATGAATTGCGTCAATTATTTATTGGACGACAACGGACTTATTAACATTCGAAACAAGGAAGTGAATTTGCCTATTCTGGATAAAGAAAAAGTATATGCTTCCTATACCCAATCACAAGTCATAACTGTGGCAGTACCAATAGTTATTCTGTTGTTATTTGGAGTTGTGTTTACCATTCTGCGCAAGCGAAAATATAGCAAGTAATGTTAATAAAAAACTTTTTGAAATCTATTAGTTTAAGATATATTTGTAAAAATTAAATTCACGATGAAATGCCTAAAATGAGGTTTTCATAAAAATAGAGGATTTGGTGAGCATTCCATCTTCCAATAAAAAATAAATAAAAAATTCAGATGAAATTTATTGTATCGAGTTCATACTTATTAAAACAGCTACAAGTTCTGGGTAGTGTTATCAATAGCAGTAACACGTTGCCTATTTTAGATAACTTCCTATTTGAGTTAGACCACAAAAACTTAAGCGTTTCAGCTTCTGATTTAGAGACAACCATGTCGGCTACATTAGAAATTGACTCAACAAGCAAAGGAAGCGTTGCGGTTCCTGCGAAATTGTTATTAGATATTCTAAAAACATTTCCGGAGCAACCACTGACTTTTACTGTAGAAGAAAACAGCACTATCGAAATCAGTTCAAATTCTGGAAAATATGCAATTGCTTATGCACCGGGAGAAGAATTTCCAAAATCGGTAAGTTTAGATAATCCGTCATCAACTGTTGTTCCTTCTGAGGTTTTAGCAACAGCAATCAGCAAAACAATCTTTGCTGCCGGAAACGATGATTTGCGTCCGGTAATGAGCGGTGTGTTTTTCCAATTTTCTCCGGAAGGTTTGATATTTGTAGCTACCGATGCTCATAAATTAGTGAAATATGCTCGTGCCGATGTGAAAGCTTCGCAAGTAGCCGATTTTATTATGCCAAAGAAACCTTTGAATATTTTGAAAAGTATTCTTGGAACTTCTGATGCTGATGTAACTATTGAATACAACGATTCGAATGCGACTTTCTCTTTTGAAAGTTATATTTTGACTTGTCGTTTGATTGATGGGAAATATCCAAATTATGAAGCGGTAATTCCAAAAGAAAATCCAAATAAATTGATGATCAACCGAGTTTTATTATTGAATTCTGTGCGTCGTGTTGCGATTTTCTCTAACAAAACTACACACCAGATTCGCTTGAAAATTGCTGGTGCCGAATTGAATATTTCTGCAGAAGATATTGATTACTCAAACAAAGCAGAAGAAAGATTGACTTGTGATTATCAGGGTGATGATATGCAAATTGGATTCAATTCGCGTTTCTTATCTGAGATGTTGACGAATTTAACTTCTGACGAAATCATGTTAGAAATGTCAATGCCAAACAGAGCTGGAATTTTAACGCCAATTGATGGCTTAGATGAAGGTGAAACCGTTACCATGCTTGTGATGCCGGTAATGCTGAATAACTAATATAAACTAACCTTTATACCTGAGGCCGTAATTTCGAAAGAGATTACGGTTTTTTTTATTCATGTATTGCCAGAATTGGCGTTCTTGAATGTTGTGACATTTTTTGAGTGATAGAAGTGGTGAAAAATTGCGTAAAGAAGTTTCTTTTATAAGTTACCATGGCTAATAAATCAATGCTTTGGTTTACTAAAAATTCCTCAATTGTTTCGTTCACTTCTTCGCTTGGAATAATAAAAAATTCCAGATTATTTTCATTGACAAAATGTGATTCCCATTGACTTATCGCTTCACCTCTAACATCTGAAGCCGATGTTTTTACATATAAACATTTCACCTTTGCTTTCATTTTTTTAGCAATTGCCAGCACTTCTTCCAAAGCCGAAATATCTTTTTCTCTGTAACGTGTGGTGAATCCAATGGTTTCTATTTTATGGAATTTTTCGTCATGAGCCACGCTTAAAACCGGGACAGAAACATCTGAAATAACACTGCTGGTGTTGGTTCCCACAAAAGAGTCAAACCAACCTGTAGTCCCATTTGTTCCCATAACTACAAAATCAATATTTTCCTGATCAACAACTTCTTTGATGGCATGAATCAAATCACCAACCATCATTATATGATTCATGACAATGTTTTGTGCTTTTTGCTCTTTAGCTATAGCTTTAAGTTTTGGCATTTCCTGTTTAAAATGATCCAAATTGGACATTTCAAGAGTGTCATAAATTTCGGCATAATTAAACGGTACAATCTGACTGTCAAGAATCGGCAACTCAAACGTGTGTAACAAAACCAACTCTGCTTTGTATAGTTTTGCCATTTCAAGTGCATATACAAAGGCATTTTCAGAAGTCTCTGAAAAATCTAATGGAACAAGTATCTTTTTCATCTTGATTGGATTTAATTGGACATTAAATTTACGATTATTTGTCAAAATAAAATGTTAATTACCAAGACATTAACCATTTACTAATCAGTCAACCAATAAAAAAAAAGACCCTCGATTTCTCGAAGGTCTTTTTGCTTAATTAATCTGTTGATTATCGTTTGATAACACGAAGTGTTTTAACATCTTCTCCTTGTGTTACAACAACGTTGTAAACGCCACTTGGATAACGATCCCCGATTTTTTGCTCAACGATGTCTGAAGCTCT